>NZ_CP054699.1:961071-1281428 GCF_022558445.1 Candidatus Contubernalis alkalaceticus
CCTTAGAACTTCAAGGATCTTTGGAGTGTATTCAGCTCCCCAACAGGCATCGAAACTGATGGCCACCTTTTTCTCAGGTGTTTCTACATAATAGATGGGCACCAGCCGGTCCTGACCGGTAACTACAGTGATAATGTTTTGAGGAAAGTCCAGGAAGATGGAAAGACTTAAAGAAAGAAGGACAATGGCTGCCAGTACAGCCTTTTTCCTGGTTTTACTAGTCAGGTTAGTTTTCATGAAGACAAATTTAATTTCATTCACCCCCTTTGTTCAGTTTTTTCATAAAAACTTTTCTTAATTTATATTGAATTAAATTTTTAAATATACAGGTAACGTTCAAGGGTAATTATGGAAAAATTATATAGAATAAAGAAGCAAAATCAGTTTTTTATCTGTTTATGCTTAATTGTGCAGGAATTTTGGCCTTAATGTCGAACTGTCATAAGGTTATAGACAGGTATAGATATAATTAGGATTTACTTTAGGGAGGCCGGTAAAGTGATTTGGAATGATAAATATGAATGTATGGACAGAGAAGAACTGGAGAAAGTTCAGTTGGAACGATTAAAGCAGACGGTAGAAAGGGTTTATAATAAAGTACCCTATTACCATAATTTAATGGATGAAAGAGGGGTTAAGCCGGGGGACATAAAGACATTAAATGACCTGAAGCTGCTTCCCTTTATCGCCAAAAAAGATTTGAGGGATAATTATCCCTTTGGGCTTTTTACTGTGCCCATGTCGGAGGTGGTACGAATTCATTCTTCCTCGGGCACTACCGGGAAGCCTACGGTGGTAGGTTATACCCGAAATGACATTGATACCTGGTCGGAGCTTTTGGCCCGGACCCTGACCTGTGCCAACACTACCAAAGAGGATGTGGTGCAGATTGCCTATGGCTACGGTTTATTTACAGGGGGGCTGGGAGTACACTATGGGGCAGAACGGGTTGGGGCTTCGGTTATTCCCATTTCTGGTGGAAACACACAGCGGCAGGTAATGCTGATGCAGGACTTTGGCACTACAGTACTGGCTTGTACCCCCTCCTATGCCTTGTTTATGGGAGAAGTCATTCAGGAGATGGGGGTTAAGAAGGATATCAAACTTAAATCCGGGGTGTTTGGAGCAGAGCCCTGGTCTCAGAGTATGCGCAGAGAAATTGAGAATAATCTGGGGATATTGGCCATTGATATTTATGGTCTCAGTGAGGTGATTGGCCCAGGAGTTTCCAGCGAATGTCCTATGCAGGAGGGACTGCATATTTTTGAAGATCACTTTATACCGGAGATAATTGATCCGGTAACGGGAGACCCTCTGCCGGCGGGTTCCAGGGGGGAGTTGGTTTTTACCAGTATTACTAAGGAAGCTTTTCCGGTAATCCGCTATCGTACCCGGGATATTACTTCCCTTAACTACGAAAAGTGTGAGTGTGGTCGTACCATGGTTCGGATGAATAAGGTAACCGGACGCACCGATGACATGATTATTATTCGGGGAGTTAATGTATTCCCCACGCAGATTGAAAGTGTTCTTTTAGACATTGGGGAAACAGAACCTCATTACCAGCTGATTGTGGACCGCAAAGGCAGTATGGATTCACTGGAGGTTTGGGTGGAGGTTTCGGAAAAGCTGTTCTCTGATAAGGTAAAGGGACTGGAGGACTTAGAGAGAACCATTGCACATAAGATAGATAGTATATTAGGAATTTCCGGCAAAATTAAGCTGGTGGAACCCAAGACTATTCCCAGAAGTGAAGGGAAAGCTCAGCGGGTAATTGATAGAAGGAAGTTATAAAGCGATTTAGAGCAGCGGTGTGATGTCAAGTAGTTAACTGGAAATTATTTAAGAAATTCACTGTTGTTAAGGGGGTGCTTGCTCAAAAAAGGCATCACTTAACTAAGCCACCCAAATTAACAGTACTAAAATTACATTAACGGTAAATTATGGGTGGATGGAATCGCAGCTAATCTTTATAATATTTCTTGTTGGTTTCCTCCTCTCGGTTGGTAGAGTTGGTTCGTCTTTAGCAGATGAAAGACCAACCGTACCAGTTTACGTGCTGTAAGAGCAAGGGCCCGTTTATGGGCGAACTGTTTCGGCTCTGCCTTTTTCTTGGCATAATACTCTGCAAAAACAGGGTCGTGCACCCGAACACTGTTAGCCGCCTCCATTAAGTAATATCGCAAATAGCGGTTACCAGAGTGAATTAGCCGTGTTTGGCTGGCCGTAAAGTTTCCCGATTGATTCTCAGTCCAGGCAATGCCAGCATGCTTAGCCAACTGCTTATGGCTGGCAAACTGGTGGATGTCACCAATTTCAGCCAAGATACCAGAAGAAAAGATAGGACCGATCCCCGGGACAGAATCTAGAGTTTGAGGAATCGTTTTTAAATGGTCTTCGATAGCCTTTTTTATAGACTTAATCTGTTCCTGAATTGTCCGAATGACCCGAATACTGGAGGCCATAGCCAGGTTAACAGAATCAGCCATAGCCTTAGATAATCGGTAAGAAGAACGAGCTGCTTTCTGTAATTCCTTAGCCACAGATTGAGGATCATCAAATCGATTTTTACCATGCTGGATTAAAAATTCCACCAGCTGGTCCACAGAGATTTCTGCTAAAGTTTCTGAGGATTCAAACTCCTCCATGACGGCCAAAGAAGTTGCCGACAGCTTGTTTTCAAAAACAAGCGTGTAATCGCTGCATTTTAAATACAGGTTGGTCATAAGGAAATTACTTTCTCTTACCAGTGCCTTCATGAGATGGTACCTGGTCCGGGTCAGCCGCTGCAGTGCCATCATCGGTTCACTCCAGGTGAAGGGATGAGGTAAGTGGCCGGACCGAACCTTGGCGGCAATATACCAGGCATCCACCCGGTCATTTTTAGGGGGGGAAAGGAAATGAGACTTTTTATACTCCTTAATTAGGCTCGGGTTAAACATATAGACTTTAACATTAGAGCACCCAAAATCTAAATGCCGATGTAAGTATATGGCGGCGTGAGTCGAGTAGCAGCCGGTATGTTCCAGTCCAAAACGAATTTCATCAAAACTATGCTTATCTACCAGCTGATTAATCCGTTTCTGCAGCTCCATGATACCGGGTCGGTTATTTAGAACAGTAAAGCGGCATAAAGCTCGTTTCTCTTCTTCATCGGTTAAACAGCATACTACATTTTCCTTGCTGCTTACATCAATACCGACAAACAAAGGGATAGTCATCGTTGTTTTCACCTCCTTAGAAAAAGGATGTGATGTCTACAGTCCTGGGATGTCCCTGGGAAACCCATGAACGACAGCCTTGCGAGCTATTGGAATACACCGGTTCCCCTCGGTGCACTGGTCTCCCTCTGCTGGCAGGAGAGAGGGGCAACCGGGAAACAGTCAGCGTGTTGGTCTATAACATGGGGCCAGGGGAACACTCTAAAAAAGGAAGACACCCGATAACGGGGCAACGGGAGGAGATTGAACATTCCCTTGGTAGACACCTATGGCTATATTTTCCCAAAGACATCCCAGGACTGTAAACCCTATTTTCAAATTATTTTGATATGATAAGCGGAAACGTATTGTTTGATAGGCTTGTGAATATGCCGCAGTTGTGGATTCTGATGGATAACTCTTCGAGTTACCCACAGACCCCACGAACTGCTTGGACAACACTTCGCGTTGACCACATATTCACAACCCCTACTACTAATTTTTTTAATCCTTTTTAAAAAGATCATAAGTACTTTAGATAACAATAAATTTGATTCTGTATAAAGTTTTCAAAGAACAAATGAGCACCATACGAACTGGAAATTTACGTCCAAATCGTCTGCTGCTCATAGTATACAAGGGGGTTATATAATGATAGAAGACATAGCCCGGAAGATTATCTTTGATATTAAGCCATATGTGCCCGGGAAACCTATCGAAGAAGTAGAGCGGGAACTGGGGATCAAAGATGTGATCAAGATGGCTTCCAATGAGAATCCCTTTGGGCCTTCTCCCAGGGCATTGGAAGCTATGAGGGAAGCTCTGCATAAGATTAGTATGTATCCCGACGGCAACTGCTTTTATTTAAAGGATATGCTGGCAGAAATGCTCTTCGTAGAACCTGACAACCTGGTGGTGGGCAATGGATCCGATGAGATATTAAAATTATTGGCAGAAGCCTTTTTAGACCCCGGTGACGAAATAGTGATTGCCCAGCCTTCATTTTCGGAGTATGAATTTGTTGGAAAGATCATGGGAGCCAATTGTGTTTTCGTGCCTCTAAAGGATTTTACCCATGATCTGGAGTCCATGGGCAGAGCAGTGACGGAAAAAACCAAAATTGTTTTTATATGTAATCCTAACAATCCTACAGGAACTATAGTTACCAAAGCTGAAACGGATGATTTTTTAAAGCAGCTGGATCCCAGGGTTCTAGTGGTTTTTGATGAAGCTTATTATGAGTATGTGGAGGATGAAGATTACCCTCAGTCGCTGGATTATGTGGGGGAAGGTCAAAACGTAATAGTACTCAGAACTTTTTCTAAAATTTACGGATTGGCAGGGCAGAGGATAGGTTATGGTATTGCTAAGCCGGATATAATATCTGCACTGCATCGGGTTAGAGAACCTTTTAATGTAAATTTGTTGGCTCAGGTGGCTGCTCTGGCTGCGGTGGAGGATCAGGAGCATCTGGAAAAAAGCATTCAGGGGAACAGGGAGGGTAAGGACTTTTTATTTAGTTGGTTTGAGAAAAAAGGGATTAATTACGTTCCTACCCAGGCTAATTTTATATTTCTTCAGGTGGGGGTTGATTCTCAGGAAGTGTTTCAGGAGATGATGAAGTTGGGTGTAATTGTCAGAACCGGGGATATTTTTGGCCACCCGGATTTTATCCGTATTACGGTGGGTACCATGCAGGAGAACCGCCGGTTTACTGAATGTTTGGAAAAAGTATTAAGAAACCAGAAAGCAAAATTATAAATTGTCAAGGTTGTCAGAAGAACTGTCCCCTTGACAAATTGATATATTTAGAAAAAAATAAATATAAGATTTAAACCTGGGGGTGCTCCTATAGGGGCTGAGAGGGATATTATTTCCCAACCCTTTGAACCTGTTAGGGTAATACCGGCGAAGGGAAGGTAACTTGAAGTCACAAAGGCCGCGGGTTTTCCCGAGGTTTTTCTTTTGGGTTTTATTATTTGCCATGGAAACAGACAGGACATATCTGACGAAGAAAGAAAAAAAGTTTAACATTACTAAAATTTAAGAAAAAAGAGGGAGTGGGATAATGACTCAATTAGTTAGTGCGAAACAAGGTAGAATTACCCATGAGATGGAAAAGGTTGCATCAAAGGAACAGGTAGATATTCAAGCCTTAATGGAGAGTGTGGCCTGCGGCCAGGTGGTAATTCCGGCCAACCCCAGGCATGTGAATCTTGAACCCGAAGGGTTTGGGAAAGGCTTGAAGACTAAGGTCAATGCTAACATTGGCATTTCTATGGAATTTAAAGAAAGGGAGCCTGAACTGGAAAAACTGAAAGCCGCGGTGGAAGCAGGAGCCCATGCGGTGATGGACCTTTCCACCGGACCTTATATAAATGAAATCAGAAGAGAAATTATTAAGTCTTCTCCAGTTCCGGTGGGGACCGTTCCTGTATATCAGGTAGCTGTAAGTGCCCGTCAGGAGTATGGAAGCGTTACGGCTGTGCCGGAGGAAAATTTCTTAAAAGTGATTGAAGAGCAGGCCAAAGAGGGAGTGGATTTTATGACGGTGCACTGCGGAATAACCTTGGAATCATTAGAGAGGTTAAAGGAACAGGACAGAGTCCTGCCTCTGGTGAGCCGGGGAGGTGCCATTATGGCTGCGTGGATGATTCGCCACGGAAAAGAAAACCCTTATTTCCGCTATTATGATCAATTGTTGGAACTGGCCCTTGAGTATGATGTTACTCTCAGCCTGGGGGATGGGTTTCGCCCTGGATGTGTGTCGGATGCCACGGACAGACCTCAGATACAGGAACTATTGATTCTAGGAGAGCTGGTGGATAGAGCCCGGGAAAAGGGAGTCCAGGTAATGGTAGAAGGCCCTGGACATGTCCCCCTGGACCAGATTGCTGCCAATGTACAGCTGCAGAAAAGAATTTGCAGGGAGGCGCCTTTTTATGTATTGGGGCCCCTGGTTACGGACATTGCCCCCGGGTATGACCATATTGTGTCTGCCATCGGTGGTACTGTGGCGGCGGCAGCGGGAGCTGATTTTCTTTGTTATGTTACTCCCGCAGAGCACCTGGGTCTGCCCGATGCCCAGGATGTAAGGGAGGGAGTGATGGCCTCTCGGATTGCTGCTCATGCTGCTGATTTGGTGAAAGGGGTCAAGGGGGCGGCGGAAAAAGATCTCAGTATGGCTAAGGCCAGGAGGGATTTGGACTGGGAAACTCAGTTCTCTCTAGCTATTGACCCGGTTAAGGCAAAAGCTGTATGGGAGAGAAAAAACCCTGAGAAAAAGGAGACCTGCTCCATGTGTGGTGAATACTGTGCACTTCGGGTAGTGGAGGATCACCTAAAATAGTTAATAACAGTATCTTTTTAAAATTGTGTTAACAGGCTGTGATATAATAACTTTAGTGTTTTTTTACATATGGTCAAAAGATACATTAAAAGGACGGGGAAGGTTAATAATACTATGTTAATATCTGAAATTGGCGAGGTGCAATTGATAAAAGGGCTGACCCGAGATATTTTCCCTGACCCGGAGGTGGTGGTCACAGGAATCGGGGATGACGCAGCTGCAGTTAAAACTGCTGAAGATAAATTGCAGCTGTTCACCAAGGATGTCCTGGTGGAGGGGATACATTTTTTGAGGGAGACTATTTCTCCTTGGCAGCTGGGAAGAAAATCTCTGGCAGTAAATATATCGGATATAGCTGCCATGGGGGGGGCGCCCCGCCACCTGTTAATAGCAGTGGCATTGCCTTCAAATACGGAAGTGGAATGGATAGAAGAATTCTACCGGGGGATGAAGGATTTGTGCCGCATCTGCTCTATCAATCTGATCGGAGGAGATACGGTAAGGTCCCCTCAGGGGATTACCATAAGCATTACTCTGATAGGGGAAGTGGAGCGGGAGCGGATGTTGGTAAGGTCTGGAGCCAGGGAAGGGGATTTAGTGGCTGTGACCGGTTTTTTAGGGGCTTCTGCCGCTGGGTTGGAACTGCTGCTACAGGGGCTTCCCTCCCAGAATGAATGGGAGAAGGAAGTTTTGAAGGCACACCAGGAGCCTCCCTTACGCATTAAGGAATCTAGGATACTTTCAGCCTCAGGAGTTGTTACCTCCATGATTGACCTGAGCGATGGACTGTACAAAGATTTAGGAGAAATCTGCAGTGCCAGTGGTGTAGGCGCCAGGATATTTGCCAGCAGCCTTCCTATCAGTGATGCCACTGGAAGGGTCTGCCGCCATCTAACCCTGGATCCGGTCAGTTTGGCGGTTTCTGGAGGGGAAGATTACGAACTGCTTTTTACCTTTTCTGAAGAAAATCTTGCCCGGATGAAAGATTTATCCGGGGAACTGGAAGGCAAAATAATCGTAATTGGAAAGATTGTCTCCAAAGAAGAGGGCTTAAAGATTGTAGATTTTCAGGGAGAGGAAACAAAGCTGACCCGAAAGGGTTTTGATCATTTTTAAAATGTTTGGAGGAGTTGTTAAAAGTGTATGAACTTACTGCTGCCAGCACCCAGGAAACCCGGGAAGTGGGGAAAAAATTGGGAATGCTTTTGGCAACAGGGGATATTGTCGCTCTTTTTGGTGATCTGGGGACGGGAAAAACTGTTTTTACCCAGGGTCTGGCTCAGGGTTTGGGAGTGCATAATTATGTCACCAGTCCTACCTTTGTTTTAATTAATGAATATCCGGGTAGATTACCCCTGTATCATTTTGATGTTTACCGCCTGGAGGATCCTGAAGAAATCCTGGAACTGGGTTATGAAGAATATTTTTATGGAGAAGGGGTTTCAGTGATTGAGTGGGCGGAGAAAATAGTAGATTATTTGCCCCATGAGTACCTGGGGATTACCCTGGAGAAGACAGAGCCACTGGAGTTAGAGGGTAGACGCCTGGCTTTTCAGCCCCGGGGAAAAAGATATGTTAAGATGGTTGAGGAGCTGATTCAAGGGTGCTAATACTGGGAATTGATACTTCTACCATGGTGTGCAGCGTGGCCTTAGCCCGGGAAAACCAGATTGTGGGAGAGTATACCTTACAGAATAAAAAAACACATTCTCAAAGGCTTATGCCCTTAATCTCTGCGGTGATTGAGAACTGTGATTTTACTCCAGGTGATTTAGGGGGAATCTCGGTAACCTGTGGACCAGGGTCTTTTACCGGCATAAGAATTGGGGTAGCTGCGGCCAGAGCTTTATCCCAGGCTTTGGGAATTCCCCTGGTGGGGATTCCCACTCTGGATGTGTTAGCCTTTCAGTTCAACTATGGGGAAGGGTTAATCTGTCCTCTGCTGGATGCCCGGCGGGGAGAGGTATATTCTGCTGTTTATCGGAGTTCAGGGGAACAAATTGAGAGAATTACTAATTATATGGCTGTTCCCCTGCGGGAGCTGCTGGAGTTCTTAATAGCAGCACCGGAGGAAAAAATAATCTTTTTAGGTGATGCCATGGATAAGTACAGGGATCTCTTACAGGAAACATTGAAAGCACGGGCCTGTTTTGCTCCTCCCTTTCTGAGGGTGAACAGGGGTGCTCTGGTGGCCTACCTGGGCTTAAATAGGATTTGTTCTGAGAAACACCGAGACAATTACCTGCATTTAAAACCAATGTATCTTCGTCGTTCTGAAGCAGAAGTAAAATGGGAGGAGCGGCAAAAAGGAGATGATGGTGCTGCTGCAGCAGAAAGAACTGAACCTTAAACCTATGGGCCTTGGAGATTTGTTTGAAGTAGTAGCCATTGAACGTCAGTCTTATATAAAGCCCTGGTCATTTTTTCTTTTTTTAAACGAGTTGAAAGATAATGAATATGCAGATTATTTGGTATTAAAGAATGAAAATAAGGTGTTAGGGTACGGGGGAATGTGGAATTTTTATCAGTACTGTCACATTACTAACCTTGCGGTGGCTCCTGTTTTTCGGCAGAAGGGGTACGGCTGCATGCTTCTTGGAGCCCTGTTGAACAGGGCTGGCGTCAGGGGGGCAAGGAGGGTGTCTCTAGAGGTCAGAGCCACCAATGGCTCTGCCCTGCGTCTTTACGAAAAAATGGGCTTTAGAGAGGCGGGCATCAAAAAAGGTTATTATGGTGATGAGGATGCAGTCTTTATGAATATAGCTCTTGAAGACAAGTAATGTTTTAATATTTTTTAAGGAGAAATGTAAAAGGAAGATGAGTGGTGCCAACATGATTGAAAAGAAAAAAAGTCTGCAAAAAGAAGTCATTATTATGGGGATTGAAACCTCCTGTGACGATACTGCCGTGGCTGTAGTATTAGGGGAAGGAAGAATATTAAGTAATCTTGTATCTTCTCAGGCGGATTTTCACCAGAGGTTCGGTGGAGTGGTGCCGGAGATTGCTTCCCGTCATCACCTGGAGGCTGTAAACCTTTTGGTAGATGAAGCTCTTCGGGAGGCAGGGATGAAGCTGAATGAACTCAGTGCAATAGCGGTGACATACGGGCCTGGTCTGGTGGGGGCGCTGCTGATGGGAGTGACTTGTGCTAAAGCCTTGTCTTATGCGGCTGGGCTGCCTCTGATTGCCGTTAACCACATAGAGGGTCATCTTTATGCTAATTTTTTGCTACACCGGGACCTTGAGCTGCCTCTGGTAGCCCTGATTGTATCCGGGGGCCATACTAACCTGGTGTATATAGAGGAACATGGGTGCTTTGAAGTTCTGGGCAGAACCCGGGATGATGCAGCCGGGGAAGTCTTTGATAAAGTGGCCCGGGCACTGGGCCTGGGTTATCCTGGGGGCCCGATAATTGACCGGTTGTCTGCAGAAGGTAACCCGGAGGCAATAACTTTTCCCAGGGCCTTTCTGGAGGGAAACAGCCTTGATTTTAGTTTCAGCGGCGTAAAGTCGGCAGTTTTAAATTATATAAATCGCATGAGTCAGAAAAATGAGGAAATAGATGTAAGGGATTTAGCCGCCAGTTTTCAGCAGGCGGTGGTGGAAGTCTTGGTTGAAAAGGCTATTCAGGCTGCCGAAAGGAAGAATGTGAAGACTATTGCCCTTTCCGGGGGCGTGGCGGCCAATCTTTCACTGCGGTCCAGTCTATCCCGCAGGGCTTCGGAGGAAGGGTATCGTGTTTATTATCCTCCCCTGGAGTTCTGTACGGACAACGGGGCCATGATTGCCTGTGCCGGGATTTATCAGTATTTAAAAAAGGATTTTGCGTCAATGGATTTAAATGCCGTCCCCGGCCTGCAGTTGTCTGCCGGATGCGACGAGACATAAAAGAATCTTACCATTACCTGATTATTTGAGCAAACTATTGCATATTTTTGTTTAATAATTATGTTACCTTTCTGTGGATAATGTGGATATGGAGAAGAAACCCCAAGGCACCGCATAAAAAATCTGTGGATAACCCTGTGAATTGTGTGGATTACTTAGTTTGTTTGTTATATATTAGTTCAATATAGTTATTAAACATAACAAATGATGAATAATTCTTTTTTACATAAAGCTATCTCAAAAGGAATTGTAAAATATATGTTAATTGATAACTCTGGAATGAGAAAAAATAATATTTCATAAAAATAATAGGAGTTATTATCACAGTTAATTAGCTTTTTATCTGGAAGAATCTATTATTAGTGTGGAAAGGAATGAATTTTGTGGAAAATTATAAAAAAGTTCATTTTGTAGGGATTGGCGGTTATGGAATGAGCGCCCTGGCTAAAATATTTGTGCAGCTGGGTTATGAAGTGAGCGGTTCTGATTTGAATGAATCTAACATAACCAAAAAATTAAAGAGCATGGGAGCTCAAATTTATTTTGAGCATAACTTTCAAAACGTTTTAGGTGCAGACCTGGTGGTCTATTCTACGGCCATTCCCTCAACTAACCCGGAAATCCTGGCGGCCAGGGAGAAAAATATTCCTCTTTGGCATCGCTCAGAACTGCTGGCCTATCTTATAAACAGCCGTCATGGAATTGCTATTGCCGGAACTCATGGGAAGACAACTACTACTGCTATGGTTTCCCTGGTTTTGGAAAAGGGTGGACTGGATCCTACAGCGGTAATTGGGGGAGAGTTGAGTGATTTTGATGGCAATGCCCGGCTGGGGAAAAGCCAGTATCTGGTGGCAGAGGCCTGTGAAAGTGACCATTCTTTTTTACGATATAAACCATCTTTAGCGGTTATAACTAATGTTGAAGCGGATCACCTGGAACACTACGGGGGAAGTTTTGAGAGGATTATTGAAACCTATGAAATGTTTTTAAAAAATCTTAAGAAAGGCGGTAAGACCATTATTTGTGGGGACGATCCTTATCTGGAAAGATTACAGAAAAGCTGTGCTGACCAGTGCATTACTTATGGGTTAAATAATAACTCCCACTATAGGGTCACAGACATTGCCTACAATCGGGAAGGTTCTACCTTTACGGTTCATTTCGGAGATGAAAAATTGGGAGAAATGCAGTTGAGTGTCCCGGGAGAACATAATATATACAACGCTTTGGCAGCTGTAGCGGTAGCCCGCGAACTGGGAATGAATTTTACGGATATTAAAGAAATAATTAAAACCTTTAAAGGTGCCAAACGAAGATATCAAATCGTGGGAGAAGTAAAAGACATTACTGTGGTGGATGATTATGCTCACCATCCAACAGAAATTAAGGTCACTTTAAAAGCAGCTAAATTGACCGGGGACAGAAGGGTTGTGGCTGTATTTCAGCCCCACCGTTATTCCAGGACGTATTATCTCTTTGATGATTTTGTTACCAGTTTTAAAGATGCAGATATAATCATTATTACACCTATTTACTCTGCCGGGGAAGATCCCATGGAGGGGATCAGCAGTGAGATTCTAGCACAAAAGATTATGGAGCAGGAAAACAGGGAAGTGCTGGTTTTAGAGCCAAGGGATGCAGAAGAATACCTTTTGCATAATTCCTGTGCGGGAGACATTATTATAACCATGGGAGCAGGAGATATATGGAAGACTGCTTACAGTTTGGCTGATAAAATTGAGAAGGTGAGGATGTAAGGTGCAGAGTGCTTCTCCAGCTCAAATTTTTAATTCTATGCGCAGCGGGAATATACTGCCTGTTACCTCTCACTGCAATCTTTCCTGTGTATTCTGCAGCCATAAACAAAATCCTCCCGGAGTTAAGGCTTATGTGCTGCCTGAAAGGGATCCCTTGGAAATTATAGATTCTTTTCAATACTTGTCAGCGAATAAAAAGATTATAATTGGGGAATCTGCTACGGGTATGGTAGAAGGCGAGCCTTTATGTTATTTGGGAATCAAAAAGGTTTTAGGGAATTTACGACAGCAGTTTCCTGAAACGATGATACAAATTACTACCAACGGAATTTTACTTAACCGGGATCTTTTAGTTTTCTTTAAAGAGTTGGAACCCCTGGAATTGATTATTTCTTTGAATACCTTGGAAAAAAGAAAAGAAGTTCTGGGGGATCTTTCCGGCAGCGATATGGAAGGTATCTTACGGCAGGTTAAAGAAGTAGGGTTGAATTTTCACGGCAGCGTAGTAGCCCTGCCCCATATTCTAGGCTGGGAAAGTTTAAGAAAGGCCTTGTGGTGCCTGGAGGATAGGGGAGCCGATACCATTAGAGTATTTCTTCCTGGATTTACCCGGTTAGCCCCGTCTTCTCTGGTATTTGAGCCCTCCCTATGGGAAAAACTCCATGAGTTCTTGTGTGAAGCCAGGGAGGTGCTTAAGGTTCCCATAATATTAGAACCTCCGTTTCTTACAGATTTAGAGGCCCGGGTTGAAGGAGTAATTAAAAACAGCCCTGCCTGGGAATCAGGGTTACAGCCGGCAGATGTCATAGAAAAAATAGATGGTGAAAATGTAATCTGTCGGGAGGACGCCTTTAACCGGGTTAAATTCCTTTCTTCGCCGGTTCTAAGTATTAATAGAGATGGACAAACCTTCTCGGTGATAGTAAGGAAAAAGGAAGAAGAATCTCCCGGTTTTATTATGTACAGTGATATAGACCCTGACCAGGTTAAGAATCTGGTACGACGGTTGGAGGGAATGAGGGGCCGAGAGGCACTAATATTGACCTCGGTTTTAGGGTACCCGTTGATAAAAACGGTACTGGAGAAAAACTTTCCACAGGAAAATAAAATAGATGTAAAAAAGGTCCCCAATGAGTTTTTTGGGGGCAGTATTATGAGCGCTGGGCTGCTGGTAGTGGAGGACTTTATAAAAGCAATTAATAATTTGAAAACAAAACCTGAGGTGATTATTCTGCCACAAAAACCTTTTAATCGTTATGGAAAGGACCTGCTGGGAATGCAATTACTGAGTATATCGGAAAAAACAGGTTTTCCGGTAATTACAATTTAAACAGATAAGCTAAATTACCGGAATTAAACCAGGTCTTTTATCAGTGCAACTTCTTCGCAGTTGGGAAAAAGAGGGCAATTGATACATTCTGTCCATACTTTTTGAGGCAGCTTTTCTTTTTCAATGGGTGTAAAACCACATTTTTTAAAAAAATCAGGCTGGTAGGTTAGGGTAAATAATTTTTCTATGGCCAATTCCCTGCAAACCAGAGTTAACTTTTCCACCAGTTTTTGGCCTAATCCTTGTCCAACATAGTTGGGGTGTATGGCCAGGGAGCATATTTCCGCCAGGTCTTTCCAAAGGACATGCAGTGCTCCAACACCGATAATAATATCGTCTTTTTCAATTACCATGTACTCTCTAATTCTTTGGTATATGAAGGGGATGGTCCGGGGCAGCATGAGATTTTGATCAGCGTAGTCGTTAATCAATGAGGCTATGCTCTCCACGTCGGACATTTTTGCATTTCGAAAAATCATTTTGTATGTTCCTCCTTAAAACTATAAAACTTTTTCTTATACTAAAACAATGTTTTGGGGTAAGGTTTAATAGATTTATAATATTTCGATTTCTATCCTGGTTATCCCTTCAAGCATTGCAATAAAATGACCTTTAATTACTTCAGAAAGTTACAGCATTTTTATTATTATAATTTAAATATTTTTCTTTTAATTTAGAAAAGAAGTCTAAACATTAAAGGATTATCGGAAGTAAAGATATAAATTATTAATACCAGTTAACTATAGTATGAAATGGGGTAATGATGTGTCTTGGGAAAATCAAAATAGTAATTCTGAAAATTTTGCTGCTGGAGAGGGGCCGGCCCCAACTACTGCTTCCGGAATCCGCCTGATTTTGGCGGTGATGATTTTATTTGTAACCCTGGGGTCTATTGCTCAGATGATTCACGTTGAGATGGGGATGATGGTAATTCAGTGGGTTATAATCCTCCCTGCAGCGCTTATGTACTGGCGGCGGTATAAAGTTAAGCCCTCAGTTTTTGGGCGGTTACAATTATTTAATGCAGGGTTTATTCCTTTGATTTTCTTTCTAGCTTTATGTACCTGGATCATAAATATTGTAATTGCAGCCGGCCTGGTTACTTTTTTAATGGAATTTGGGTTTGAGCCTATTGAAACAATAGCTATTCCAACTACAGTGAGGGAACTTATAATATATTATGTGGTTATTGTTTTTTCTGCGGGTGTTTGTGAAGAAGTATTGTTTCGGGGAGCTTTGATGCCCTCTATAGAAAGGCAGGGATATGTGCCTGCACTGGTGTTCAGTGCTTTTCTTTTTGCATTAATGCATATGTCCTTTCTAAGTTTGATCGGCACATTCTTTTTAGGAATTACCATTGGTTTGGTGGTAATAAAAACCGGTTCATTGTTGGCAGGGGTATTTTACCATATGCTTAATAATTTTTTTGCAGTAACTTACTTATATATTTATGGAATTTCCAACGTTGAGGCCACAGCTGAACCTTCTAACTTACTGGGATTGCTGGTTTTTGCCCTTCCGGCTGCAGCGGGCATGGTGATTTGTCTTTTAAAAATACAGAAAAAGTCCATCGTCTCACCCCTATTAAATAACAAAGAGGGGTGGTTTCCAAGGGGATGGTTTTCCTGGCCTATGGTATGTATTATTCTAATTTTCCTATTGGCTGCGGCCTTGGAAATGCTCATGGGTTTTGGATTTTTATCAGATTATGTTTACTATTCATCGTAATCTTCTTCGTTTTCCATTTCCTTCTTAAATGCTGCTTATTTCATCCCGCTGGGCACTGGTTAAATAATTAGCTGCCTCATCAAAATCTGTTTTAGGATAGG
The DNA here is from genome assembly GCF_022558445.1 of Candidatus Contubernalis alkalaceticus. Taxonomy (NCBI): domain Bacteria; kingdom Bacillati; phylum Bacillota; class Dethiobacteria; order Dethiobacterales; family Dethiobacteraceae; genus Candidatus Contubernalis; species Candidatus Contubernalis alkaliaceticus. The sequence goes on from NZ_CP054699.1 coordinate 976,428, forward strand.
CAATTGTTGTTAATAATTACTCTGCGGGGGCTTCAGCTTTTACAACGAAACCTTCATCAGGCAGGTTCTCCACCTGGAGGAAGCCATTTAAGTTTTCTATCCTTCGGCGCATACCTGTTATCCCCAAACCGTGCTTTAGTTGACCAGAGTCACTGCCTTTGCCGTTATCAGAAATGGTCAGCTGTACTTTGCTCTTTTCGAACTTGAGGGATACTCTTATGGTTTTAACATTTCCATGACATAATGAGTTGGTCATGGCTTCCCGGCAGATTTCCGCAAAAGCATGATCCACGGGCAGGGGAAGGGGGGTATTGGAAATAGAAGTTTCTATCTGTATGCCTATGTTGGTAAAAAGTGAAGAAAGAACTTCTATGGTATCCCTTAGGGTAAGAGGGTCCTTGGGGAGCCGTTCTTCCCAATTTTTACCAAGAAGGGGTTCAACTGATTTTATGAAGAACATCGCTTTTTCAGGATTGTTATCTATTTCAGAAAGGGCAGCTTCTGCTCCCATTAGTATCACTGAAAGCTGATTACCCAGGTGGTCGTGAGCAGATTGTGTAATGCTCTTGCGTTCGTTGACCACAGCTATTTGGGCTATTTGGAGAATTAGTTTTTTGATTTTTTGGTTAGCTGAGTCGATTTCTGTATTGACCTTTTCCATTTGTTGAGCCAGTTCAACGTAGGGGGTTACATCTTGAAAAACTACGGTAAAGGTTTCTTTTTTTCTTTTTACAATACGATGGGAGGACATTTTTAATACGGCTTTGCTCTCCTGATTTAATACAATTTCGACAGGCAGATCATCAGGTACTGCTAATTCATTTCCCTCCCCAGAGGCAGATAGGTGGTCCAATAAATATTTTTGCCACCTTGTCCAATCATGACAATCATCAGGCACACCAATTTTTTTACTCAGTTTTAAAAACGATTTGTTTTGTTCTTCGATCCATTTTTTATCGTCCACCAAAACAGCAGCTTCTTCTAAATTATCAAATATCTCCCGTAGGGCCAGGGGAGTGAAATTGCTGGTTGTATATCTCAACAGTTTGCTAAAATATGAGGCGGATTCAACGAAGGCCAGAAGGCAGGCAGCAAAAAAAGATAGGGTAAAAGCTGATAAACCGGAGTTATCGCCTATGAAAACGGTAATTAAAAAGGCAGAACAGGTTGAGCAGGTGAAAGCGTTGATCTGGTAAGGGGTTGATAATATTTTTTTATCATTTTTTCTTTTTTTTGGGTCAACCTTAATAATCCAAAAAAGGGCGAAAGCAGGCAGAAGAGCCAAATATTTTATTTGGCCCGGGACTGGGAGAAATGTTCCTTCCCAGACCATGTTATGGACAAAGGCATTTTCTATTAGCTTTCCGCTGACAGCTAGAAATAAGGATATTCGCAGGGCCAGGGCAGAATAGAAAGCGTCATCTTTCACTAAAGAAATTTGGGCTAAAAAAGCTGTGGAGGACATGGATAGGATGCCGGAAGAAAGTGCAAGAAAAGCCATGGTCACCCGAAGCGCAGGTGGGAGAAGGTAATAATTGATCAATTCTTGCACCTCCTTGGGGAATGACGGCTGTCTTCTTTTTGTTCAGGGCACCCGGGGAATATCAGGTGAAGAGCGGTAATTTCTTCTTTGGACCCTGCCCTTTGATTATCATGAAATCGCATGACTCCGGAGGCGCTTTGAATTTCTTTGAGGATCAGCAGTAGTATAGGGGAGGGAAGGGTGATGCCCGAAGGCATTAATATGGTAAGGGTAAGTTCTTCAGCTGATGATGTGTAACGGATTAACCAATGGTTATTTTGTTCCTTTAATAAGTTTTTTGGGACTAGAAATTCTTCACAATAATCTTGGAGAGAGAAAAAAATGATATATAGAATCTGATACATTGCTTTGATTTCATTAATCTGTGCCTGTGCCTTTCCAAAAGTAAATAATTCAGCTTTTATGCCGCAGGTTTGAAGCTGATTAACTATGGCTTTTAAAAAAGAGGCCGCTGATTCGTGGTTCATAGAAATACGCTGCATACTGTATAGATAAAGTCTTAGAAGCTGGTGGCAGTAAAAGGACTTGAATTTGATTTTTTGTAATGATGACCTTTTCGCCTGCAGGCCTGTACCAGTTGAAAGTGTATTGATTTCGGATTTTATTTCGTTTAGAGTTTTCGACATTAATGTATCCAGGCCGGAGGTAAAGGCTTTCCGTTCTTTTGCTGCTGTTGTTGTTTCCGTCAGGGACAGCTCTCCTTCAAGGATATTTTTTATTCGCTCTAATTGTTGTTTTCGATCCCATAGGCTCATCAGCATTTGTCGGTATTTGCTGACATCGGACAAAACAAAAGCGTAGTTGGCACCAACCTTAAATACCATAGTTCTTAAAAACATTTTTTTCCCTTGAAGGGGGTTCTTTTCTGGTTCAGGTATAAATTCTTTAATTTTTTCCCAGGGAAGTTCTTCGCCCCTTTGGAAATTTATCAAATATTCAAGGCCCTCCCTGGTAAAACTGCCGGGACTTCCAAAACATCGAACAAAGGATCGGCTTGACCAGTTGATTAACCCATTGATGTTTACCACCGCAGCCATAACTCCTGAATCCCGGAGGAAGGGTTCCAGTCCTGTTTCCGGTTCAAGGAATCGATTATTTACTGCCCCAGTTATAAAAGTCAGAGATACCAGTCCGATTAGTTGTGGCGTATCAAACCATATATTGGGATGAGGGATTCCTAGTTTCTTCAGAGGAAAGATATATAATAAATTAATTAAAAATGCAGTAACCGTCCCGAGTACTACGTACAGCACTTGTCTCCTGGCATGGGGAGATTTACCCATGGAAAGGAGGAAAAAAATCATGCCTGTAGTTACTAGAATGGTGATATAAGTGATGACAACATAAAAAGGTAAACCATATGTATAGTTATTGTACCAGAAGTATTTGCTGTGGTCGAAGGCAAAGACCTGCTCATGTAAGGAGTTTGAACCCACCAGGATAAACAGGCATAATCCCAGGGATACAGTCATTATTATAGATTTTGTTGAGGGGAATCGTTCTTTGTAATAGGTATAACCGACAGCCCAGAAGGCGGGGCCCAGCATAATGATTCCCAGGTATTCAGCATACCAAAAAGAAACAATTATAGTATCTGTAAATAAGAAATATTTTAAAAAGCGAAGGAAGAGCCACCAGATAAGGCAGAGCTGTAGAAACATAAATGACTTCAGGGCAGGACTCTTTTTAGCTCGCAAAAACAGGAGAGTGTTGGCTAAAATCATGCACAGTATACACAGGGCAGCAAAAAGACTCTTTTGGTAAACTGTAACTGTCCCCGGTCTTTTTTCCACGATTCTGCGCCAGTTCCCTTTAAAAGAGGCACTGGTATTTTCCCAGGTTTCAAAATTATTAACAGAAGCTGCTTTTTGGTATATTTCAGCTGGGAGCAAATTGCCCAGCACATTATCCTCAACTAATTCAGGATGAATAGGGAAAAAGCCATTAAGGGCTAGAATCGTCTGCCCCTGAGAGTTGAAAAGGTATTCCTTAAGTTTTAATATATCTTTTAGGTTTTCCTGATCCCGGTTTCCATTAAATAATAAAATAGAGCTGCCGGATACCAGGGTTCCATCCATGGGTACCACAATTTCAAATATTTCTCCCCCAGGAGCATTCTTTATGTTAAGGGCGTGATAGTCCCACATTATGCTAACGGGATGAGCATTCCAATTCTCCACATTGCTTACATTGGATACAGATAACAGATCATTTTTCTTAAGACCCCTGAAAAAGTTAAAAGCTGGGGTTAGATTGCCCTCATCTCCTCCCAAAGCTATGGCGCAGGCCAAAACGGCTGCTTTACCGGCAGGAAGGTCTGTGTTGGGTATGATTACCGGAAGCCTGCTGTCACCAAGTTCTTTCCAGGTGAAGGGGATTTTTTCGATGAAATTTCGGTTGATCAAAAATACAATGCAGCTTTGGTAAACCACAGAATCTCTCTCATCATATTCCCAGGCAGAGGAAGGCAAAAAATCATTTGTTGATGCTTTATCAGTCAGGTTAAGTTTATCTGCTGAGGCAGCCTGTTCTATGGATACCATGGCCGCATCATATGAGGGGAAAAGTTTCTGCCGCTGTAGAGTTTGTAAAAAATCCCGGGAGCTTAGAGAATTTACGGATAAGCCCAGGCCAATTTCCAGGGCAGTCTGTTGAAGTGCTTCTTCTATGTTTCCTATAAAGGGATCTAAAATAAAAATTTCCAGTTGTGAGTAGGTTTCTTCGTTTTTTGCAAGAGATATAGGCACCATGCAGAATATCAATAAAACCATTCCTATGATAAACAAAACTACGCCTTTTCCCCCTAATTTAACCACTTTGTTCCCACCTATCTGATGATTCTGTTTCTCAAAGCATAAGCAATCAACTGCACTCTGTCAGAAAAACCCAGGCGTATCATCATCCTGGAAATATAATTATAAACAGTCCCGGTGGATAAGTAGAGATTTTTGGCTATGCCAGCAGTGGTGGTGCCTACGGCAATTAGTCTTAATATTTCTAATTCAGTCTTATTAAAGGGAACGTCATGTTCTTCTGATAATATATCTTCGGATTTATCACTTGGTGGTTCTACCTGGGCGTATTTTTCTGATATGGCTCGGAAGGAATTTCGATCAAAAACTTTAAGGCCCTGACAGGTATCGGTAATTGCACGGTATAGTTCATTTATATTTGAATTTTTTACAATATACCCGTCAATTCCAGCCTTGATTGCCTGGGATACGTTTTCGCCATCATCAAAGTTGGTAAGTATTAAAACTTTGATGTCTGGAAAGCGTTTTTTAATTATTTTTGTAGCCTCTACGCCATCACATATATCCATTTTAATATCCATAATGATTATATCAGGCTGGAAAGACTCACAAAGTTCTACGGCTTCAAGTCCATGGGAAGCTGTTCCCAGCACGTTAAAATCACCGTTTATTCCCAGGGAATGAGCAAGCATTTCACAAAACATGGGTTGGTCATCGGCAATTATTATGTTTATCATTTATGAATCTCCTTCCTAAAAGGGTTTCATGAAGGTTATCACTTTTTAAAGAGAACTTTCTTTAATAATTAAACGTCTGTGGTTTTTTTACCTGCTTGTTTGCTGTCCAATGGAAAATATCTCTTAATAAAATGAAATATATCACTTTCTTTGGCTGAAATAATTTCAGATTTTAATTTTAGGTGATTAAAACCTCTTTATAATTTTAATAATCACACTAAATAATGATTAAAAAATCAATGAGATTTCTCAATTGTTCAATGCAGCCGGTATTACTATACTGTAATTATAAGAATATTTAGGGAGGTGATCACATAACCCTTAGGGGTTATAATATTAAACCTTCCTGATTAATTCAGGTTGTCAAGGATGTAGTGCATCAATTAGTTTGTTTAAACTTATAAAATATGAGGGAGAGGTGAAGATTATGGCAAAATGCAAATATCCGTTGGACGCTGATGAAACTGAACTGGGAACATGGACTACCAATATTATTTTAACAGACATTGGACGATTCGTTGGAGATTTAACTATTACCAATAAAAAGTTAATTTATTTGTCAAAATTTGATATGTCCTTGAAAGCTATTGCCAATAAAGCATTATTTTATGGGATAGATCAGGAGCAGTACCTGGTTTTGCCCCGGGAACGAATAAAAAATGTGAAAGCCAAGAAGAGTTTAATTAACAAGCGTGTAATTATTACCCTGGATGATGGCGATGAAATTATTATTGACAATGGAATGCTTTCAGTGGATAAAATAATGAAGGCTTTGGAAAAATAGCAGCTATTTTAAAATTTCAACGACTGTTCTAAAGTTGATTGATATGTGAGGGATTTTACGATAATTGTCTAGAACTGATAAATTAATGGAAAATAACCTTTGAGGAGCCATGCGGCCGGTTGGTTTAATTTCTGTCAGAGGCAGGATGCCAAACGGCTGTTCCCTTTTTTTCGCATACCCAAAAAAATGTTATACATGAAAAACTTCAATAATAAGAAAGCAAAAAAGTCTTTTATAGATAGGGTTTCATGGAAAATCACCTTTTAGGGTGATATCGGTGAAAAGATAAAGATTGTATAATTAAAAAGAAAGTTTCATAATTAGTTATCATTTAACAAGTTATAAAAGGAATGCTTTTTTTTTGAAGAATTAGGATTAAAATAAAAAAAGGGGGGTTTTTTATAAATGAAACCCAGGATTAAGAAGATGCAGGTTCTGTTCATTTTCTTAATAATCACTATCCTTTTTTTAACAGTTTCTAGTCCTTTTGTTTTTGCATACTCAAAAAACAGTTATAGTAATGGCACTTCTAAAAATTCTATAATCTATTTTGCCACAACGACACCTTGTCCGACACCTTGCCCTGATAAATCTCCTGCTACTAAGCCTCCTGGCGGCACCCGTGTTTCTGGTGTTCAGCTGAATACAAATCAGGTGGTTCTGACGGTGGGGTCTGAAGAAAAACTTACGGCTAGAATTTTGCCGCAGAATGCTCCCAATCAGAATGTGATTTTTAACTCAGATGACCCATCCATAGCTTCCGTTGACCAGGATGGAACAGTCAGGGGAGAGAGTGAGGGAAGCACGGAAGTTTCCGTTATCACTGTGGATGGTGGGCATAAAGATACCTGCACAGTTAATGTGGTGCCGCCTGCTTCAGGTCTTGAGGAATCAGACGACCAATTAAAAGAAATGGAAGAGGAGTACAGGCGAATCCTGGAAGAGAGTAAGAAAGCTAGAAGTCGTTATGAATTTATGACTCTGGAAACGGAAACACAACAATTTAAATCAAGATATTTTGACTCACAAATGTTTGAAATTGACGTAAAAATTCCAGATGGACATATAACTGGCTATACCGAAGATATGGAGTGGTATTCCACAAACCCGGAACTGGCTGATGTTATATTTTCCAACAATGAGCTGGCGCAGGTAAGAATTGAAAAAAATAAGCACGGTACCTTTGCCATATTTGCCCGTTCTAAAAATGACCCTGATAATATCGTAGATTACAAGCCATTTGTAGTAAGAAGTTCCTGGCGCCCACCGGGCTTTAATAGTGCACATGTAGAACATCCCAATCATACGGAAAGAGACATGGCTGTTTTTCAGAAGTGGTTGGAAAGCCCTGAATATGCAGACATAAGGGCAAGGCAAGAGCATGAATTGAGTGCCGCGTACCATATTGCAAAATTCCAGTTTGATGTGGCTAAGGCTTTGGCTCCCAAATCGGCGGGGGGGATGTACGATGCAGTGAAAGCATGGGAAGAGGGGAAGTATAGAAATGTTTTTAAAGAAACGGTTCTGTCGATTGTTCCCGCTGGAAATTTAATAGACACTATCATGAAATACAATTTCGGAGAAGATTATATGTACGAAGAACGATGGGTCCCGGAACAAGGTGAACCATTTAAAGATCCACAGTGGTTTTTTAACAGGCCATAAAACGAATTCTTACAGAAAGTGTTTACGTTCACTTAAATATAAAAGGAGGAAGGGTATGGCATGGCAGTTGCAAGTAATCAAAGGTCCTGACCAGGGGGTTAAAGTAGGATTCAGCGGCAGCTCTATTGTTATCGGGCGTGAACCATCACGGTGCGGATTGGTGCTGTCCGATGGGGATGTTTCCCGCCACCATGCCCGGCTAACCTTATATGAAGGCAGGGCTTTTCAGCTGGAAGATATGGGGAGCACCAATGGCACTTTTGTTAATAAAAGCCGGATTAAAGAAGCGGTGCTGTTGAACCCCAATGATTCTTTTCGGGTAGGTAGTTCCACAATTACACTGTTATGGACAGCTGAAAAAACAGTTCCTTTATCACTGGCCCAGGTTTTAAAGATTCCTTTTGCTGCTGATAGGGGTTATATAAAATTATTAATTGGTGCCCTTTTCTCCGCGATTCCTTTGGCACACTTTTTGGTAGACGGTTACCGCTACCGTCTGATGAAAGACAGCGCAACCGGCATGATGGAATTACCGGAATGGGACAGCTGGACAGAACTCCTGGTTAATGGATTTTTATTTTGGCTGGTGCAGCTGATTTATTTATTTATCCCAGGTTTTATGAGTATATGGTTTTTCATACGGGTGGTTCGGCAGACAAGTAATGTCCCCGGGCTGCCGGAAGCAGGTTTAATGCTGAGCCTGGTACTGTTTCTGCTCTGCCTCTTTTTCCTGCCTATGTCCTGGGCTCATTTTGCCGCTACCGGACATTTCAGCAGTGCCTTTCAAATAAGCTTTATAGCTTCTCGTATAAAAGCGGTAGGGGCACGGTATGCTGCTGTTTTGTTGTTACTGGCAGCCATGTGGTTTATGCTGGCAATGCTTTCACTCATACCTTTTGTGGGTATCATTATCTTAGTTGTGCTGGGATTTTATATTAGAGCGGTCTCTTCTCTTCTTTACGGAGAGCTTTACAGGATTTCGCTGGATGTTTCCTTTGAACCGGCAGCCCTAAACTAAACTTTAAGTTTATTAGGGATAAAGGGGCTTTTGCATGCCGCTACAGGATAACTAATTTTTATCATAGATAACTATTCTTACAATTAATCATAGAAGGGGATTTTTTTAATCATGGTTTTATGGTTCAAACGTAAGAAAAAAAATAAGCAGAAGCAGAAAATACCAAAAACCATTTCCGTGGCTGCCAATAACTCTTTTAAACCGGTTCCTTATAACTGCCAGCATGTAGGTTTCCGGGAAAATCAAGAGGATGCCTTCGCTTTTTCCGACCTGGAGAACCTGGAGCTGGTGGATAAAAAAGGGGTCCTGGCGGTGGTGGCCGATGGGATGGGGGGACTGTCCCTGGGGGAAGAAGCCAGCAGGGTAGCGGTACAAACCTTTTTAAGGGAGTTTACGTTAAAGGACCGCCATGAACCTGTTTCCCACTGCCTGGAACGGGCCCTCAAGGTTGCTAATAATTCAGTGTTTGACCTGGCATATCAAGATGGTCTGGAACTGGATATAGGTACTACCCTGATAGCAGCGGTTATTTTCAAGGATGAATTGCATTGGATCTCTGTGGGAGATAGCCGTATTTATCATTTTCGACAGGGCAGATTAACCCAGTTGACCAGGGACCATATTTTTATGAACCAATTGATTGAAGATGTCAACAATGGAAAAATCACCAGGAGTGAAGCTGAAAATCATCCCGAGGGAAGTTTTCTAACCAGTTACCTGGGCTTGCCGGAAATTCCGGAAATTGATCGAAGTAATGGTCCATTAATAATGGCTCCGGGAGATGCGGTGCTTCTCTGCAGTGATGGGTTGTATAATACTTTATCAAATGAGGAGATAGCTGCAGTTTTTAAAAACACCAAATGGAATATTGCCGAAGAACTGGTAAGGGAGGCTCTCTTAAAAAATAAACGTCATCAGGATAATATTACTGTGGTGGTTTTGTTCTGTCAGGCAGTGGAGAGTAATAATTAAATACAATAATAAAGTATTAAAGGAGATGAGAGATGTTGAAAAGTAACGCTTTAGTTTCCCGCACAATTATGCTTTTACTTGTGCTGGTTTTTGTGATGGTTTTCAATGGAACAGTATTGGCACAGAATTCTATCGAGGATGCGCAAAAAAGTGTAGTACGTGTAACCGCATGGGATGCAAACGACAATTTCCTGGGCTGGGGTTCAGGATTTGTGGTGGGTGACGGAGAGCCCTTTGAATATGTGGTTACCAACTGGCATGTAGTAGACCCGGCTATGTACGGAGTAGGTAGGGTGGAAACTAAAATATGGATTTCATCTGATGACCTTGTTCCGGCCAGGGTTTTTGTCAGTCTGCCTATGACCGATATGGCACTTTTAAGGATAGACCCGGAGCATTTGCTCTATGGTTATGTGCCCTTAGAGCTGGCTACCAGGGATATGGTTACCACAGGGGAGGAAGTCTGGGCCGTAGGTTTTCCCGCTGCCACCTTTGGTGATTTTATGACCTCATATTTCACGGACACGGTGGTTACCAAAGGTATCATAAGTAAAGTAACTACCTTTGGAGGCACCGGGTTATACCAGACGGATGCCTCTATTAATCCTGGAAATTCAGGGGGCCCTCTCTTAAACAAAGACGGTCAGGTGGTTGGAGTCAATACCTGGAAGTTTGTTGATCCTGATGGTCAGGTGGACAGCGTTGCCGGTTCTGTGCAGGTGGATTACCTTATTGAAGTTTTATCTAGGAGAGGCATTCCTTATAATGCTGCCGGTCAAGCCCCGCCACCGGTGACGGAGCCTGAACCTACCACTCCGGAACCTCCTCCACCCGCTCCGGAGCCTGAACCGGAGGCAGCAGCCCCTGTATCAGATGATTCTGGAATCAACTTCTTGTATATTGGTTTGGGTGCTGCTGCACTATTAATAGTTGTATTAGCTGTTGTTCTATCAAGCAAAGGGAAGAGTAAGCCTGCAGTAGTTGTTCCTGCGGCACCGTCGCCACAGCCTCAAATGCAGGCACCGGTTACTCAACGGGTATCTGCACCGGTAACTCGGGCAAGGACTGAACCTGCTCTAGACCCGGTGACCAAAGCAAAGAAAGTTCAGCCCACAGCTTCTTTAAAGGGGATATCTGGTCAATTTGCCGGGCAGACCATGGAACTGGTAGGAGGTCAGCTGATTATCGGGCGGGATCCCAGGCTGGCACAGCTGGTTTATCCTCAGTCCTGCGAAGAAATAAGCAGAAAGCATGCAACGGTTCGTTTTGATGAAAGAACTCAAAAGTTTATTTTAGAGGATTCATCTTCCAATGGAACCTTTTTGTCCTCTCAAGAGAGGCTGGAGCCTGGGAAGCCTTATTATTTAAATTCAGGAGAGCGTTTTTATGTCGCCGATTCTAAAGAAGTTTTTGAATTAAAAATGGAGTAGCAGCCATGAAATTTCAGACTGCGTTTATTTCAAAAACCGGCGGTAGAAAAGTAAATGAGGATTACTGCTCTTTTATGGAGAGTGAGGGGTTTGGCTGTTATTTTCTAGCAGATGGATTGGGGGGGCATAAGGGAGGAGCACTGGCCGCCAGCATTGCAGGGGAGAAGCTGTTGGAAGCTTTTGCGGCTGCTCCTGGTTTTTCTGGAGCACATTTAGTAAATTACCTGGAAAATGCCCGTCAGGCATTTATTGCAGAGAAAAAACGACAGGGCAAGTTTTCCATGAAGACCACCCTGGTGGTGCTTTTGTCCGATTTTAAAAAAGTGTTTTGGGCACATATTGGAGACTCCAGGTTGTATTATTTCCAATCCGGAAGGCTGGCCTTTCAAACGAAGGATCACAGTGTTCCTCAGCGTTTGGCCAGTAGTGGGGAAATCTCGGCTGAGAAAATCCGCTATCACGAGGATCGAAATCGGCTTACCCGTGCCTTTGATGGCGATGATCTATCCCGTATCGATTTTCTAAAAAGGCCGGTTGACGTAAGTAACGGAGATTCATTTTTGCTCTGTAGTGATGGATTCTGGGAATATGTCCTGGAGCCGGAGATGGAAGAAGACCTGCTAGTGTCCAGGAGTCCTGAAGCCTGGCTTTCATCCATGGAAAAAAGATTAAGTAAAAGAGCAAAAGCCAATCATGATAATTACTCTGCTTTGGCGGTTATGGTAGAAAGTTTTTAAATATGCTGCTCAGGTTATTACCAGAGTTATAACTAGTTAGTATTGGAGGGAACGAAATATGGAGCCGCTGACAAGATGTGCCAATGGGCATTATTATGATTCAAAGAAGCATACCTCCTGTCCATTTTGTGGGGTACAGAGCCTTGATATAGATATTCAAAAAACTATGGCCAAAAGGCCGGGAACTACCGGTGGAAATATCGGGGTAACCAGGCCTAAAGGGGGGTCCCAAGGGGCAGAAGAAGGGAAAACTGTAGGGATATTTCGCAAGAAGTTAGGTATAGATCCCGTGGTCGGTTGGTTGGTGTCGGTAAAAGGCCCTGAGAGAGGTCGGGATTACCGTATTACCTCTGAAAGAAACTTTATTGGAAGATCAGAAAAAATGGATATCTGTATTGCTGAAGATGAAACCATTTCCCGGGAAAATCATGCGGTGGTCAGCTATAATCCTAAAAATAATTCTTTCAGGTTATTCCCTGGGGACAGCAAAGGCCTGGTTTATTTAAATGATGAAGAGGTGATTACCCCAGAGCCTTTGAAATCTTTTGATGTCATTGAGTTGGGGCAGACCAGTCTAATGTTTGTGCCTTTCTGCAGCGAAAATTTCCAATGGAAAAAAGAAGAAGAGGAATAACCGGTTAGTGATTAGCCGTAGAAATCATAGTATATTTGTAAAGTCTTTAATATAGGGTGAGTGAGATGGATTTAAATCAGCTGTGTATGGGGTGCATGGAAATAAAAGAAGATTCTATAGTTTGTCCCAACTGCGGCTTTGAGGAGGGTACTGCTCCTGAATCTTCTGTGCATCTGCCACCGCGGACTGTTTTACATGAAAAATATTTGCTGGGTAGGGTTCTTGGCCAGGGGGGGTTTGGAATTACTTATCTGGCCTGGGATATTTACCTTGACCTGAAGCTGGCAGTTAAGGAGTATTTCCCTCGGGAGCTGGTTTATCGTGAAGCCGGCTACAGCACCATTTCTATTCATTCCGGAACCCTTAAGGACCAGTATTCCTACGGGTTGGATAAATTTCTTGAAGAGGGGAAAACCCTTGCTAAATTTGAAGGGCACCCCAATATAGTTTCCGTTAGGGATTTTTTTAAAGCCAACAGTACCGCCTATCTGGTTATGAATTATTTGGAAGGGGTCACCCTGAAAGATTATTTAAAATCAAAGGGCTCTAAGCTTTCCTTTGATGAAGCTCTACAGATCATGATGCCGGTAATGGATGCTCTTCGGGCAGTTCACAGTGCAGGGATGCTGCATAGGGATGTCAGCCCGGATAATATTTTTATAACTTTGAAAGGACGGGTTCTTATTCTGGATTTTGGGGCTGCTCGTCATGCCCTGGGAGAAAAAGCCAAGAACCTTTCTATTATTTTAAAGCCGGGCTATGCTCCGGAGGAGCAGTACAGAAGTAGGGGAATCCAAGGACCCTGGACAGATATTTATGCGGTGGCAGCTACGTTTTACCAGGCCATTACACACCAGATGCCTCCTGAGTCTTTGGATCGGTTGGATCATGACCCTATAATTCCGCCCTCAAAGCTTGGGGTGCAGCTGGGAGTTGGAGAGGAGAAGGCACTGCTGAAGGCTCTTTCTGTAAGGGCGGAAGATCGTTACCAGACTATTGCCCAATTCCAGGAAGCTCTAGGGAAAGCAGAACAGTCTCCACCTCTAATCTATGAAGAGGAAGAGGTTGAGTTTGCCCAGGCACAAACTCTCGAGGATTACGGTGGCGCAGATACTTTTGGGATAATGACCGAAAGTCACGTTTCCCCTGGCATACAAAATATACCTGTGATGGAACGTTTTAAGAATGATGCTTTTGCTGAGACGATTAATGTTGGCAGGGCACCAGATAATGATGTAATTCTTAGTGATGCCACTGTATCCCGTCATCATGCCCGTTTATATTATGATTCTGGAAAATGGTATATTGTCGACCTTGGCAGTACCCACGGAACCTTTGTTAATGGGGTGCCGGCTGCAGAAGATTTAGAATTAGCGCCATCATCTGTGATTCAGTTAAGTGGGGTAAGTTTATATTTTGAAGGTGACAGACTTCTAACTGATCAGGGGCAGGTAGTAAAGTTTTTGTATGCTTCCTCAGATATGAATAGTCAAAGGGGTAATAATGAAAATATTTCAGGGAATAGCAATTCTTCTAATAATAAAACTTCAAGAACAAGAATATTAATTGCAGCAGCCCTTGGATTATGTTGTATTCTAATTCTTTCTTATGCAGCCGTTATGTTGTGGGGCGGAGGGAAGCCTGATACCCAGGTTCAAGGCCAGGGGATTGGCGTAAGTGATATCAGTAATGCCCAAGATTCCATTGATATTACTGTTGAATTCGGTACTATTGAGTATGATGGTGGGGTGTATACCGGAGAGCTGAAAAATGGTTTGCCCCATGGGCAGGGTACCTTGGTTTACCAGCAGAAAAGCCAGTCATCGGGGTTTAGTGAAATCGGCACCTCCAGTGGACGAAAATATGTCGGCCAGTGGAAAGATGGTATGAAACACGGTCAAGGAACGATGACCAACCCCGATGGATCCGTCCGGAGGGGCACCTGGGAAAACGATTATTATGTAGGCTCCTAGGCGAATAAGAGAGGTGTAAAAAAATGCGGTGGAGACTTTTTTGTTTGGTGTTAGTTATTATCTTATTATTCATTCTTTATCCCGCTTCCAGCCTGGCGCAGACGGAGGTGCGGGTTACCGGGGTCAGGCTTAACCACAACAGCCTGATTATGGAGCCGGGCTCAACAGAAATTCTTTATGCGGTTGTCTCACCCAACAACGCAACAAACAAGGAGATAAGCTGGTCTACCAGTGACCCTATGGTGATTCAGGTGACGGACTTGGGGGATATCCCTGCTTATCGTAATGCTGCTGAGATCAAGGCGCTGTCTCCAGGAAGGGCGACTGTAACTGTTATCACTGAAGAAGGCAGGAAAAGGGTAGATTGTCAGGTTGAGGTTATAGTACCTGTCACCAGTATAAGCCTTAAGACAACAGAGATTACCCTGTCCCCCTCCCAGGAGTTGTGGCTTCAGGCTCAGGTGGAACCCCGGGACGCTACCAATCAGCAGCTCACCTGGTCATCAACGAATCCTGCTGTTGCTTTTGTGGATGCAAATGGATTGGTAAAGGCTAAAAAGGCCGGTGAGGCCCGTATTGTCATTAGAGCAGTTGAAGATGATACGTTAACTGCATACTGCAACGTTACTGTTTCCGATACTGCTGTTACCGCGGAAAGGGATTTGGAGCGGACTGAGGATCCAGAACTGGTGGAGCAGCCTCAGGAGCTCGTGCCAGAACTGCAGCCAGAACCGAAGCAGGGAGGTAGTTTGCCCGTAATTGGGTTGGCTGCGGGGGCAGTAATTATATTAGGCCTGATAGTATTTTTTATCTGGAGAGGACAGGGCCAAAGATCAGCGGCGGCAGTACCGCCTGCCGGCAGTGAACAGTTTAAACCCAGGCCTTTTATCATGGGAATTTCCGGTCAATTTGCCGGGCAGAGATTTGATTTGGTGAGGGGGCGGTTAGTAATTGGCCGTGATTCTTCATCACAACTGGTTTATCCAACCTCTCAGGAGGAGATCAGCCGGAAACATTGTACGGTAATGTATGATGAAGCAGCTCAGAAGTTTATATTGGAGGACTCTTCTTCCAACGGCACCTATTTATCCTCCGGTGAGAGGCTTTTTCCTGGGGAGCAGTATCAATTGAATTGGGGAGAGCGTTTTTATCTTGCCCAACCCGGAGAACTATTTGAAACAAAAGTGGAGTGATGGTAGTGGATTTTCATCATTTATGTCTGGGCTGTTTTGAGGAGAAGGGGGATGCACCTGGGTGTCCTCACTGTGGGTTTGTTGAAGGAACGCCCCCGGAGTCCCCTGTACACTTAACGCCTGGAACTATTTTAAACGAAAAGTATTTAATCGGTCGGGCTCTGGGCCAGGGCGGCTTTGGTATTACTTATTTATCCTGGGATATCAACCTTAATCTCAAGTTGGCTATTAAGGAGTATTATCCACAGGACCTGGCTACCCGTGCGGCGGGCCACAGTCAGGTATCCGCTTACACCGGTAATTTAAGCAGCCAGTATGAATACGGGCTGGAGAAGTTTCTACAGGAGGCCCGGACTTTAGCCCAGTTTGAGGGTCATCCCAGTATTGTGTCGGTAAGGGACTTTTTTAAAGCCAATGAGACCGCATATATTGTAATGAGCTATATCGAGGGTGTTACTTTAAAGGGGTACCTTAAAGCTTCAGATAATCAACTGCCCTATGATAGGGTGCTGGCCATTATGATGCCGGTTTTAGATGCTCTGAGTGAAGTTCATGCCGTGGATATTTTGCACCGGGATATTTCACCGGACAATATTTTTATCAACAAAAAGGGCCAGGTGATTCTCATTGATTTTGGTGCAGCCCGACAGTCCATTGGAGAAAAGGGCCGCAGCTTATCAATTATTTTAAAACCCGGGTTTACACCGGAGGAGCAGTATCGCAGTAAGGGCATTCAGGGGCCCTGGACAGATATTTACGCGGCAGCAGCAACCATGTACAGGGTCATTACCGGGCAGATGCCTCCGGAGTCCCTGGACCGTTTGGAAGAGGATACCCTGGTACCGCCTTCTCAGTTGGGGTTAGAGATTGGAGAAATCCAGGAGCGGGCGCTGCTGAAGGCCATGGCAGTCCGTTCCGCAGACCGTTTTCAAACGGTGAAGGAATTCCAGAGTGCGCTTTTAGGTGAGACATCGGGGCATTATGAACCGTTGGATTCTTCTAAAACAGCCCAAGAGGATTCTTTGGAAGTGCAGGAGGTGGAGGGATCATCTCCACCGGGAAAAGTAGGGGCAAAAAAATCGTGGAAAGAGAAGAATTCAATACCTTTGATTGCTGCTGTAGTGGGGGGATTGTTGTTATTGATATTTGTTTTTATTTTTATGAACGGAAAGGGCCATCCCCCCTCTCAAGACGCTGTTTCTCCTGGGGAGCAGTTTCCTCCTATTATTAATGACGATGGTAGTGAAAATGACAAAGATGAGGAAAATATTCCAGGTGTTCAGCTGGAGGAAAAGCAGGGAACCATTGATTATGAGGGGGGCCAATACACCGGACAACTTTTGGGAGAGAGCCCCCACGGGGAAGGTGTTTGGCTGGGGCCTGAAGGTGATGAATATGAAGGAACTTGGAAGGATGGACTTCCCCAAGGAGAGGGTATATGGACTGGCCCTGATGGAGAATCCTATCAGGGTGATTGGGAGGCAGGACAAAAAAGTGGACATGGCACCTTTATCTCCGCCAATGGAGTCCAGTATGTCGGGGAGTGGAAAAATGACCGAAGAAATGGACAAGGCACAGAAACTTGGCCTAATGGTTCCCAGTATGTCGGGTCCTGGAAAGATGACCTTCGTCATGGACAGGGTACTTATACCTGGCCCAACGGTGCGCAGTATGTTGGACAGTGGAGAGAAGGGTGGCAGCATGGGGAGGGCACATTGACTCATCCTGATGGTACAGTTCAAAGTGGTAATTGGGTAAATAATGAGTTTCAAGATTAAAAAGGTAAGGGTTTTAGATTTTTAGGTTAAGAAATTGGTATTGGAGGTGGTTTCAAGCACTTTTAGCATGGCTTTACAGGTAATAAAATTCTAAGGAGGTAAATTATGACACAGAATAATTTTAAGAGACCACGTTACTTGATATTCTGTCTAATGTTTTGTCTTATTTTTTCTTTAATGGCAGTGTCAGTTGCGGCAGCTTATTCTTCTTTAGGTGCCACTGTGGTAAGTTACTCTATTAACGAAAACGGTGCATATCGCTTGGAAATATCACATGCCTCTCCAGGAACAAGGGTTAATTTTAACATTGTAACAGAGTACTGGCATGCGGGGGCTTTAGTAGATACTACTACCGTTGCTCACTATGTGGATCCAGGTTGGGTTGATTCATTTCACTGGGGAAACAATACCTGGAAAAATGATGCAGCAAGAGCTCCAGGAACATATACCGTAAAGGCTATCATTGATGGTAAGGAGGTAGCATCGGGTACCTTTACTATTGAAGAGACAAAGGGTTTTGTGACAGAGAACAACCAGGCAACAGTGACCTTCGACGATGGAAGGGTTACCATTGATCTGACAACGGATGGAGAGGCTGATGGAAATATTACCTTAAGCCGTTTTTCAGTATCAGATAAAGCTGCGCCTCCAAGTTTAGAGCCGGCGGGTTTATTCATGAACATTGAGCGCTCTTTGCAGCAGAGGGAAGTGACTGTAAATAATGAGAACCCGACTATCCTGATAGAAGGAGGAGGCCCAACAATAGTACAAGCTGTGGTTAAAGTAGACATTCCTGCTCTGCCCGCTGGGATGAGCAAAGATTCTTTGGACCTTTATAGGTTTAATACTGGTACTGGGAATTGGGACAAGCTTAATGGTACAATAGTAGGCAATCAGATATGGGTTACATTGGAAGATTTTAGTCTGTTTGGTTTGTTCGGAACCGTTGCTGCAGTTGCCCCGGCTCCTGCACCGACGACTCCTGCGCCTACCACTCCTGCGCCTACCACTCCTGCGCCTACCACTCCCGCGCCGACTACTCCTGCACCTACGCAGGTTCTTCCCCGGACAGCAGGGGACAGCTTCCCTTATGCTGGTGTTTTCGCCGGCATCTTAGTTATTATGGCAGGGATTCTGTTAGTTAGGAAAAATAGAGAGATAATAGGATAACAAGGAATTTAGAAAGCTAAGAATATGGAGACCGGGTTTAATCCTTTTGGGCGGATAAAACCCGGTTTTTTTTTTTTGATATTTATAAGGGGTTTAAGCTGATGAAAACTTTTTAAAAAGTATTTTTCTTTGAAAATATTAAAAGATGTGTTATAGTAAGGGGAAATGGTAGGATTTTAAAAACTTGGCTGTAATCCCCTAAGTGACTATTTGCATGGATGTGAGCATTTGAATTATTTACCATATAACACAAACAAGGGAGGAAGAATCAATGGCAACAAGAGCTAAAACTAAATGTATGTGCGTGCTGCTGGCCTTTATGATGCTGTCTCTTCTATCGGTGGCTGTATTATCAGCGGAGGAGTTAGAGGAGGAAGCTTTTAACGATGTTGACAGCTATTATAATCAAATAAACGGTTATGTTGACTTATATAATGAGAATATTGATTTAATCCCTGGCGTGATAAAAACATTTTTTAGTAATGAAAGGATTAACTTCTATATCGAATATTCAGGGGACCAAACAGAGGTAATTGGAGTAGTTTCCAGTGGAGATGCCGCTATTTCTAAATTTGTTTCTGGGGGAATAGAAGATTCTACCTTAAAATTTTATATTGAAAGTGAGGTAATAGATTCTGTCATTGCTGCACCATCAACAGAAGCTTTTTTTGATGCTATTGAAGGAATAAAAAAAGAAGGGGTAGGTTTTAGTAAGAAAATTAAAGTAATTTTTATAAATATTGCCATTAAAGCAGCAAGGACATTCTTGTTATAAGCATCTGATAAACTGTTAAAGAAACGCACGAATTAAACTTCTCTTGGCTCTTTTTTTTAACCGGTCTTTGACCGGTTTTTTTGCTGAAAAACTGATTCTTATGAACTTTTCTTATACTTATAATTAGTTAATACATGCTTGGATAATTAAATATTAAACTTATCGCAAGAAAATAAATTGAAAAGTATTACAAAATATGTGGAATTATTTTTAAAAACTGTTATTAAGACAAAATATGATTAAAAAAAAATAAATTATTTAACAAAATGTTACAAAAATTTACAAGGAATTGTGAGCACAAAAATAGAATATTTTAGAAACTATTGATATTCAATAAAATCTGGAGAGCAATGATTATTTGGCAATATATGGACGCTTTGGCCAAGTGTGAGCGAGTAGCGTAACCGACCACAATTTTACATTGGTTATTTTTTTTTATCTGGGTATGAAAAAAAAATATGAGGAGACGGAAAATGAAAATAGAAACTCAACGTAAGAGCGCGGAGGATAGGTTGAACCAGCTTGTTGAGGAAAAAGAGCTCCTGTTGGATAATATTGAGCTTCAAGTATGGTATCTTACGGATATTGAAACGTATGGGGCCGTTAACAATACTCATGCAAAATTCTTCGGAGTTAAAAAGAGAGATTTAGAGAATAAAACTTTGTGGGAGATCTTGTCATCGGAAGAGGAAGCGAGAATATGTATTGAGGGGAATAAATGGGTTTTTCAAGAAAAGAAAAAATTAAAAAAAGAGGAGTGGGTCGTAGATGGTAAGGGGAAGCCCCGACTATTGGCCATAACAAAAACTCCCAAACTGAACAGCGCAGGCAGTGTGGAGTATGTGGTATGTTCTGCCCTTGATATTACCGATCAAAGGCGTATAGAAGAAGAGATTGAAAATACAATTATCTTTTTTGAAAATATTGTCAATACAGCTTCCGATCCAATCTTTGTGAAAGACTCCAAGTATCGATTTAAGTTAACCAATGAAGCCTTATGCAATTTCTTAGGATATTCAAGGGAAGAGATGCTGGGGAAAACTGATTATGATTTTTTTTCCAAAGAACAAGCAGATGTTTTTAGAGGAAATGATATTTTTGTTTTTTCAACCGGTTTGGATAACATGAATGAGGAAATAATAACGGATTTGTCTGGAAAACAGCATATTGTTTCTACCAAAAAGTCCGTATTTACGATACCAAATACATCAGAAAAATACCTGGTAGGTGTTATTCATGATATTACGGAGCGAAAAAGGGTAGAGAGAGCGCTGCAGGAAAGTGAGAGGCATTATCGGCAGATTGTGGATCTTTTTCCAATTGCAATTTTTGGTCACAGTGAAAAAGAGATCCTTTTTGCCAATACTGCTGCAGCCAAACTGGTAGATGAGACAGATCCAAAGTTTTTAAATGGAAAGTCACTCCTGGAATTTTTGCATCCTGAAGACAGGGAACCATTTATGAAAGGGGTTAAGGAAGTAATAGAGAAAAGAAATACGAAAATAGTATTGACGGCCAAATTGATTATACCGACTGGGAGGGTTATTAATACAGAACTGGTTTTAAGTAATTTTGTATATCAAGAAAAATATGCAGTGCAAATTGTTGGCAGCGATATAACCAAACGAAAAAAGATAGAAGAAGAAATTTTTAAAGCTGATAAGCTTGAATCAATTGGTATATTGGCAGGTGGGATCGCCCATGATTTTAATAATTATCTGGCCACATTACTAGGCAATATTTCCTTGGCTATGTCTTATAAAGAAGGTAATTACAAAAAAATTTACGAAAAGTTAGAAAATATGAAAAAAGCAACCCTTAGGGCTAAAGATTTATCTCATCAATTATTTGTGTTTGCAAAAGGGGTAAAACCAGTAAAAACAATAATGCCAATAAGGGATCTCATAATTGACATTACTCAATTTACGTTAAGCGGCTCCAATGTTTGTTACAGGTTTTTCATAGAGAAAGATCTTTATTTAGTTGAAATTGATGAAGGACAGATCACTCAAGTGCTGCACAACCTTATTATAAATGCTGTACAGGCGATGCCAACAGAAGGTGGCAAAATCCAGATACGTGCTGAAAATATTTTCATTGAGGGAGAGAAAGATGAAGCCCTAATCACTTTGAGTGATGATAATTATATAAAGATATCTATAGAAGATAATGGTCCCGGGATATCAGTGCAGAATGTAAAAAAAATATTTGACCCATTCTTTAGTACCAAGATTAAAGGAAGCGGCCTTGGTTTGGCCACTTCCTATTCCATTATAAAAAACCATGATGGCTGCATAGTAGTGGAGTCTGAAGTAGGAAAGGGGAGCACGTTTAACATTTATCTTCCGGCTGTAACCAAACATGAGATGAAAAAGAATGAATCGGACGAGGTTATTTACGGCCAAGGGAAAATACTGGTTGTTGATGATGAAGATGATGTGAGGAATACCATTGGTGAGATGTTGTCTTGGTTGAATTATCAAGTGTATTACGCGAAAGATGGAGTTGAAGCTATAAATATTTATATAGAAGAGAAAAATAAATCTCAACCTTTTGATCTTATTGTCATGGATTTAACTATTCCAGGGGGAATGGGGGGCAAGAAAACTATTAAGAAATTAAAACAGTTGGACCCTGAGGTGAAAGCGATTGTTTCCAGCGGTTATTCTGAGGATCCTGTAATGAGTAGTTATAAGGATTATGGTTTTAAAGGGGTAATTAAAAAACCTTTTAGAATTGAAGAGCTATCTGTAGTAATTCATGAAACAATTCAGGGAAGTTAGAAACGGAGATAATAAAAAAAGCTTGTCATCAGGGAACTGCAGCTTAATCTTAATATACAAAAAGAGGAATATTACGTAAGTTGTAGAAAAATAAAATTGTTAACTATTTTTATAAGAATTAATATGCCTGTTGTTTGTGCCAATAATTGCATATTTTTGATTACTCATATTGGAACAAGGTAGTTGTTTGTTAGAGGGAGGAAATATGGACGAACTATATGATCGTAATGTTGAATGTAAATTTTGTGATAATAAATTTAAAAGCAAAAAGATTAAAGTTAGTAAAGTAAGATTAAAAAAAACAGACTCGGATTTTTGTACATACTATTATGGAGAAAATCCCTGGCATTATTCTGTTTATGTCTGTCCAGAATGCGGCTTTGCCTTTACTGAAAATTTTACCGTTAATCTTACTGGCCCAAGAAGGGAAAGGATTAAAGAGTTTTTAAAAAAAGACCCCGTGGATATAGATTTTTCTGGGTTAAGAGATTCCCGTCTGGCAGAAGAAGCTGTTAAAAGAATGATAAAAATTACCCAAGTAGAAGATGAGAAAAACCCGGCTATAGGTAATTTTTATTTGCAGCTTGCCTGGTTATACCGTTTGGAAGATAAAGAAAAAGAAGAAAAGGAATATTTAAAAAAATCATTGGAATGTTTTATTGATCTATATGAAAGCGATAAACAGATTAAAAATCCAGCAAAAGTAATCTACATAATTGCTGAGCTCTATCGAAGGCTAGGAGACTTGAAGAAGGCTGTTTATTGGTTCACACATATTGTAAATAATAAAAAAATTAACGATAAAGCAATTATACGAAAAGCGCGAGAACAGTGGCAGGAGATAAGAATGTCACTGCAGGAATAGAAAATATAAAGCTTTAATGTTGATTAATTTGAATGTGACGGAAGTTAAGTTAACAATTATACAAGGGCATAAAAATAGACCGACCCCTAAGAATGAATATGGGCGGTCTAACAGTTTTCTTTATGGTGCGCCTGGCAGGAATTGAACCTGCGGCCCACGGATTAGGAATCCGTTGCTCTATCCCCTGAGCTACAGGCGCACGCATTATTATTATACCACAAGTTATCTGAAAAACAACCCGAAAGTTACCTTGAAAAACAAACAGCGTCAGATCCCTAACAGCGTCAGATCAAGATGCCCTGGTATTAATGATAAAAATATATAAAAAAAAGTCCATTTAGGACTTATTAATCATGGTACGCCCGCAGGGATTCGAACCCCGACTTCAGGCTCCGGAGGCCTGCGTGATATCCCTTTCACCACGGGCGCAAATCTAATATTTAATAGCAATTTATATAATAGCATTGAACTGTGAATAAGTCAACCAATGGAGTGAACCCGGGGAATTTTTATGAATTATGCCTGAATTATGAATTATGAATTATTGGTATTTATTTTTAGGATTAAAGAGGAATTTAATAATATTTTGTTGAATATAATGAAAGTCATTATCAAAGATTTTAATTCTATTTTCAAATTATCTTTGTTGATGTTTTTTGTTAGGAGGAGTGCAAGAAAGGTTTTACAATTGAATATTCTGGCATTTTCCACCAATACTTATGTTTTGAATTGTGGAATGCGCTTAGTGGGATTAGACCTTAAAGAGGTAAGCTTGGATTGTGCAAATGGATTTATGGTTTAGTTTGAAATCATAAGGGATCCGATGCAGTATTCATGCAGGTTGTAAAAAATTTCATTACCATGAGTTTTTTACAGCACCCGGCTTTTCTGTCCGAAATAGAAAACAGGAGGTAGTGAATCCATCCTGTTTTAAGTAAGCAGTAAAAGCGATTTTGCCAGCGGAGGGTATTTGATTCAAATAGGGATTGTTATAGTTCCTTGTTTTTGATATATATTCTTATTTTATCCGTGTTGGGTAAATCGGCTTACCCGGTTTCCATTCAATGATTAGTTACTGTTGTTATTATGGAATTTAAGGAATATTGATCCCGAATTTTTATTAAGCTTTGAGATTGACAATTACCTCCGTATGCTCTTTAAAACGGTGGTGTTTTTATTTACGGGTAATTTATTTTACTGAGTATATGAGAGGGAAAAAGGAATTGGTAAGGATGAATAATTAAATTTTATGAGGGGGATTTTCGTGAACAAAAAGTTTTTTATATTAATGCTGATTTTAACACTTGCATCAGTCTCACTTTTGAGCGGCTGCGGCAGTTCAGGGGATGATGGAGATGTAATAGAATTACAGTTCGCAACTTTTTGGCCGGCAAACGACTTTCAGGTTGCTGAAGGACATCAAGCCTGGATGGATGAGATTGAGAAGAGAACCGATGGCAGAGTGAAATTTGTTATGCAGTCCGGAGAAGTTCTCTTGAGTGCCAGTGAGATATATGGAGGGGTAGCTGACGGTGTGGCAGACCTGGGCACAACATGCCCAGCTTATACACCGGGTTTATTTCCTGTAACTGAGGCTTTTGAACTTCCGGGACTTTTAAATCCCAATGCCCTGGCGGCTTCGGTTACCGTACACGAAGGTTATAAG
The DNA here is from genome assembly GCF_022558445.1 of Candidatus Contubernalis alkalaceticus. NCBI lineage: Bacteria > Bacillati > Bacillota > Dethiobacteria > Dethiobacterales > Dethiobacteraceae > Candidatus Contubernalis > Candidatus Contubernalis alkaliaceticus. Next base: position 1,000,904 of record NZ_CP054699.1, read on the forward strand.
GCGCTGAAAGAAGAAGGCCTGATGGATGAGTATGATGATGTGAAGGTGCTGATGTTTTGGGCAACAGGTCCAGGAGATGTGATGACCACCAGGCCTGTTCATAATCTTGAAGACATGTCAGGAATGGAAATGAGAGTAGTAGGCGGCACAGTGCCTACAATGGAAGCACTGGGGGTTGAACCCGTATCGCTGCCTATGTCGGAATCATATTTGGCACTGGATTCAGGCATTGTAGAGGGAATCCTGGGACCCAATGATACCCTTGTAGGTTTTAGGCTGGCAGAAGTATTAACCCATATTACTAAAACTCCCTTTCTATATAATATAGTATTTATGAAAGTGATGAACCTGAATACATGGAATTCTTTGCCTTCTGATATACAAGAAATCATTGAAGAGGTCAGCGAAGAGTTTGTAATTAATTACGGTAAACTTAGAGCCGACTATACTAATGAAGGGCTTCAATCTGGTATTGACCAGGGAATTGAAGTGATAGAGTTGGACGCTGCTGAGGAGGCAAAATGGCGGGAGCGGATTGAACCTGTTGTAGAGAAGTGGATTCAAGGTAAAGAGACATCAGGTTTTCCGGCAGCAGATATTGTGGAGAGAGTTCGGGAACTGGACTCAAAATATTCAAATGAACATGGTGATTATTAGTTCTATTTAATATTAAAATAATCCGGAGAGAGGATACCCTTCAGGTTTATGCCCTTGAAGGTGATCCTCTCCGGATAAAACAACAGGTTTTTACTATGAATGAGGAGGCATAAGGATGGAGTTTCTAGAAAAATTTGTAAGGGGGTTGACCTGGAGGACTGCACAGATTGCTCAGGTTGCTCTGGCTGGGGTAATGCTTGTGATTGTTGCAAACATTATATTGCGGGGAGTTTGGAGGCCCCTGCCGGGAACAGTAGAAATAGTAGAAATTTTAGGGGCTGTTTTATTGGCACTGGGAGTAGCTAACTGTGCTGTTAAAAAAGGGCATATTGCCGTAGGGGTGCTGGTAGATAAGCTTTCACAAAGAAAAGAAGCACTGGTAGAAAGTGCTGTAAATTTTATTGCTCTTATTTTTATTAGTTTATTGGCCTGGGAAACTTTGTACTATGCCGGGCAAATGATGAAAAGAGGTTATACCACTGCTCACCTATTAATCCCTCTTCATCCCTTTATCTATCTGGTGGGATTTGGTTTTGTTATGCTGGCAGCAGTTCTTTTATTGGAATCTATCAAATGTCTGGTGGCTTTCTCTACCACAAAAGGAAGTGAAGAGGAATGACTCCAGTAGAAATAGGTTTATTATCGGTATTAGTTATTTTTATTCTATTGTTTGCCCGTATGCCTGTAGCTTACATTATGATTGTGGTGGGGATGAGCGGGTATGCTTACCTGGTATCCCCCAAGGCGTCGCTTTCAGTAGCAGCATCAGCTATGTATAATACTTTCGCCTCTTATTCGCTAATTGTTATCCCTCTATTTGTATGGATGGGGTACATCGCATTCCATTCAGGTATAAGTCGAAGAATTTATGACGCTACCTACAAAGTTGTGGGAGGCCTGCCGGCAGGCCTGGCTATTGCCAGCATAGCGGCCTGCACTGCTTTTGGAGCTATATGCGGCTCAACTACGGCTACTGCTGCTACAATGAGTGCCGTAGCTTTACCTGAAATGAAAAGATATAATTATGATAAATCTCTTTCCACAGCTACTATTGCTGCTGCAGCCATTTTAGGAGTAATGATTCCTCCCAGTGTTATTTTTATACTTTATGGGATTGCCACCGGGGAATCCATAGGGCAGCTTTTCCTGGCGGGTATTTTTCCTGGGATGATGCTGATGGTATTATTTATGCTGGTGGTATTTATACAGGCCAGACTGAATCCTGATCTGGCTCCGCCGGGGCCCAAAGTGCCATGGAAAGAAAAGATTAGTGCCGTTTTAAATGGCGGGATTGAAGTTATAATTATATTTATCGCGGTAATGGGAGGTCTTTTTGGCGGATACTTTACTGCTACAGAGGCAGGTGGAGTTGGAGCTTTCTGCACCTTAATCGTTGCATTAGTAAGGAGGCAGTTAAACTGGGAGGGTTTTGTGAAATCATTAAATGATTCCATTCAGATATCTGCTATGATCATGTTTTTAGTGGCCGGAGCAGTGCTTTATGGACGTTTTCTGGCGGTAACCGGCCTCCCGGCGGCTATGGCCAGTTGGGCAGTAGGCCTTCCTCTGCCCCCGGTTGCCGTTTTATTAGTGATTTTAGTGATTTATTTAATTTTAGGTTTCTTCATTGATGCCCTGGCTTTGGTTTTACTAACGGTCCCCATTTTTTATCCGGTGGCTCTAAGCCTTGGATTTGATCCCATCTGGTTTGGGGTAATCATAGTGCTGGCATTAGGTATGGGAGTAATCACTCCGCCGGTAGGTGCAAATGTGTATGTGGTTGCGGGAGTAGATAAGGAAACACCGGTTATGACTATTTTTAAGGGTACGTGGCCGTATCTTCTGGCCATATTCGGCTGTATTGCTCTTATGATTATTTTTCCTCAGATTGCCCTATTTCTGCCTGAGCTTGCAAAGTAATTTGAGATTGTCAGTAAAGTGTATTTATCAGAGATTACCGGTGATACGGTAATCTCTGATAGTTTTACGGGGAATGTGAAAAAATTCTAAAAAAAAAGAATATTCTCCTCAGGTATCCGGCAGGGCCGGATTTCACATAAAGATCCATACTTATATAATTATACCAAGGAGGAATTGAGATGTTGGGAATGGAGGATGGTTGGATTACCCTGGTTTGGCTGCTTTGCATAATTTCCATGTTTTTTTGTGTTATCTACGGTGCTATAAAATGGAATCATGAGGATGATTCCCGATGAATGTACCGCTGTTAACCATCATTGTGGTCTTTTATATTGGCATATTGACAACTCTGGCATACCAGGGATACCGGTATACTAAAACGGCGGATGATTACATGGTGGCGGGAAGAAATATTCATCCGGTTATTATGGCTCTTTCTTATGGGGCTGCTTTCATAAGCACATCCGCTATTGTGGGGTTTGGAGGGGCTGCCGGCTTATTTGGTTTTAGTTTATTATGGCTGACTTTTCTTACAATATTTTTAGGCATATTCGTAGCTTTTGTTTTTTTTGGGACAAGAATAAGAAAGATGTCATTAAATTTAGCAACGGCTACTTTTCCTTCTCTGTTGGGGGAGAGGTACCAGTCCCGATTTGTTACTGTTTTTTCCGGCCTAATGATTTTTATCTTTATGCCGGCGTATACCAGCATAATTTTGATCGGGGGAGCGCGTTTTTTGGAAGAAGCGCTCTCCATTGATTATAACCTGGCTGTTTTTATACTGGCTATTATTGTAGCCGCATATGTGCTGTCCGGCGGTCTAAGGGCTGTGATGTACACCGATTCCTTTTGTGCCGGTGTCATGTTTTTAGGAATGGTATTTCTTTTGATTACTACTTATAGTTCCTTAGGGGGAATTACTGCTGCTCACCAGGGGTTAACTGATTTAAAGCATATGGTTCCGCAAAACCTGGTTGATATAGGCCATCAGGGATGGACCTCCATGCCCACCTTGGGTTCTCCCATATGGTGGAATGTTATGAGTACCATTGTATTGGGAGTAGGAGTTGGTGCTCTAGCCCAACCGCAGCTGGCTACCCGCTTTATGACCGTGAAGGAAACTAAGTCACTTTACAGGGCTGTGTTGATCGGGGGAATTTTTATTTTCTTTATGACTGGAACAGCTTTTATTGTTGGTTCCCTGAGCAATTTATATTTTTTTAATCATGAAGGAATGATAGCTATTGAGGCGGCTCAGGGAAATATGGATTCTATAATCCCTGTTTTTATCAGTCATATTATGCCTACCTGGTTTCTTTATTTGTTCATGTTAACCCTATTGTCGGCGGCTTTATCCACTTTGAGTTCATTGATTCATGTGCAGGGGGCAGCTCTGGGCAGGGATATACTAGAGGCTATGAAAATTGACATGGGTGGCAGTAAACCTGCTTCACCGGTTCTGGCCAGAACCGGTGTGCTGGTGGGAGTTGTTTTGGCTGTTCTGTTGGCCTATATTATGCCTATCAGTATAATTGCCAGAGCTACAGCTTTTTGGTTCGGTATCTGTGCATCTGGGTTTATCCCTGTATTGGTGGGGGCTCTCTACTGGAAGAAGGGCACCGGCCTGGGTGCTGCTGTCAGCATTGTCAGTGGGTATGTAGTAAGCATATTTGGATTCTTATTCATACATATTGCAGAGTCTGAACCCTTTGGTATTTCCCAGTTTCTTTTTGGAAAGGATGCTCTTTTACCTTATCCCTGGACCCATATCGATCCACTGATTTACGCACTGCCCATTTCAGCGGCGGTGTATATTATGGTAAGCCTTTTGACCCGACCTCCTCAAGAGGAGCACTTGAATACTGTTTTTGAGAACATTTAATGGAGAGTTTGTATATTTAAGAGCAATTTTTTCTAATTTCTCAAACAGTTGTAATTTAAGGTGATAAGAGTAAGTGAATATTTCAAGTCTGACCTTACTTTAAAGCGGTTTTTATAACCGCTTTATTTTTTTAATAAATGGGTATAATAATTTCTTAGAATAATTTTTTAACTAAACTGGTCTTTATATTTTTTTATTCTGAAAAATTCTAAAAGTTCTTGGGTGGGGTTAATGAAAAAGAAAGTTATGTATGTAGTCAGGTCCGTTGAGGGGGGAATCAGGGAACACATAAAGGTGCTGATACAATATTTAAAGCCATCCTATGATTTAGTGGTAGTCTGTCCTTTACGAGGAGATTTGGCCGAGAGCTTTGAGAAGACAGGAGCCAGGATTATTCCCTTAAATATCAGCGAAAAGCTAAACCCCTTTAGGGATTTCCCCCAGGTTTTATATTTGGCACGAATTATTCAAAAAGAAAGGCCTGACATTATCCACCTGCATGGTTTTAAGGCAGGATTTATAGGAAGGCTTTCTTCACTGGGCTTTTCAAAAATTCCTGTTGTTCTGACGGTGCATAACTATTATGCTTATCCGGAAATGAGCAAAATTCCATTATCTTATTTTAAGCAGGCAGAAAAGCTTTTAAGCCGCAGGGTCAGTAGAATTATTACTGTTTCCGATGCATTGAAAGAGAATTTGACTTTCACCCTGGGGATCGATGAAAAAAAAATTACCAGAATTTATAATGGTATCGACTATGCGAGGCTTGAAGGTATTAATAAAAAAAGTAGTGAAGAAAAAATCAATACTTATAAAGCCCGTTTGGGAATACCCTTGGAAGCCCCTCTTATCGGTACAGCCGCCAGGATGGCCCCTCAAAAAGGATTGGGGATTTTTTTAGAGGCGGCTAATAATATAATCAGGGAGGGAAGGTCTTGTCTTTTTTTATTGGCCGGGGACGGACCCATGATGGAGCAGCTGAAAAACAGGATAAGGGACTTAAACCTGCAGGGGAAGGTTATTTTTCCGGGTAGGGTAGCAGATATTTCAGAATTTTTAGCTTGTCTTGATATCTTTGTTTTACCATCTCTATCGGAGGGTTTGTCTATAACTCTTCTGGAGGCCCTGGCAGCAGAAAAACCAGTAGTGGCTTCCCGGGTAGGAGGGGTGCCTGAAATAGTTATTGACGGTATTACTGGAGGTTTGGTCCCCCCTGGTGACCCAGTTTCCTTAGCCTCTAAAGTTTTAGATTTTTTAGATAATCCCCAAAAGAGCAAAAATATGGGAATTCAGGGAAAGCTTAGGGTTATGGATTATTTTGATATTAAGGACATGGTCAAGAGAACAGAAGATTTGTATAAAGATTTATGCAGTTGACAGCATCTCTTAAGCGTATAAGGAGTTATCATATAATCAGTTAAGGTGGGCTTCCGTGTTTAAAAAAAGCTGTTTGATGACATTTATAATATTAATGCTATTATTGTTACCGGCAAGTATTTCCCTGGGGGGCCAACAAGGGCGACAGGTAATACTGCTGGTGGTAGATGGGTTATCTCCGCAGGAATGGAAATATGCTGCGGATCAATATCCCCATATCGGAGATTTTTGGGAACGCAGTTCTGTGGCGCTGATGAATACTGGTACCGGAGGACGATTGAACAGTGAAAATGCATACGTTACCATCGGGGCAGGAGCCCGGGCATTGGGGACGGCAGGAGCTGGATTGTCTTTCAACCGGCAGGAAAATTTCAATCTATTTACTGCGGGCACGATGTATCTTAGATATAACGGAACAGAGCCTGACGGAGAGGTTGTAAACTTGGATATAAATAATCTTATCCGGGTTAATCAGCCCAAGAACTACAGGGTTGTGCCTGGTACCCTGGGAAATATTATCCGGGAAGCCGGTTTGAAGGGAGCGGTATTAGGGAACGGGGATCATAAAGAATTCAACCGTTTGGCGGTGAATTTGGCCATGGATGAAAAAGGAGTGGTGGATTACGGCAATGTCAGCCGGGAGGTTTTAAAATCACAAGGGGATGTTCCCTTTGGTTTCAGTACCGACCCAGAGGATATGTATGAAACTCTATTAGAGTATAAAGAGAAAAGTCAGTTGGTGGTTATTGAATGGGGGGATACTTTTCGATTGAGGGAAAGCCTGCAGTTGATGAGTCAAGAGAAGGGCCAGCAGGAGTTTGACCGGATTCTTTCAGATTTGGACTGTTTTATGGGAAAAATATTCCCTCTTATAGACGAAAATACAGCGTTATTAATGGTTACCCCTAACCCTGAAGGGATCCTGGCCCCTTCAGGAAGCCAGCTTTCGCTGCTGGGAATGGTTTTCGGGGATAACAGTTTAAGTGGTCTTTTAACTTCAAACAGCACCAGACGTTTAGGGCTGGTGACTAATCTGGATATCGCCCCAACAGTACTGGGATATTTTGAAATACCAGTGCCGGACTACCTATCAGGAAGAGTTATTACAGTTAGTACTGTAAGTACAAATTGCAGACTTTCGGATATGATGGCATTAAATACTTCTATTCAAGCGGTTCATCAGCAGCGTTCTCCATTGATCCGATTTTATATTTTATTACAAATTATCACGGTTTTTGGAGCAGTAATTTTACTTATATTTAAGCGTAATCTTACAGTTTGGAGGCCATTAATGGCTGCAATGATGCTAATCCCTTTATCTTTTTTATTATTTCCCCTGATTATGACAGACAGCCTGGCGGCCTCTTATGTTATTTTATTTGTACTTACTATCCTGCTAACGGCCTTATTTTTGTATCGAGCTGACAATACAATTTTGTTTCTGCGAATTGGTTTGGTGATTACCTTATCTTTAGTATTAGACCTTGCTTTGGGGGGCAACCTGATAAAAAACTCTATTATGGGATATGATCCTATCAGTGGAGCCAGGTATTACGGCATAGGAAATGAGTATATGGGTGTTCTGGTTGGCTCATCGCTTCTGTTTATTTCCTCTGCATACCAGTTGGGATGGGATAAGAAGAGATTTGCGCCGGGTTTAACTCTCTTTTTCTTTGTTTTTATACTTTATGTATTTTTAGCACCCCGTTGGGGGGCTAACTTTGGAGGTTCTTTGACCGCGCTGGCAGCTTTTGTTTTCACTTATCTGGGATTAGGAGATTATAGACTGGCTGGAAAAACACTAATGTTGGTTGTTGGTGCTGCTGCTATTTTTATTATGTCTTTAGTGCTGTTGAACCTAAAGGGGCAGGACGGATTCGTCTCTCATGTAGGGCAGGCCATGGTACTGGTCAGCAGGGAGGGCATCTCTGAGGTTTTAGACATATTGACCCGTAAGGGTGCAATGAACTTAAAATTACTGCGTTATTCTCTGTGGAGCAGAGTATTGTTGGTTTTCCTTGGGTTGATGGCATTTTTGTTCTATCAGCCACCAGGAATGCTGAAAAAATTGAAGACAAAATATAACCGGTTGAGTATAGGTTTTGCCGGAATCATGGTTGGGAGTATAACGGCTATCTTAGTAAATGATTCCGGAGTTGTTGCGGGGGCCACCACGCTTCTTTATGCCGGAATGCCCCTGCTTTTGCTGGCGGTGGAGTCCAATACCAGGAGGGAGGAAGTATAATTAAAATAATTTATATCTTGATATTCCCGGTGGGGTAAAGAGGGCAGTTAATATTTACAACTAGCAGGAAAATTATTCATTTTTATGGAATACTTTATCTGAACCTATTTTGGAATTAAGAAAGGTTGATTAACTATATTCAAATTTATAATCTTGTTTAGGAAGGGGGTGCCGGCTAATTGTAAGCCGGTGTAAATGACAAATTTCATTAATCACACTTTGCCCAATGGAATCAACTTGTATATTTATCCTACAGAAAAATTTAAAACGATTGTTTATTCCCTTTTTTTGCATCAAAATTTAAAGAGGGATTTAGTTACAAAAACTGCTCTGCTGCCCTTTGTTTTAGAGCGGGGTTCAAAAAAATGGCCTAACACACAAAAATTGGTGGTTGCTCTGGAAAACCTTTATGGGGCAGATATTATGAGTGAGGTAACGAAACGGGGAGAAAGACAAATTCTGCAGTTCATTTTAGAAATTGTAAATCCCCTATATGTTAGGGAGAATGGTGAATTGGAGAAGAAGGGGTTAGAGGTTCTAAAAGATGTCCTAACAAATCCAGTAGTTGAGAATAATGGTTTTAAAGAATCCTTTGTAAATCGTGAAAAACAAATTCTTACAAACATAGTGCAGGGGTTGATCAACGACAAAGTTTCTTATGCCGTTGAACGCTGTGTTCAGGAGATGTGCCGGGAGGAAGATTACGGGGTTTACCGTTTAGGCAGGGTGGAAGATCTGCCCAATCTGGATTCCTCGGGTCTTTACAGCTATTACCAGGAGCTATTAAATTCAGCACCCATAGACATTTTCGTGTTGGGTAACGTTGATCCGGACAATACCATGGCACTTATGGAGGAAGCCTTTAATTTCCCCCGGGGGAATATTTATGAAATGGAGCCCACCCTGATTTATAAGGAAGTGAGTGAACCCCGTTATGTGGAGGAACGGTTGGATGTGAACCAGGGTAAATTGACCCTGGGTTTTCGTACTAACACGAAAGTGACTGATGATGATTATTATCCACTTTTACTTTACAATGGAATACTGGGAGCTTTCCCTCACTCCAAGCTCTTTCAGAATGTCCGGGAAAAGGCCAGCCTGGCCTATTATGCCAGTTCCCGGCTGGACAGGGAGAAAGGAATTCTGTTGATTGCTTCGGGAATAGAAATTGAAAATTACCAAAAAGCGTTGGAGATTATTCAGCAGCAGATGGAATCCATAAAGGCCGGGGATATCACTGATGATGAGCTTGACAGCACCCGGGTGGGTTATATCAATCAAATAAAAGTGACGGAAGACAGCCCGTATCAAATTATTAATCGTTATTTAGGCGGCTTAATTAGCGGACGTCAAGAGACTGAAGAAGAAACCATTGAGCAGATTAACCGGGTACAGGTTGAGGATGTAGTCAGGGTAGCTGAGAAAATTCAGCTGGATACCATCTATTTTTTACGGAATAAAGAGTAGGAGGAAAAAACATGGCAGTGATCAGTGAACGGTTGTTGAAAAATGATACCATACAGGAAAAAGTTCACGTGGCGACCCTTTATCCTGGGCTGGAAGTTTTCGTCTTCCCCAAAAAAGGATATAATAAAAAATACGCCAGTTTTGCTACACAATTTGGTTCCATAGACAACAGTTTTTATGTGGAAGGAAATAAAAATTTGCTGGAGGTTCCCGATGGGGTAGCCCATTTTTTGGAGCATAAACTTTTTGAAGGGGAAAAGGGAAATGTTTTTGATGAGTTTGCCCGAAAGGGTGCTTCAGCCAATGCTTATACTAACTTTACCATGACCAATTATCTTTTTTCCAGCACCGATAACTTTGAGGATTGTTTTGATCTTCTAATTAATTTTGTTCAGGATCCCTATTTTACAGCAGAAAGCGTGGAAAAAGAAAAGGGGATTATTGCCCAGGAAATTCGTATGTATGAGGATAACCCCGGCTGGAGGCTTTTTTTTAATCTGTTGGGCTGTCTCTATTCAGTTCACCCCGTAAGAAAAGATATCGCCGGTACCGTAGAAAGTATAATGGATATAGATGAAGAGATTTTATATAAGTGTTATCGGACTTTCTATCATCCCAGCAACATGGCTTTGTTTGTGGTAGGAGACCTGGAACCAGAAAGGGTCATTCATCAGGTTATGGAAAATCTAGAGCATCGGGATTATCAGCCCCTGGGAGAAATAAAAAGGATTTATCCCGAAGAACCTCAAGCTGTTCGGGACAAATGTGTAAGGGAAAAGATGGAGGTATATCAACCTCTGCTGAGTCTTGGGTTTAAAGATAGAAACGTGGGATTTACCGGCCGGGATCTCTTTAAGAAGGAACTAGCCAGTGAATTGGTTTTGGAAATGCTTTTCGGCAAGTCTACGGAAACCTATAACCGGCTTTATGAAGAGGGGTTAATCAATGATCAATTTGGAACTTCCTTCGTGGCAGAAAAGGATTATGCTTATACCATGATGGGAGGAGAAACTCCTGATCCCGATAAGCTGTATCAAGCTCTTTTGGACAGTATTACACAGTATATCCAAAAAGGTTTTAAAGAAGAAGATTTTGAGAGACAGCGGCGCAAAATGTTAGGGGAATTCTTAAGAAACTTTAATTCCCTGGAGTTTATTGCAAACAACTTTTTGTATTATCATTTTCGAGAAAACAATCTCTTTGATTTTGTGAGCTTACTGCAGGAGATGAAGGCGGAGGACATTCATCTCCGTCTGCGGGAACTCTTTGATAAAGACTATCACTCCTGTTCTATTATTACTTCCAATGGAGGTTAAAACATGAAAGTTGCGGAAGATATACTGGATTTAATCGGTCAAACCCCTATGGTGAGGCTGAAGAAGTTTCTTCCCCGAAGAGATTTAGACATTTATTTGAAGCTGGAGTTCTTTAACCCCGGCGGCAGCATAAAGGACCGGATTGCCCTTAGTATGATTAAGGCTGCGGAGGAGCAGGGGTTTTTAAAGCCTGGCTCAGTTATTTTAGAGCCCACCAGTGGCAATACCGGTATAGGTCTGGCCCTGGTTGCTGCTTCTCGGGGATACAAAGCGATTTTGGTTATGCCGGAGACTATGAGCCAGGAGAGAAGGGCTCTGCTTGCGGCACTGGGAGCAGAATTAGTATTAACTCCAGGCAGCCAGGGGATGGCGGGGGCTCTGGAGATGACCGGGAAGATTTTAGAACAAAATCCCGATTATTTCGTTCCTCAGCAGTTTTCCAATAATGCCAACCCAAAGGCCCATCGGGATAATACAGCCCAGGAGATATTGGAGCAGACCGGGGGCAGGATTTCTGCTCTGGTGGCCGGGGTAGGTACCGGGGGAACTATAACCGGTGTGGGTGAAATATTAAAAAAAGAAGTCCCTGGGATGAAAGTGTATGCTGTGGAACCGGCGGGTTCTGCGGTGCTTTCGGGGTTTCCTTCGGGGGCGCATAAGATTCAGGGCCTTGGGGCAGGCTTTGTCCCTTCGGTTTTAAATCGGGCAATTATCGATCGGGTAATTACAGTTACCGATGAGGAGGCTATGGAAACAGCCCGGAGGCTGGCCAGGGAAGAAGGAATTCTGGCGGGCATATCCACGGGAGCGGCCCTTTATGGCGCTTTTAAAGCCTCAGGGGAGATGAAACCGGGAGCCAGGATGATTGTAATTGCTCCGGATACCGGTGAGCGTTATCTAAGCACGGATTTGTTTTAATATAAACATTATTAAATAAGGCTGAAGTGATGGTAAGCAAAAAATAAACAAAGCTTTAGGCACAGGGGAAAAGGGGGTATTAAGGTGGCTAAAAAAGAAAAGAACTTTGTAAAAGAAGTTACCTCCCGGGAGGAAGACTATTCACAGTGGTATCTGGACGTTATCCTTAAAACTGAGATGGTGGATTACGCACCGGTAAAAGGATGTATGGTGATTCGTCCCTATGGATTTACTCTCTGGGAGAATATGCAGGCACTATTAGACAAAAAAATAAAGGATACAGGGCATAAAAACGCTTATTTCCCTTTATTTATACCGGAGAACTTACTGCAAAAGGAGGCGGACCATGTTGAGGGGTTTGCTCCGGAGGTGGCCTGGGTTACTCATGGAGGTAATGAAAAGCTGGCAGAGAGGCTGGTGGTAAGGCCCACCTCAGAGACTATCATCTGCAGTATGTACGCAAAATGGATTCAATCCTGGCGGGATCTTCCGGTTTTAATTAACCAGTGGTGCAATGTAGTCCGCTGGGAGAAGACCACCCGGCCTTTTTTAAGGACTTCGGAATTTCTCTGGCAGGAGGGGCACACCGCTCACCGCACAGAAGAAGAAGCCCAGGAAGAGACCCTGAAGATGTTGGAGGTCTACCGGGAATTTGTTGAAGAGGATCTGGCCATCCCGGTAATTACCGGGTTAAAAACAGAAAAGGAAAAATTTGCAGGGGCTCTAAAGACCTACACTATAGAGGCTCTTATGGGGGATGGAAAAGCCCTGCAGTCGGGAACTTCCCATAATTTGGGCCAGCATTTTGCCAAAGTGTTCGACATTACTTTTTTAGACCAGGACGATCAGCTAAAATTTGTCTGGCAGGCCTCATGGGGGGTTTCCACCCGGTTGATTGGTGCCATTGTCATGGTCCATGGGGATAACCGGGGGCTTAAGTTTCCCCCTAAAATAGCTCCAGTACAGGTGGTTGTAGTGCCCATAATGCCCAAGAAGACCCGGGAAATGGTATTGAAAAAAGCTGGGGAACTGGTGGACAGGTTGGGCAAAGAATTTCGCATGGAAATTGATGACCGGGATTATTCCCCCGGTTGGAAATTTAATGAGTGGGAGATGAAGGGAGTACCTCTGCGTTTAGAGATTGGACCTAAAGATATTGAAAAAGGGCAGTCAGTGCTGGTGCGTCGGGATACCGGGGAAAAGTTTTTTGTTAAGGATGAGGAACTGGAGGCGGTCATTGAAAAACTCTTAATAGAGATTCAGGAGAACATGTTTCAAATGGCTCTTAAATTCCGCACTCAAAATACACACCGGTGTGATGATTACGACGAATTTAAGAAAATCATCGCCGAAAAAAGAGGTTTTGTGAAAGCTAACTGGTGTGGGCATGGGGATTGTGAGGAAAAAATTAAGGAGGATACCAAGGCCACCATCCGATGCATTCCCTTAGGAGAAGAGAAGATGGATGGACAGTGTCTCTGCTGTGGGGAAAAGGCTGAAGAAACCGTATATTTTGCCCGGGCTTATTAATACATTAATTACTTTTTCCAACACATCAACTATTCTTATATTAGTAATGCTCTACATACTTTTGTGGTGTCCCAGGGCCGCCATAACTGTTGTTTTTGGTAATTTCATTAGGTAATTTTATTTTCTTGAGGCCATTGTTGTTTGAGGTATATTTTAAATTGTTACTTCAAACAACGATGGTTTTGCTATTTTGCATGAGTATTTTTCTAAGCATTAGCTTTAAGGGTGGCATTAAAATCAGCTCTAGTAGAATCTGCATCTGGCAATATGAGCCTGGTATTATGAGATGTTAACAGTTACAAGCAAGGTAAATACGGTTGGTTAATAGAATTAATATAAATGTTATTACATATTTCGGTTAGTGTTCCTTAAGGCAAAATCAAAATTTTAAATAAGGAGTGCTGCATATGATTCCCCGTGATTCTTACAAGACCGATAAATCAGGATATGAAGTGGATGAAAAAAGGTATCGTCGTTTTTCAGTTTCCCGGCAGGCATTTACTACCCTGGGGAAGAAAGACACCGGCCAGATTGATATGTATTTATCCCTGGAAAAAATGTTCCTTCGCATGGCGGAGCATATCCAGAAAAAGGTAACTGGTAAAACTCAAATTGACTATGCATTGGACAACGGAGCTAACGCCATGAATCTGCTGCTGGGAACCTATGGTATGCCCAACAGCCAATTTTTGCAGTGGGCTCCTTTGTTTGTGCCGGAATTTATGCAGCACCAAAAAGTTGATATATCTTCAGATGAGCTTACCCGGCAGGTTAAGGAGGCTGCTGTACTGTATGGCAGTGATCTTGTTGGTATTACCATGTTGGACCGGAAGTGGGTCTACGATTCCGACCTGTTTAAGCCTTTTGTTTTCGAAGAAGTGGAGGTGCCGGAAGAGCGGAAGGATGCCTATGTGATTCCCAATTCAGTGAACCGGGTTATAGTTATGGCCCTGGCTATGAAGGAGAGCTTTATACAGACTTCACCAAAGGTTTTGGCTTCCACAGCTGCCTCCTTGAGTTATTCTGGTATGGGGATTACGGTTGTTTCCCTGGCGGAATACATTCGTTCTCTGGGATATATTGCCATTCCCTGTATGAACGATACAGCATTAAGTGTTCCGCAGGCTATAGATGCGGGGCTGGGGGAATTGGGACGTCATGGGCTGCTGATGACTCCAGAATTCGGCCCTAATGTGCGCCTGTGCAAGGTGCTGACGGATATGCCATTATTGACTGACTCCCCGGTGAATTTTGGCATGAGGGCTTTTTGTGAACAGTGCCTGGCCTGTGCCCGGGCTTGTCCTTCAGGGGCTATCTGTTCAGGGGACCGTTCCTTTGAGGGAGTTTGTGAAAATAACAATTCTGGAGTGAAAAAATGGTTTATTAAGGCGGAAGAATGTTTGAAGTTTTGGCAGAAAAATGGCACTAGCTGTGCCAATTGTATCTCCCTGTGCCCTTATACAAAAGGTTTTTTATCAGAACAATGCATGGAATGTGAACGCTGTGAGATTATAGATGGTGGATGTTCGCTGCAGGTGACCACTCATCTCAGGTATAACCATGGCTATTTGGAAAACAAGGGCTGGGGCCATCCTTCAATCATACTGCGTCAACCTGGAACAGGTTTTTAAGTTTCAGTGATAAGTATTTTTATTTTGATTCACGGCCGGGTTCGATATGAATCATGACATCTATGGCTCTGTCGTTTTGTTTTACTATGGATTCTACAGTTTCGGATATGTCATGGGCTTCGTTTACTGAGATTTCAGGATCCACTGCCAGAATAATTTCAACACAATAGTAAGAGCAGTAGTTTCGTGCTTTAATATCACGTATTTCCTTTACTCCCTCTACTCCTTGAGCGCTCTGTTCTATTTCTTTTATAACCTGGTCGTCTACCGCCGCATCCATCAGATTATTTATAGAATCCCGGACAATTTTAAATCCCATATAAAGGATGCAGCCGCCAACGGCTAATCCAGCAGCAGGGTCCATGAATAGATATCCCATTCGGGCTCCCACAATTCCTACAAGGCTGGCTGCACTGGAGTATGCGTCGGAGCGGTGATGATAAGCGTCGGCAGTTAAGGCGGGGCTGTTAATTTTATTTCCGGCATATATTGTATAGCGGAACATGATTTCTTTGGCCAGCAGGGAAATCACTGCAGCAGCTACTGCCGCCATCCCGGGAATTCCTAATTCTTCAGAAGAAGTAATTCGGTTGAAAGCACCAACTATAGTAGAGAACCCTATGAAAACCAGTATAAGGGCAATAATTTTTGCTGTTATGGCCTCAGCTTTTCCATGGCCGTACGGATGGCTGTCATCGGCAGGTTGGCGGGCGATACGCATTCCCACCAGCACTCCTAACGTGGTAATTATGTCCGATAAGGAGTGAAAACCGTCTGCCAGCATAGCCCATGAATTGGCCGTAACACCCACAATAATTTTTATTATGCTCATAATAAGATTACCCGCCATAGTAAAGTAGGATACTTTTTTTGCTAAAGCAAAACGTTCTTCCATGGTAATAAACTCCCCTGACATTTTTATTTTTAGAAAATTTCCCCTAAAACAGCATCCATCAGAAAGCAGCTATTATTATATATACATATATTCAAAAACCCGCAGAACCGTTATGGTCCCGCGGGTTATTTTACCCACTGCTTAATAATAAGCCCAGCCCTACAAGTGGAACTTGCGGCCTGCTCCACTTAGATAGTATCAAAATTAAAAAGATGTTGTCAAGGTATATCGCTCATTTTTTTCAAGGATTAAGAGTTTATTTGTAGAATTTTTCACCGGGGCAGGATAAATTTAGGGGTGTTCGAGAAGAGATTGACCATACAGTATAGTTAAAATATGCTGAAAAAATTGGCCTGGGCACAAGGGATTATGAGTTGGTTCAATCAAAATAAAGATTAGGGAGAGAGAAATGTTGATGACTTAAAAAAAGGAAAAGATTTTTTGTAAAATTTGACCTCAGGCAGGATTATACGCCTTAAGAAGCGAATGCATAATGGGATATTGTATTTTAATAATTAAGAGAAGGAGGGTAAAAATGTCAGTTCAGCAAAGTGATTTTGATTATAAGCCAGCAGAAGAAATAGTTGAGAAATATAAGGATGTAAAAGGCAACGTAATTCCCATACTGCAAGCAGTTCAAAATGCTTACGGCTATCTACCCAGGGAAGCAATGCAATATGTTGCCAAATCCTTAAGGGTTCCTTTCAGCCGAATTTTTGGAGTCGTTACTTTTTATGCTCAGTTTCACTTAAAACCTAGAGGAAAGTACATTATCCGGGTTTGTAAGGGGACTGCCTGTCATGTTCGTGGAGGGGCCAAGATAGCGGATCGGATTATGGATGAATTGGATATAACTGTTGGAGCCACTACACCAGACCTTAAATTTACTATGGAAACGGTAGCCTGTATCGGTGCCTGCGGGCTGGCTCCGGTGTTGATGGTTAACGAAGATACCCACGGCCGCCTGACGCCGGACTTAGTACCACCAATGATTAAACAGTATGCTAATGAGCAGGAGGGATAATATGGAAAAGTTTATTGAGCACTGCTGTGAAGAATGCACCAACACAAAAGATAATCCCTGTGAAAAGTTTATTGAGTGCTGTATGCAGGGTCCACTGTGTCATGAAAATGAGAGCTGTAAAAAGAAACGGCAGACTATTATTGGGAAAATTGTTCTAAACGAAGATTTTTTAAATTATGATGATTAGAAACTAGAGGAAAAGGAGGAAAGGAGCTATGTACAAGAAACATATCTTAATTTGTGCCGGGACAGGCTGTATTTCTTCAGGAGCTAATAAGGTAAGAGACGCACTAGTAGAAGAACTTACCAAGCATAATATGCATGATGAAGTGCGCATCGTTATGTCCGGTTGTCATGGTTTTTGCGAGAAAGGCCCCATATTTATTGTGTATCCTGAAGATATTTTTTATAATTCTGTCACGGTAGAGGATGTACAAGAGATTGTCAGTGAGCATCTAATCAATGGAAACGTTGTGGAACGTTTGCTTTATAAAGATTTGGATACCGGTGAAGCCATTAAACAGCACCATAATGTGGGCTTTTATAAATACCAGAAGCGTTACTGCCTCCGTAATTGTGGGGTAATTGACCCCGAAAACATAGATGACTATATCGTCAGGGGCGGATATATTGGATTAGCTAAAACCCTTAAGATGGACCGCTTTCAAGTAGTAGAAGAAGTTAAAAAATCAGGTTTAAGGGGCCGTGGCGGCGGAGGTTTCCCCACCGGTTTAAAATGGGAATTTACTTATAAAGCAGAGGGCGAAAAAAAATACGTAGTCTGCAACGCAGACGAAGGGGATCCTGGTGCCTTTATGGACCGCAGTATTTTAGAGGGTGACCCTCATGCAGTTATAGAAGGAATGTCGGTTGCTGCCTATGCCGTAGGGGCGGATGAGGCTTATGTCTATGTACGGGCAGAATATCCCTTGGCAATTAAACGACTTCGCTCAGCTATAAAACAGGCAGAAGAATATGGAATGTTAGGGGAAAACATATTAGGTTCCGGTTTTAATTTTATATTAAGGATTAAAGAGGGTGCAGGAGCTTTTGTATGCGGTGAAGAGACTGCCCTGTTGACTTCTATTGAAGGTAACCGCGGAATGCCCCGTCCCCGTCCTCCTTTCCCGGCTCAAAGCGGATTGTGGGGTAAGCCTACCTGTTTAAACAACGTTGAAACTTTTGCCAATGTTCCTCTAATCATGCGAAGGGGAGCTGACTGGTACTCAAGCATTGGGACGGAAGGCAGCAAAGGGACCAAAGTATTTGCCCTGACCGGAAAAATAAACAATACCGGCTTGGCTGAAGTTCCCATGGGTATGTCTTTGCGGGATATTATTTTCAAGGTGGCCGGAGGAATTCAAAATGATAAAAAGTTTAAAGCAGTTCAAATCGGCGGACCTTCCGGCGGCTGTATCCCTGAAGAAGAGTTGGATCTTCCTGTAGACTTTGACTCACTTACGGCGGCAGGTTCTATGATGGGTTCCGGTGGTCTAGTTGTTATGGATGAGACCACCTGTATGGTTGACCTGGCTAAGTTTTTCCTGGACTTTACTCAGATTGAATCCTGCGGCAAGTGTACCCCCTGTAGGGAAGGTACCAAGAGGATGCTGGAAATATTACAGCGAATTACCGGTGGGGAAGGTAAAGAAGGAGATATTGAGGCTCTGGAGAGTCTGGCTGTTTCCATTAAAGAAGCTTCTCTCTGCGGCCTGGGACAGACGGCACCAAACCCGGTTTTAAGTACCCTCCGTTATTTCCGAGATGAATACGAAAAACATATATATGATAGAACCTGCCCAGCGGGTGTATGTACTGCCTTAATATCTTACACTATTGACGCAGAACTTTGTAACGGCTGTGGGCGCTGTCGTAAGATTTGTCCGGTGTCAGCCATTACCGGCGGCAAGAAGGAAGTTCATGTAGTTGACAAGGATGCTTGTATCCGCTGTGGTCAGTGTATTGAAAAATGTAAGTTTAACGCTATAGTAATTAAATAATAGGGAATAGGAGGGAAGAACAGTGACAAAAATTAGTTTAACGATTAATGGTCAGCAGGTACAGGCTGATTCCGGAACGACCATATATGAAGCAGCTAAAAGTGCTGGGATAGACATTCCTATATTTTGTTACGATCCCGAACTGACCCGGGTTGGAGCCTGCCGCATTTGCGTAGTTGAAGTTGAAAACGCTCGCAATCTTGTGGCTTCCTGTGCTGCTCCCGTGGGTGAAGGCATGGTCATTGAAACAGAGTCTGAAAAGGTAGTGAATACCAGAAAAGAAATATTAAAGCTTATATTGGCCAGTCACCCTAATGACTGTTTAACTTGTGAGAAAAACGGAAACTGCGCTCTTCAGAATTACTGTTACCGTTACGGCGTTTCTTTTGAAGATGCAGAAAAATATGCAGGGGATAGGAATGAAATAGCTCTGGAGGATTCCAACCCTTTCTATGTAAGGGACCTGGAAAAGTGTATCCTATGCGGGTTATGCGTCAGGCAGTGCCATGAAATTAACGGTGCTGGAGCTATTGATTTTATCAATCGTGGATTTGATACCAAGGTTGGAGCAGAATTTGATGAACCCATGGAAAATTCTGCCTGTGTTTTCTGCGGGATGTGTGTAGACATTTGTCCGGTAGGAGCGCTTACGCCCAAAATTAACAGGGCTAAAGTAAGATCTTGGGAAGTTGAAAAGGTAAAGACCATCTGTCCTTACTGTGGGACCGGATGTGCAATAGATCTTCATGTGAAGGACAATGAAGTTGTAGGGGCCAGCGGAAACCGGGAAGGTTTAGCCAACAAAGGCCATGTTTGTGTAAAGGGCCATTTCGGCTGGGATTTTGTCCACAGCCCGGACAGGTTGACCAAACCCTTGATCAAGAAAGATGGCAAATTTGAAGAAGCCTCCTGGGATGAAGCACTTTCCCTGGTAGCCGATAAATTTAAAGCCGCTGGAGCAGAGGGTATTGCCGGTTTGAGTTCCGCCCGCTGTACTACTGAAGATAACTACATGTTCCAAAAAGTGCTTAGGATGTTGGGAACCAACAATATTGACCACTGTGCCCGTCTCTGACACGCTCCCACCGTGGCCGGTCTGGCCGCAGCTTTCGGGAGTGGTGCGATGACTAACAGTATAGAAGAAGTTGAGAATGCCGACTGTCTGTTTATTACTGGTTCTAACACCACCGATGCCCACCCGGTGATTGGGTACCGGGTACGTAAAGCCTTGAGGAAAGGGGCCAAGCTTATTGTAGCGGAACCTCGCCATATTGAGCTGGCTACTTATGCCGACGTCTTTCTGCAGATTAAGCCTGGGACCAACCTGGCTTTGTTAAACGGCCTGCTTCATGTAATCATAAAAGAGGACCTGTTTGATAAGGAATTTGTAGCCGAAAGAACCGAAGGTTTTGAAGAAGCCAAGGCTGCCGTAGAGAAGTTTACTCCCGAATATGTGGCGGAAATTACTGGAGCTAATGCCGAGGATATTGTGAAAGCAGCCCGGATTTACGCTGGAGCTGATACAGCCACTATCCTTTATACCATGGGAATCACCCAGCATACCTCTGGAACCAAAAATGTAATGGCTATTGCTAACCTGGCCATGGCTACCGGAAATCTGGGTAAAGAAAGCACTGGTGTAAACCCCTTAAGAGGTCAGAACAATGTTCAGGGTGCCTGTGATATGGGAGCCCTGCCGGTAGTTTTCACCGGTTACCAGCCGGTAGCAGACAGCGCCGCTGTTGAAAAATTCAGCAAAGCCTGGGGAGTCAGCTTAAACGATAAGCCCGGCTTAACTGTTACTGAAATATTTAAAGGTGCTGAAGAAGGAACCATAAAGGCCTTGTATATCATGGGCGAAAACCCCATGATCAGTGATGCCGATTTAAATCACCTGGCTAAGTCTCTTGAAAAATTAGACTTCCTGGTGGTTCAGGATATATTCCTTACGGAAACTGCGCAGTGTGCAGACGTGGTTCTGCCCGCCTGCAGCTTTGCTGAGAAGGACGGCACTTTTGTTAATACCGAAAGGCGTGTTCAGAAGGTGAACAAAGCCGTTGAGCCCGTAGGAGAAAGCAAGGCCGACTGGGAAATCATCATGGCCTTAGGCAGCAAGTTAGGTTTTGATTGGAACTACAGCTGTGCCGAGGATGTCTTTAAGGAGATAACCTCTTTAACTCCCAGCTATGCCGGCTTAAGCTATCAGCGCCTGGATAATGGCGGAATTCAGTGGCCCTGTCCTACGGAAGACCATCCAGGGACTAAGTTCCTGCATCAGGGTAAATTCACCCGGGGCTTAGGTAAATTCCATGGGCTTGATTATGAGCCTCCCGCAGAATCACCGGATGAGAGCTATCCCTTTATCCTGACCACCGGCAGGAATCTATTCCATTACCATACCGCCTCCATGACCGGCAGGAGCAAGGGCATCAAGGAATTCAGTTTTGAAGACACCCTGAGGATTAATCCTGAAGATGCCGCAGCCCTGGGAATAGCTGATGGTGACAAAGTAAAGGTTGCCTCTAGAAGGGGCGAGATAGAAGTAAAAGCTGAGATGACCGATACAGTGGGCAAAGGAGTAGTCTTCATGACTTTCCACTTCAGCGATTCACCGGTAAACAAATTGACCAACTGTGTAATCGACCCCATAGCAAAGATACCCGAACTGAAGGTCAGTGCTGTGAAGGTGGAAAAGGTAGGCTAATTTGTAAAATACGTAAAGTGAACTGGTTTCAGCAAGCTTTAAAATCGGGGAATCAGGTGGAGACTTTACTTCACCTGATTATTAAGCCCCACCTGCGCTAACGTTTAGAGGTGGGGGTCTTATACCCTAAAAAAGAGATAAGTACCATACTATCAATGGCACATTTAAGATTAAAGTTTTACACCGCCATATTCACAAACCATATGGCGGTGATGGTTAAAACAATAGATTCAAGGAGGGTGGAAACAATGGCGTTTTCATCTTCCTTTTTTATTTTGGGGCTGTCAGGGTTGTCAAGGGGACGGTCCTTCCGATAATCCTATTATTTCTATTTTTGCCATATCGTGGTTTGTTAGAAGGACCGCCCCTGCCTTGACAGGGTGTTAGAATAAGCTGTGTATGATATAATGGTTTTCAAACACGATATTTCTTAAAAAATTTAAGTTAAAGTAGCTTCTCTGGGAAGTACTTTGTAGACTGACAAAAATAAAAGAAAAGAATTAGGCAGGTGAAGGCATTGGACACAAGAAAAAAAGAAATAGATGTGTTAAAAATTTCGGGGGAAGGAAAGGAAAAGCTTAAAGATTATGTGGTACAGGAGTCTCCCCTGACCATTTTTTTAAACGACCAGGAGTTTGTGACACTTCTTTGCACACCGGAAAAGCAGGATTATTTGACCCTGGGGTTTTTGCGTTCGGAAGGTTTGATTAAGGGCCGGGAGGATGTTCTATCCCTGGAGGTGGATGAAGAGAACGGCACTGTTACTGTAGAAACCCGGGAACCAGGGAAACTTTCAGAAAAGCTCTTCGGGAAGAGGACCATCACCTCTGGATGTGGGAAAGGCACTATCTTTTATCATGTGCTGGATTCTCTGACCGAAAGTCCTATTAATACAGAAATTTACTTAAGCCCGGAAGACATTTCCCGTTTAATGAAGGATCTTCAGGGGCGGGCAGATCTGTTTAAAACTACTGGAGGTGTACACAGCTCAGCTCTGGGCACCAAAGAGGGAATCCTTTCTTTCTGCGAAGATATCGGCAGGCACAATGCGGTGGATAAACTTATTGGTGAGTGCATCGCCAAAGATGTTTCCCTGGAGGATAAGCTGTTAATTACCAGCGGGCGGCTTTCTTCGGAGATACTTTTAAAAGCCGCCAAAATTGGTATTCCTATTCTCCTTTCCCGGGCGGCTCCGACGGCCCTGAGTGTGGAACTGGGGCAAAAACTGGGAGTCACTATGGTGGGTTTCATTCGGGGAAAAAGGATGAATGTCTATGCCGGAGAGTGGAGGATTAAGGAAGACTGATTTTTTTCTTTAGGGATTGTTAGCTTTTTTAAACTATAATTATTAAATGAATTAGCCCGGGTATTTACCCGGGTTTTTTAAATTAATAGAAGGCACTATAGTTTAGGAGTATTTGAATAATTTTTTTTATAAATTTTAAAAATGAAGCAGGAATTATGCACACTTTGTCAAATATCACATTATAATACTTGTGTAATCACTTGAATGTATTATGTGCCATTCAAAGAATGAAAGGACTGCTGCAGATGGTAGAAAAGGAAGGGGACCGCTGCGATGTATTTTGCAGTGACTTAAAAAAAGTTAATCGGGTCCGGGAAAAAATCGGCAGTTTCGAGGTTATGGTGGATATATTTAAGGCCCTGGCCGACGGGACTCGTTTTAAAATTATTTATGCTCTTTGGGTGGAGGAGGAACTTTGTGTCTGTGACCTATCCCTGGTGATTGGCATGCCTGTTGCCGCTGTCTCTTATCACCTCCGGTATTTAAAGAGCTTAAGGTTAGTCAAATACGAAAAAAGGGGAAAAATGGTTTTTTATTCCCTGGATGATGATCATGTTCGGGATTTAGTTAAAGTAACCGTGGAACATATAGAACATACTTAGGGGTGATGATAATGGGTGAAAAAAAAAATGCATGCGGCTGTTCCTCCTGCGGTGAAGTTTTCCCTTCGGAGCAAAACAAACAAGAAATCTATAATAAAGAAGAGGGACAGCCTTCATTGTGGCAAAGAATAAAAACATTACTTTTTGAAGAAAAGCTATTGGCGCTTTTGTCTGGAATTTTGCTCTTATTGGGTTGGCTGTCATCTTACTGGGGAGTATCATCTGAAGGTCAAAAAGTTTTTTTCTTGGCTGCAGCATTAATTGGTGGTATGAAAATTTATCGAAAAGCAGCTGTATCGCTTTTTAAAGTTAATCTGGACATGAATGTGTTAGTTACCATTTCTGTAGTCGGAGCTATTTTCATTGATAAGTGGGCAGAAGCGGCCATGGTGGTCTTTCTTTTTGCTGCCGGTGCTGCTCTGGAATCCTACACTATGGAAAAAAACCGTCGTTCAATTGGGTCTCTGATTGATTTGGCCCCCAGGGAAGGAAGGGTATTCAGGAACGGTGAGGAAATAAAAGTGCTGGTAGAGGAAATACATACCGGTGATACTGCCTTAATTAAGCCTGGGGAAATGATTACGGTGGATGGTTTTGTGGTGAAAGGTTTTTCTTCGGTTAACCAGGCAGCCATTACCGGTGAATCTCATTGGGTGGAAAAACAAACGGGAGATGAGGTGTTTTCCGGAACCATGAACCAGCATGGGTATCTGGAGGTGATGGTGACCCGGGAAGCCCAGGATACTACCCTGGCCAAAATTATTCACCTGGTAGAGGAGGCCCAGTCCAAAAAAGCTGTTTCTCAGCAGGTGATGGACAGGTTTGCCGGGGTTTATACTCCCCTGGTTATCTCCTTGGCAGTTGTTATTGCTGTTATTCTTCCCCTGGCATTCCGTTTGGATTTTATAACCTGGTTTTACCGGGGGCTGACTCTGCTGGTGATATCCTGCCCCTGCGCACTGGTGATTTCCACTCCTGTTTCTATAGTATCGGCCATTGGAAATGCCGCCAAACGGGGGATTCTTATTAAAGGAGGGGCGCACCTGGAGGAGGCCGGAAGAATATCCGTGGCTGCCTTTGACAAAACCGGCACACTGACAGAGGGTAAGCCGGTACTGAATAAAATAATTTCCTGTAAGGGTTTTACCCGGGAACAAATTTTGTCCCTGGCGGCTTCTTTGGAATCCAGGTCGGAACATCCCCTGGGGAAAGCTATCACCCGGGAAGCAAAAAAACTGAAACTAAACTTGAAAGAACCGGAAAAATTTGAAGCTCTGACGGCCATGGGAGTAAAAGGAAAATTAGATGGGGAGCTATTTTTCGTCGGCAGACCCCTACTGTTTGAAAAAAACGGCGTTAATTTGGCAGAATGGAGTGAGGACATTAAACAGCTGGAGGAAGAGGGACAGACTGTTCTGGTGCTGGGCACCTGCAGAGAAATATTGGGATTATTGTCCTTGGCCGACCAGATTCGAGGAGAAGCTTACCGAGCCGTTGAAAAGCTGAAAAACATGGGTATTAAAACGGTGATGCTGACGGGAGACAACCCGGCCAGTGCCAGAAATATAGCAGAAAAGCTGGGGATTGACCAGTACCATGCTGCTCTTCTCCCCCAGGACAAAGTAGAGAAGATGAAAGAACTTACCGGAAAATACGGTAAGACTATCATGGTGGGGGATGGGATCAATGATGCCCCGGCTCTGGCTGTGGCATCTGTGGGCATTGCCATGGGGGCGGCCGGAAGTGATACCGCCCTGGAAACGGCAGATATTGCTCTGATGTCCGATGACCTTTCCGGTGTCCCGGAAGTAATTCAGTTGAGTCGGGCAGCAGTCAGCATTATTAAGCAGAACATTGCTTTTTCCCTGCTGATAAAACTGGGTGCCGTCCTGTTGGTTTTTCCCGGGTGGTTGACTTTGTGGATGGCAGTCCTGGCAGATGAAGGGGTTCTGCTGTTGGTTTCCTTAAATGGAATGCGTCTCATGGGTTTTGGCAAAAAGAATAAAAATGGCAAAATATCAAAAACAGCACAGGTTACATGCACCCGCTAATAATCAAGTTGTCATGGGGACGGTTCTGCCAATCTTGATAAGTTGTAAAAAGAGTAAAAAAGACAAGCTATATGTGTTAGTGTACGTGGGCTCAGGTGTAGAATCTCTACCTGATTCCCCGATGTCTCAATTTGCTGAAACCAGTTCACGCAATTTTAGATTGACTAATTATTTTAAGGGAGGAATTTTATCATGAGAATGCTCGAAAAATATTTTCCTGAGTTTACAGAAAAGCTGGATGAAATGGATAAGTTGTATGAAGAAAAGAGGTTAATCGATGAAAAAACGTACCAATTTATATGTTTTGCCCTATCCATTAAGGCACGATCTAAACCTTGTGTATTAAAGCATTTTAAAGGTGCATTGGACGCTGGATCAACTTTAACAGAGTTAAGTTATATCTTTGCTCTGGTAATGAGGGAAGCAGCGGGTGCCGATGATTGTTGGACCCATGATGTTTTGGTTGATTGGAAAGAGATTGTAAAGGGTAATTTGAGCTGTGACTGTCCAAAATAAATTTTTGTATTTATCAATATTAGGTATATAGATGTGTCAAGAGAACCGTCCCCTTGGCACTCTTGACAATTAAGGATACTGATGATAATATTAAAAAATCAAAAATCGTTTATTTGTTAAAGACCATGATGGGGAGAGTAAGTTCTGTTTGACGTAACAGCGAGCCGGAGTAGGTGGGAGTCCGGCACGGATTCAGAGTTGAAGCGCACCCCGGAGTATTCGGGCCCAACCTCAGGATGCCTTAGTGCAAATAGGGAAGTAGGCTCGGACGGGACTTCACCGTTAAAAGAAGGCCGCAGCTTAAGTTTGCTGGGCATAAAGAGGGCTGAACAGGCCAAAAAGGGTGGTACCGCGAGAAAAACCTCTCGTCCTTTACAGGACGAGAGGTTTTATTTTATTTATGTAGAATTTACTATCTACAGAGTGTCTAAGAAACAGGCATAAATACATAAAAGAAAACGGTTACTTCAAGTTTATTTATTATGATTATTCAGCTGTTTAGCAAAAAATTTTTATGAGGTGAGGAAATGATAAAAGTTGGTATTATTGGAGCTACCGGGTACACCGGAATTGAACTGTTACGATTGCTGTATTCTCATACTGGGGCGGAAGTGACACATATCACCTCCACCTCTCAGCAGGGATTGGAAATTAGCCGGGTTCATCCTCAGTTTAAAAAAATTTACGATCTGAGGTTAGAGGAATTGGACATAGAACGGATGGCGGAGGAAACAGATGTAATTTTTAGTGCCCTGCCCCACGGGCTGGCTTTAGAAATAGTTCCACAGTTGACCAGAATGGGGAAAAAGGTAATCGACTTGAGCAGTGATTTTCGGCTGAAAAACCCAAAAGACTATCCTCTATGGTACGAATTTGAACATCCCTGCCCGGAGTATTTAGAAAAGAGCGTATACGGGCTTCCAGAGTTATACCGGGACAAAATCAAAGATGCACTGCTGATTGCCAATCCCGGCTGTTACCCCACCAGCATTTTGTTGGGTCTGAAGCCTTTGATTCAAGAGAACTTAATTGATACTAATTCTATCATATGTGACAGTAAATCTGGAGTATCCGGGGGAGGCAGAGGAGCTAAACTTCCTTTTCATTTTCCGGAGTGTACGGAAAACTTTAAAGCCTACCGGGTAGGAAATCATCAGCATACGCCGGAAATTGAGCAGGAACTCAAGGGTTTAACGGGAGACCAGGGTTTGGTTATAAACTTTACTCCTCACCTGGTGCCCATGGTCCGAGGGATTCTCTCTACTATATATACCGGTCTTAAAAAGGGAGTAGAGAAGGAAGATATACAAAATGCTTATGAAAAAGCTTTTGATAAGGAGGCTTTCATCCGCCTGGTGGAGGAGCCAGGTCTGCCGGAAACCAAATTTGTTTACGGTACAAATTTCTGTGATATAGGGTTTAAGGTGGATGAAAGAACCGGCAGGGTAATCGTGGTGACGGCCATTGATAACCTGGTAAAAGGAGCTGCGGGCCAGGCGGTACAGAATATGAACATTCTCTTCGGATGGCCTGAGGAGACCGGTCTGCTTCAGCCGGTGGTTTATCCGTAAAAATTTAATGTAGGCTTAGGTGTGATTCATTTTATGAAGTAGTGCTGTGGTTTATTCAGATATATATAAAGATATCAGGAGGACTTTAAAAAATGGGTAATATAATTTCAGGGGGTATTACAGCAGTTCCCTGCATAAAGGCAGCAGCCGTAAGCTGCGGGATTAAGGGAGATAAAAAGGATCTGGCCGTTGTATATTCGGAAGTGCCCTTGGTGAGTGCCGCAGTTTTTACCACTAACCTGGTTAAAGCGGCACCGGTTCTGGTCAGCCAAAGAAATATTAAAGAGAAAGTGACCCGGGCAGTGGTGGTGAACAGTGGAAATGCCAATGCCTGTTCAGGTTTGAGAGGGCTGAAGGATGCTGAGAGAATGGCTGCTCTGACTGCTGAATATCTAAAACTTTGCCCTGGGGAGATTCTGGTTTCCTCCACCGGGGTCATTGGTCAATTTCTGCCTATGGAAAAAGTGGAAAAAGGGATAAAAATGGCAGTGGAAAACCTTACTGAAGAGGGGGGCAGCGACTCTGCAGAGGCTATTCTAACGACTGATACGGTGAAAAAGGAAATAGCCTACCGGTTTATGCTGGCTGGAAAAACTGTTACCCTGGGGGCTATGGCCAAAGGTTCCGGCATGATTTGTCCAAATATGGCTACTATGCTGGCTTTTATTACTACCGATGTGAAGATAAGTAAGGAACTGCTGCAGAAAGCTCTGCAGGAATCGGTAAAGTGTTCTTACAATTTAATTACCGTGGACGGGGACACCAGCACCAACGACATGGTCTTACTCTTAGCCAATGGTCAGGCCGAGAATCCAGAAATAACTGAAGAAGGTGAAGACTATCAAGCATTTCTAGAGGCACTTAATTATGTCAACAAGGCCATGGCCCGTCAGATTATCTTAGACGGGGAAGGAACTACCAAGTTAATAGAAGTAACTCTCCAGGGGTTTAAGGATTATGATACAGGCCGTAAACTGGTCATGGGTATTCTTAATTCCAACCTGGTCAAGACTGCCTTTTTTGGGGAAGACGCTAACTGGGGAAGAATAATTACCGCAATGGGTTATTCCAGCAGTAATTTCTGCCCAGAAAAAGTAGATATCTTTTTAGGTGACCTGCAGGTGATGAAGGAGGGGGTGGGACTAATATTTGATGAAGCTTCAGCCAAAGAGATATTGAGTCATAAAGAGGTAAAAGTGTTTATTGACCTGAAGGAAGGGAAGGATAAAATAACAGCCTGGGGCTCGGATTTGAGCCACCAGTATGTGACTATCAACAGCTCATACCGGACATAAAGCGGTTCTGCGGTTAGGTACCCCGGTGGCTGTTGTTAGGAAAATTCTAAGGAATCTCTTAAGCTATCACGAGAGTAAAAAGGGGAACTATAGAAGAGGAATAGGTTTTTGAGTCAAGGAACTGTCCCCTGACTCACTTTAAATGGAGGTGTAAAGATATGCAGGAGATTATTAAGAAGGCAGAGGTGCTGGTTGAGGCGCTTCCCTATATCCGGGCTTTTGCGGACAAAACTCTGGTAATTAAATATGGCGGCCAGGCCATGGTGAACGATGAACTGAAGAAATCCGTAATTATAGATATCATACTTTTAAAATATATCGGATTAAATCCCATCCTGGTCCACGGCGGCGGGGCGGAGGTTACCCGGCTGATGGAAAAGGTGGGAAAAGAGGCGGAGTTTGTCAATGGCCTTCGGGTTACTGATAAGGAAACCATTGAGCTGGTGGAAATGGTTCTGGTGGGTAAGATTAACAAGGAAATTGTAGGGCTTATTAACCAGTACGGAGGGAAGGCGGTGGGTTTGAGCGGAAAGGACAGCAATCTGATTATTGCTCAGAAGCGCCCTCCGGAAAGCATGGTGGTGGAGGGGGAAGAAAGGATTGTGGACCTGGGTTATGTGGGGGACATTGTGCAGATCAATCCCGAAGTAATAAATATCCTGAGCGCTCAAGGTTACATCCCGGTGATTTCTACCCTGGGGGTAAATTTGAACGGTGAGAGTTTGAATATTAACGCCGACCATGTGGCGGGGGAAATGGCCGCCGCATTGGGGGCGGAAAAATTAATGATTTTAACCGATGTAGAGGGAATTTTTGAGGATCCAAAGGATACCTCCTCTCTGATTGCCACCCTGCCCAGGGCCCAGGCCATAGAGATGATTGAGCGGGCTAAAATAAGCCAGGGAATGATTCCTAAGGTGCAAGCCTGTTTGAAGGCTCTGGAGCATGAGGTTCGCAGAACTCACATTGTGGACGGTAGGATGCCGCATTCACTGCTTCTGGAAATCTTTACGGATCATGGAATAGGCACTATGGTAATTGAGTAAGTAAAGGAGGCTTAACCCCCAAAATAAGGGGAGCATATGGAAAATATAAAAGAGCTGGAAAAAAAATATATTATCAATACCTATGGGAGAGACCCGGAAGTTACGCCTCTTTTTGTTAAGGGACAGGGAAGTAATCTCTGGGATGAACAAGGGAACTCATATCTGGACCTGGTCAGTGGCCTGGCGGTGAATATTTTGGGGCACTGCCCCAAGGTGGTAGTAGATGCCCTGCAGGAGCAGTCCAAAAAGCTGTTTCACTGCTCAAATCTTTTCTATACCGAACCACAGGTGCAGCTGGCCCAACTTTTAGTGGAAAACTCATCTTTGGACCAGGTATTCTTCTGTAACAGCGGAGCTGAAGCCAACGAAGCGGCCATTAAACTGGCCCGGAAGTATGCAAAGCTTTTCGTGGATGAAGATCGCTTTGAAATAATAACCGCATTAAAATCTTTCCACGGCCGAACCATGGCCACCATAACGGCCACCGGGCAGCCTAAATTTCACCAGGGCTTTGAGCCTATGGTACCGGGATTTAAATATGCTCCTTTCAATGACCTGGAGGCTTTTGCCTCTT
This sequence comes from Candidatus Contubernalis alkalaceticus, assembly GCF_022558445.1. Taxonomy (NCBI): domain Bacteria; kingdom Bacillati; phylum Bacillota; class Dethiobacteria; order Dethiobacterales; family Dethiobacteraceae; genus Candidatus Contubernalis; species Candidatus Contubernalis alkaliaceticus. The sequence goes on from NZ_CP054699.1 coordinate 1,031,431, forward strand.
TGGTGGGTGACCAGACCTGTGCCATTTTAGTGGAACCGGTGCAGGGGGAGGGCGGTGTCCATGTTGGTACAGTTAAATTTATCCAAGGATTGAGGAATCTTTGCGATGAGAAGAAACTGCTGCTTATTTTTGATGAGGTGCAGTGTGGTATTGGGCGAACCGGGAAGTTTCTGGCTTCAGAACATTATGGGGTTCAACCGGACATAACTACCCTGGCCAAGGGGTTGGGGGGCGGAGTGCCCATAGGGGCTATGATGGCTGTGCAGGAGGTTGCCCGGGGATTTAATCCGGGAGATCATGCGACTACCTTTGGGGGAAATCCCCTGGCCTGTGCTGCGGCCATAGCGGTGTTGAAGACAATCTTAGAAAATGATTTCCTGGTATATGTTAAACGGAATAGTGAGTATTTTGTACAGGAACTGGAGCAGCTGAAGAAAAAGCTTCCTTCCTTAATTAAAGAAATCAGGGCCAGCGGTATGATGGTGGCTGTGGAAATAGAAGGAGACAGCCGAGGCCGAGAAGTGATGAAAGAATGCTTAAAAAAGGGTCTGGTAATAAACTGCATCGGTGGAAATGTACTCAGGTTTCTGCCGCCCTTAAACGTGACCGCATCTGAGTTGAGGTTCGCTTTGGATGTTTTAGAGGGTGTGCTGAAGAAGTTGAAATAAACTGTGCTTTTTAGAAAGTAAATGATCAGGAGGAAGATTATGCCCAGACGAAAAGAAATAAAAAAGGTCCTGGTCATAGGTTCAGGACCCATTATTATCGGCCAGGCGGCGGAGTTCGATTATGCTGGCACCCAGGCCTGCAAGGCCTTGAGGGAAGAGGGCATTGAAGTGGTACTGGTAAATAGTAATCCGGCTACTATTATGACCGATCTGGATATGGCCGACCGGGTGTACATCGAACCCTTGACCGTTGAGTTTTTAAAAAAGATTATACTAAGGGAATCGCCTGATGGTATTCTACCCACTTTGGGTGGGCAGACCGGCCTGAATCTGGCCATGGAACTTTCCGAAGAAAACTTTCTGCAGAAAACCGGAGTAATTCTTTTAGGCACTCCCCTGGAAGCTATAAAAAAAGCGGAAGACCGGGAAATATTTAAACAGACTATGATGGATTTAAATGAATCCATTCCCGCCAGTTCTATTGTACGTAACCTGGAGGAGGCTATTAATTTTGTCCAGGAGGTGGGATACCCAATTGTAGTCAGGCCTGCTTACACCCTGGGAGGTTCCGGGGGAGGATTGGTATATTCTGAGAGGGAGCTGGTGGCCCAGCTTAAGAAGGGATTAAAGATGAGCCTGATTCACCAGGTGCTGCTGGAACAGAGTGTGGCCGGATGGAAGGAAATCGAGTTTGAAGTAATGAGGGATGGGAAAGACGCCTGTATTACTGTCTGCAGCATGGAAAATATTGATCCCATTGGCATACATACCGGCGACAGCGTGGTGGTGGCACCGGCATTGACCCTGACGGATTCCGAATACCACGCTCTAAGGTGTGCTTCTTTAAAAATTATACGGGCCTTGGGCATTGAAGGGGGCTGCAATATTCAGTTTGCCGTTAACCCCCATGATTTTGTATATAACGTAATTGAGGTGAACCCCCGGGTGAGCCGTTCCAGTGCTCTAGCCTCCAAAGCCACCGGATACCCTATTGCCAAGGTGGCGGCCAAGATCGCTGCCGGCTATTCCCTGGAGGAAATACAGAATGCGGTGACCAAAAAGACTACCGCCTGTTTTGAGCCCAGCATTGACTATGTGGTTTTAAAGTTTCCCCGCTGGCCCTTTGATAAGTTTGTATTGGCGGACCGAAAACTGGGAACACAGATGAAGGCTACCGGAGAGGTAATGTCTATTGACCGGACCTTCGAGGGTGCCTTTTTGAAAGCCCTGCGCTCTTTAGAAATAAATATCTTTGGGTTCTTGACCGGTGCTTATGAAGATTGGAAGGATGAAGCCATTACCAGGGAACTGGAAAAAGCCAGTGATGAAAGGCTATTTGTGCTGGCAGAGGCTTTTCGAAGAGATTGGACTATGGAAAGAGTGCATGAATTAACTAATATAGATAATTTCTTTTTGTTTAAATTTAAAAAAATAGTGGCGATAGCTAAAAGTTTTATCGGCCTTGAACTGGAGGAAGTTACGGCAGAGGATCTTTGGGAGGCCAAGAGAAGGGGTTTTGCCGACCAGGATCTGGCAAATCTTTTAAATGTGGATATGATGGAGGTCAGGGCTCTTCGGGAAAACTTTTGCATAATGCCCACCTATAAGATGGTGGACACCTGTGCCGGTGAGTTTGAAGCGGCAACTCCTTATTATTATTCCACCTATGAAGAGGAGGACGAGGTGGAGATTTCGGACAAAAGACGGGTATTGGTCATCGGTTCCGGCCCCATCCGCATCGGCCAGGGGGTAGAATTTGACTACTGTTCAGTCCATGCGGTCTGGGCACTGCAGCAGGCGGGACGAGAAGCCATTATAATTAACAACAACCCGGAAACGGTGAGCACTGATTTTGATTGTGCCGATAAGCTCTATTTCGAGCCTTTAACTCCCGAGGACGTGCTGAATATCATAGACAAGGAGAAGCCTGAGGGGGTAGTAGTTCAGTTCGGCGGGCAGACAGCTATTAACCTGGCGGAGTTTTTAAAGGATAGGGGGATTAATATACTGGGGACCTCTGTGGAGAATATAGACCTTGCGGAGAACCGCCAAAAGTTTTGGGAACTGCTCCAGTCTCTGGGGATATCCCAGGCCGAGGGAGCCTCAGTATTTACTCCTCAGGAGGCCATGGGAGTGGCGCTTAAATTGGGATTTCCCCTGCTGATCCGTCCTTCTTACGTGATTGGAGGCCGGGCCATGTTTCTGGTGCACAACGAAGAACAGATGTATACTTACCTGAAGCTGGCGGCCAAAGTATCTCCCAATCATCCAGTCTTAATTGATAAATATCTTTTAGGGATGGAGGTAGAAGTAGATGCCATCTCTGATGGGGAAAACATACTTATTCCGGGGATAATGGAGCATATAGAGCGGGCCGGCATTCATTCCGGGGACAGTATGGCCGTATTTCCACCCCGTAATATTACTCAAAAACAGCTGGATACCCTGGTGAATTACACAGAAAAAATAGCCAGGGCCTTAGAAATAAAAGGGTTGGTTAATATTCAGTTTGTAATATATAAAGATAGAGTCTATGTCCTGGAGGTGAACCCCCGGGCCAGCCGCACTATACCCATTTTGAGCAAGGTAACCGGTGTGCCCATGGTGAAGCTGGCGGTAGATATTATGATGGGGGCCCGTTTAAAGGACCTGGGTTTTGGCATTGGACTAAGAGAACATCCCCACTATATGACCGTCAAGGCCCCGGTATTTTCTTTTGAAAAGCTGACCCAGGTGGATATCTCTTTAGGTCCCGAAATGAAATCTACCGGGGAAGTCCTGGGAATGGATTTGACCTTCATAGGAGCTCTGTATAAAACTATGTTGGCAGGGGGATACTCTTTTCCTCAAAAGGGCAGGATCCTTTTTTCCGTAGCTTTACAGGACAAAAATGACATTTTACCCCTGGCCAAAAGGTTTGCGCAGCTGGGTTTTGAGCTTTTCGCTACTGCAGGGACAGCGGAAAGTTTGAAGGAATACGGAGTTCGGGAGATTGAAATTGTGAAGAAGATTGGAGAGGGGAAGCCCAATGTGCTGGACCTAATCCAGGAGGGGGTTTTTGACCTGGTGGTGAACACCCCTACCTTTGGGCAGAAGCTTAGTTCCACCGGCTACCAGATGAGGAGAAGCTGCGTAGAATTAAAGATTCCCTGCCTTACCTCTCCGGATACGGTACAGGCTTTTCTGGAGGTGCTGGAAATGAAGTATGGGGAGGGGAAGGGTTTTTCCGTAAAAACGGTGAAAGAATATCTGGATGAATTCATTTAAAAAGGAGTGAAATCATGTCTATTTCTGCACAGGAAATAAAAGATGCAGCCTGGGATGCCCGGTTAGAACTGGATTCCCAGGAAGAGTCCGAACTTTTGAAGGAAGCCCAGCAGCTTTTTGAAGATTTAGTCTCTTTTATTGACCCTACTTTTGAAAATATTTCTCAAACCTTTTACCCTATCTCATCAAAAGCTGTTATGCGGGAGGATGAGGTAGAGCTTTCGCTTCCTGTAAATACCGCCCTGGCTAATGCCCCGGATGCCGATGATTTTTGTCATCATGTACCCAGAATCATTGAAGAATAAGGTTAGAAGGAGGATTTCAGTTGAAAATTTCAAAGGGCTGCACAAAAGAAAAAATATGTCCAAAAGAAGCAGACTTAAAAGAATTAGCCCGGATAGTGTATGATCGGGCTAAAATGGCTGAAGAAAATTATAACGCTTTCATTACCTTAGATGAGCAGTATCTAAACAGCCAGGTGGAGAAACTCTCTGCAGGAGAAAAGGATGATAAGAAACCCCTGTCCGGTATTCCGGCTGTTTTAGGAGATAACTTATGTACCGAAGGGATAAGGACCACCTGCGGTTCCAAAATATTAGAAAATTATACATCCCCTTTTAATGCTCTGGTGGCAGACAGACTTCAGGAGGCAGGGTCTATAATAGTAGGAAAAACAAATATTGATGAATTTGGAATAGGAGATTCCCGGGGAATATCACACTTTGGCAGGGTTAAAAACCCCTGGGATGCAAACCATACTGCTGGTTCCGGTACAGCCTGTGCAGTAGCCTCAGGTTCTGCGGTTTTCGGACTGGGTTCAGATGCCCGGGGAGGATTGAGGCAGTCTGCCGCTTACAGTGGTTTAGGAGGATTGAAGCCCAGCTTTGGGAGAATATCCCGCTGGGGACTTATTGATTATGCTCCATCATTGGACCAGATCGGTATAATAGCTAAAACCGCCATGGATATGGCTCTGGTACTGGAGTGTATAGCCGGTGAGGATTATCGTGATTCTTCTACTCTGAAAAATCCTGCTCCCGGTTATTTAGACCTGCTGGAGGAGAACCCTGCGGATATTAAAATAGGCCTGTTAAAGGGATATGATGTAGAATCCTTAGAGCCTGAAGTTAAAGCTTTGTTTGAAAAAGAGCTGGCCAGGTTAAAAGATATTGGCTGCAGTATTGTAGAAGTAGAACTGCCTAATTTTCTTAAATCTTCAACTACAGCTTCTATTATTGGAGCGGTAGAAGCTTATTCAAACCTGGCCAACTTTGACGGTGTGCGCTTTGGCTATAGGGGCAGTTCTAAACATCTCCAGGAAATGTACATAAAAAGCAGAACCGAAGGGTTTGGTTCTTTCTTAAAAAAATATTTAACCTTTGGAGCGCTGGCTTCTGCGGAGGACCATATTAAAGAAATCTTTAATCCGGCTCAAAAAATGAGGACTAAGATTAAAGAAGAATTAGAAGAGGCACTTAAAACCGTTGACATGGTGGTAACACCTACCGTTCCTTTCCGTGCCCCTGTCTTTTCAAACTTGGACAGCTTTTATGGCATTGATAGTCATGCCCATACTTTTACTGCGGCAGTTAACCTGGCAGGGCTTCCGGCCTTAACGGTACCTGTTAAAGCTGACCAGGATTTACCTACAGGGCTCCAACTAATAGGAAGGGCTTTTGAAGAAGGGAAACTGTTGAATGTATGGAAGGCTTTGGATAAATAAGTTTTTTTTTACTTTTCGCTGTAGTGCCAGGACGTAAAGGCAAAGGAGCCTAATAATTTTAAGCAGAGGTGAAAAACAATGAAGTTTGAGCCTGTAATAGGTTTAGAAATACATGTAGAATTGTTAACTAAAACAAAAATCTTCTGCGGCTGCAGCAATACCTTCGGCTCGGAACCTAACTCGCAAACATGCCCTGTCTGCCTGGGGCTGCCCGGTTCCCGCCCCCTTTTGAATAAACAAGCCGTCGAGTTTGCCATTAAAGCATCGTTGGCCTTGAACTGTGAAATTGCAGAATACACAACTTTTGACCGAAAAAATTATTTTTATGCCGACCTTCCCAAGGGATATCAGATTTCACAGTATTTTTATCCCACGGGGACCAATGGATACGTAGATATTAATGTAAACGGAGATAGCAAAAGAGTGCGTATTCATCAGCTGCACCTGGAGGAGGATACGGGGAAACTTCTTCATTCAGGCAGTATTTTAGATTCCCCTTACAGCCGGGTGGATTTTAACCGTGCCGGTGTACCCTTGATAGAAATAGTTACTGAACCAGATATCCGCAGTGCTGAAGAAGCCCGGGTTTTTCTACAGAAATTAAGAACGATACTTTTGTACACAGAAGTATCCGACTGTAAAATGGAAGAAGGTTCTATGCGCTGTGACGCAAATATTAGCATAAGGCCTGAAGGAAGTAAGGTTTTAGGCAGTAAAACTGAGTTAAAAAATATGAACTCTTTCAAGGCGGTTCAAAAGGGAATCGAATATGAGATTAAAAGACAGACCAAAGTATTAGAAGCCGGCAGTGAGGTGGTACCTGAGACCCGGCATTGGAATGAGGGGAAAGGAACCACCACGGCCATGCGCAGCAAGTTTAAGGCCGCTAATTACCGTTGTTTCCCGGATCCCAATGTTTTTCCTATAGAAAACAACAGTGATTGGATTGAAAATATTAAAAACCATATGCCGGAACTTCCTGATGAAAAAAAAGCCAGGTTTGTTGCGGATCATAATCTTCCGCAGTATGATGCCGAAGTTTTGACTTCCAGCAGTGAACTGGCAGAATTTTACGACCGAACGGTTTCCCTGTACCCTAATCCCAAGTTTGTCAGCAACTGGGTTATGGGAGAATTAATAGGGTTGTTAAATGCCAAAAAAGAAGATATTTCTGCATGTAAGATTACTCCCTCAAGTTTGGCCAGGCTTTTCCAGCTGATAGACGACCAGACTATCAGCGGAAAAATAGCTAAAACCGTGTTTCAGGATATGTTTGATACCGGAAAAGACCCGGAAACCATTGTGAAGGAAAAGAACCTGGTGCAGATTACGGATACTGGCGAAATAGAGGTAATTGTTGATCAGGTAATTGAAGCTAATCCGGGATCGGTAGCTGATTTTAAAGGCGGTAAAAAGAAAGCCCTGGGTTTCCTGGTGGGTCAAATCATGAAAGCCACCAAGGGCCAGGCTAACCCTCAAGTCGTAAACAAGCTTTTGGCGGAAAAATTGAAGTAATGTTATAGTGTGGTGTAATTAAAGAACTAAAGGGCTCTAATAATACTAGTAAAATATTTATTAATGTCAATTAGTAAATTGTAAAATTTTTAAAAAAAGGGAGGCAGGTTAGATGTCCCTAAAGGGAAAAGATTTACTAACTTTAAAGGATTGGAGTTCTGAAGAAATATTTCAAGTGCTGGAACTGGCGGAAAAGCTAAAAAAAGAAAACAAGGAAGGGACGTTTCATCCACTGCTGAAAGGGAAAACCTTGGGGATGATATTTCAAAAGGCTTCCACCCGGACCCGTATTTCTTTTGAGGTAGCTATGTGGCAGTTGGGAGGCTATGCTCTTTTCTTAAATCCACAGGATCTGCAGATGGGTCGAGGAGAACCTATCAAGGATACAGCCCGGGTGTTAGCCCGTTACTTAGAGGGGATTATGATTCGTACCTTTTCCCATTCTGAGGTGGAAGAGCTGGCTCACTATGCAGATATTCCTGTAGTCAACGGACTTACCGATACGTATCACCCCTGCCAGGCCCTGGCGGATGTTTTGACCATCCGGGAACACAAGGGGGATTTTAAGGGATTGAAAGTGGCCTATCTGGGGGACGGCAATAATGTAGCTCACTCCCTTATCCTGGCCTGTGCTAAAGTGGGGATTAATGTTTCAGCGGCCTGTCCTACCGGTTATGAACCTGATGAGGAAGTGGTGAATTGGGCGCTCAAGAATCGTTTAGTGCCAGATAGTGAAATTACTGTAACCTCCAGCCCCCAGGAGGCACTAAATAATGCGGATGTGGTTTACACTGATGTTTGGGCTAGTATGGGACAAGAGGGAGAGCATAAGGAGCGCCTTGAAATATTTAAACCCTTTCAATTAAACCAGTCATTATTGAAGCAGGCAAAATCCGACGCAATCGTCCTACACTGCCTGCCGGCCCATCGGGAAGAGGAGATAACCGATGAGGTTATAGAAGGCCCCCAGTCGGCAGTAATGGATCAGGCGGAAAACCGTCTTCACGCCCAGAAAGCCGTCCTGGCCCTGGTAATGGGGTAGATGGAAACTTGGGTTTTCAAGGTGACAATCCTTGACAATGACAAACCTAGAGGAAGGAGTGGGAATATTGAAAGTAGTGTTGGCATATTCGGGAGGGTTGGATACCTCTATTATTATTAAATGGCTTATAGAAAACTATAATTGTGAGGTCATCTGCATGGCTGCCGACGTGGGGCAGGCGGAAGAATTAGAGGGCCTTCGGGAAAAGGCCCTGAATTCCGGAGCATCAAAAATCTATATTGAAGACCTCAAGGAAGAGTTTGTTCGGGATTTTGTTTTTCCTACATTAAAAGCTAATGCTTTGTATGAACAGAAATACCTGCTGGGCACCTCTATCGCCCGTCCGGTGATTGCCAAGCGTATGGTGGAAATTGCTCAAATGGAGGGGGCTTTAGCGTTAGCCCATGGCTGTACCGGAAAAGGAAACGACCAGGTGCGGTTTGAATTGACAGCGAAAGCACTAAATCCTCAGTTAAAAATTATTGCCCCCTGGAGGGAGTGGTCCATAACCTCCAGGGAGGAGGCCATAGATTATGCTCAAATGCATGGGATTCCCATCACGGTAACTAAGGAAAAGCCCTACAGCATGGATCGTAACCTGTGGCACATCAGCTATGAGGGAGGAGTTCTGGAGGATCCCTACCATGAGCCTCATGAAGATATGTTCCTCCTGACAGTAAGCCCTGAAAAAGCACCTGATGAGCCATTGTATATGGAAATCCAGTTTGAGAAGGGTAATCCTCTGGGGATAAATGGTAAGGAATATTCCCCGGTTTCCTTAGTAGAGGAACTGAACCGGTTGGCGGGTCAGCACGGGGTGGGCCGCAGAGATTTGGTTGAAAACCGTCTGGTAGGCATGAAGTCTCGAGGTGTGTATGAGACCCCAGGAGGTACCATTCTCTTTCTGGCTCACCAGGAGTTGGAATCTCTTTGCCTGGACCGGGACACCATGCATTTTAAGGAATTGATTGCTCCCCGCTATGCTCAGCTGGTGTATAACGGCCAGTGGTATACTCCCCTGCGGGAAGCCCTTGATGCTTTTATAGAAAGTACCCAGAAGCGGGTAACCGGTACGGTGCGGGTAAAGCTATACAAAGGCAGCTGCACCGTGGTGGGAATGAAGTCCCCCTATTCCTTATATCGGGAAGACCTGGCCACTTTTGAAAAGGGCGAACTTTACGACCAACGGGATGCGGGAGGTTTTATCAACTGCTTCGGACTGCCCATGATGGTTCAGGGACTCTTGGAGGGTCAGCTGAAGGGGGAAGAATAATGAAACTTTGGGGCGGAAGGTTTCAAAAAAATACAGATAAAATGGTGGAGGACTTTACCGCCTCCATTTTCTTTGACTGCCGTTTAGCGGAGGAGGACATAACCGGGAGCATTGCTCATGCCAGGATGCTGGCTAAAACCGGGATTATCACCCAGGAAGATTCCCAGGAAATGATCCAAGGCCTGCAGGAGATTCGTCAAGAAATCCAGGAGGGACGGTTTGAATACCGGACGGAACTGGAAGATATCCATATGCACATTGAAAAACGCCTGACAGAAAAGATTGGCCCCATTGGTGGGAAACTGCATACCGCCCGGAGCCGAAATGATCAGGTGGCCCTGGATATGCATCTGTATGTGAAAAAAGAAATAAAAAGCACGGTGGAACTTATTGCCCGGCTGCAGGGGGCGTTGATTACTTTGGCGGAGGAGAACCTGGAGGTGATTATTCCAGGATATACTCATCTGCAGAGGGCACAGCCGGTACTTTTCAGCCACCACCTGATGGCTTACTTCTGTATGCTGGAGCGGGACGTTCAACGGTTTCGGGATAATTATAAAAGGGCGGATCTTATGCCCCTGGGGGCCGGAGCACTGGCGGGCACTTCATTTCCCATTGATCGGGAGTATGTGGCAGAGCTTTTAGATTTTGAAAACCTGTATGAAAACAGCATGGACGCCGTCAGCGACCGGGATTATCTTTTAGAATATCTGAGCAATGCCTCCCTTTTAATGATGCATCTGAGCAGGTTCTGTGAGGATTTAATACTGTGGTCCAGTTCGGAATTTCAATTTATAGAGATGGACGATGCTTTCTGTACCGGAAGCAGCATTATGCCTCAGAAAAAGAATCCTGACGTGGCGGAACTGGTCCGGGGAAAGACCGGAAGGGTTTACGGCAGCCTTTTTGCTCTTCTTACCACCATGAAATCTCTCCCTCTAACTTATAATAAAGACATGCAGGAGGATAAAGAGGGGCTTTTTGATGTGGTAGATACCCTCAAGGGCTGCTTAGAGGTAATGTCACCCCTGGTAGAAAGCATCCAGGTTAAAGGGGAGGCATCCCGAAAGGCGGTAGAGGAGGATTTTTCTGCTGCTACAGACCTGGCGGATTATCTGGTGAAAAAGGGAATGCCCTTCCGGGAAGCTCACGGGGTCATTGGTGGACTGGTAGCTTTTTGTCTGGAGAAGCAGAAACTATTAAAACAAATTTCTTTGGAGGAGCTCAAAATTTTTTCTATTCTATTTGATGAAGAGTCTCTAATGTGGTTGATTCCAGAAAGAGGGGTAGGTGCCAGAAACATAACGGGAGGAACGTCTCCAGAGCAGGTAAAAAAATTCTTGAGGAAAGCAAAAATATGCCAAGAAAATAATATAAAAATTATAAAATGATATATTATTTTATGGTAATTGAAAATTAACTGATAATAATTATTTACTAATTATAATATATAAAGAAATGTTATATATAAACCCTTTAAAGGTATTAAATACCTTATTTTTAAAGGGTTTATGTTATTGTTTCGAAATTTGAACATTGAATTATTAGTAAAAATTAGTCTTAATTTTTTAGAACTAAAAGAAGGATTTGTAAAAGTTTAATCGAATTATAATACTTAATTATCGGTATAAAGAATAAACATAGCTAGAGGTGTTTGGCTATATTTAACGATGTAAGGGGGGTGATGGAGAGGCTGAAGCAAGAATTAATACCAGGGTAAGATTTAAACAAAGCTATTAGATTTTCTTTTGAGCAGGCTTAAATGCCGAGGAGGGGTTAAAACATGGAGCATTATTATCCGCCCGATATAGAGAGGGTAGAGAAAGAAATTGAGTTTCATCTCGAAAAAAATAAAGATCTGACTCAAATTTTTGAGGTGTACAAAGGAATACTTGCTGTGCAGTTGGACTACCTGGATAAAATAAAGGTTTCTGTGGCCTTTACTGAAGAGGAAATAAAAGAGTTCTTTAGGAAGGGCAGTTATCTAATTGGCCAGCAGAGCATGGAAGTTGACCCGGTTCTTTTTAGGGAAATTATGATTTCCATCAGTCACGCCATCAAGGAAAAGAGTCCGGAGGCTCCGGAAGCTCTTTTAACACTTTCAGAGTTGGATGAGTTTAAAAAAGACAATGTGCAGAAATTTTTACAAAAGATTGCTGCCTATGACAAGCAGCAGCTGGAGAATTATATACAGGAAACCGGGATGGATGAAAGAGCGGGACTGGACAGTGAAATTATTTCCTTTGTAGTCTTTGCCGTCATCAGCCCTTTTTACAGCATGTACATGAATACAGTTAAAGAGATTTCGGACTTTGCCCTTTGGCGCCTGAGTTATTGTCCTGTATGCGGACAGACCGCTACTATAGCGAAGCACAGGGAAGAGGATGGGGCAAGGGTACTGGAATGCTGGCTCTGTCATGCCCAATGGTATTATCCTCGGGTAGAATGTCCTTACTGTGACAACAAGGACCATAAAAAACTTCGTTTCTTCTATGTTCCCGGTGACCGATCCCGTCAGGTGCACGTATGTGAGGTGTGTAAAAGTTACTTAAAGACTATTGACAGCAAGTCTATGGAAAAAGATGCCATTTTGGATTTGGAGTCCATAGCCACGGCATATCTGGACGTGCTGGCGGAGCGGGAGGGATACAAACTCCCCGGTGGGGATGCAGATTCCTTAAATTAGTCTGTTCAAAAAATTAAAGCTTTGTGTACCCTATTACCCTTTTTTTCATGAGAGTTTCAAAAAGAAAAAGAGGGGTCAAAAAAAACTATTAAAAATAAATTAGTGAGGTGAAGGTTTGAATGAAATTATCCCGTAGAAATTTTTTAAAGCTATCTGGATTAGCAGCTTTAACGGGAACACTGGCCGCTAAGCTTGGCTGTGAAGATAAAGAGGATCCCACACCATCAGATCCATCTGAACCAACAGGCCCTCCTGCGGATGATGCGGTAGCGTTACGAGTTAATTATGAGACTACAGTAACTAATGTTTGCTCCTTTTGCGGCGTAGGCTGCGGAGTTTTATGTTTTGTAGAAGATGGAAAGATTGTGGGAACCGAAGGGGATCCCGACCATCCTATCAGTGAAGGTACTCTCTGCAGTAAAGGTTCTGCTCTTTTTAATAAGTATTATGATTATGATGAGAAGGGCAATGCCGTTGTTAGTCCTCAAAGAATGCAAAAAGTTCTCTACCGGGCGCCAAAGGCCACGGATTGGGAAGAAAAGGATTGGGACTGGGCTATTTCAGAAATTGCTCAGAGATTTAAGAAGACCAGAGATGATTATTTCAAAGAGAAGAATTCAGGCGGTCAAACAGTAAATCGCTGTGATGAAATAGCCTGGATTGGCAGCGCCATGTGCAATAACGAAGAAAACTACCTTTACAGGAAGTTTGTTGCTGCCACCGGCATCGTCAACAATGACCATTGCGCCCGTCTCTGACACTCCTCTACCGTCCAAGGTTTGGGCAATTCATTTGGCAGAGGAGTTATGACGAATCACTGGATTGATTACCAGCACTCTGATGTTACAATTAACATCGGTGGAAACACTGCAGAAAACCATCCGGTTTCTATGAAGTGGATACAAAGGTCACTGGACAATGGTGGCAAGCTGATTGTGGTAGACCCCCGCTTTACCAGGACTGCTGCTTTGGCTGATGTATATGCACCCATCCGTCCGGGAACTAACGTAGCGTTTTTATCAGGATTGATTAACTACGCTATTGTGAATAACATGTATCATGAAGAATACGTGAAAATGTACACCAATGCCTCCAGCCTGATTGATCCTTCATTTGGTTATAATGACGGATTATTTACCGGCTCTTCAGCCGCAGCGAATCTGGGAGCAGGGCAGGTAGCTTATACAAACAAGGATTCCTGGGCCTACCAGAGGGATGCCGATGGCAATATCCTAAAGGATGACACCCTGGAAGACGAGAACTGTGTATGGCAGCTCTTTAAAGAGCACTATTCCCGTTATGATGTGAAGACAGTCAGTGAAATCACCGGCTGCCCTGAAGATAAGTTTGAGGAAGTAGCCGAGCTGTTCTGCAGCACCGGGCAGCCCGGTAAAGCTGGAAACCTTTCATATGCCATGGGCATGACTCAGTTCACCCACGGTTCTCAGAACGTTCGTAGCTGCGCTATTCTTCAGCTGTTACTGGGTAATATAGGTATTGCTGGTGGCGGCGTAAACGCTCAGCGGGGCCAGGTTAACGTACAGGGTGCCTGTGACATGGGCCAGCTGTTCCACGTTCTTACCGGATATATGCCGGTACCTAGAGCTGGACAGGATTTAGAAGCCTATAATGGTACCACACCCGGTGGTGGTTTCTGGATTCATCGGCCTAAGTTTTTAGCCGGTATGCTGAAGGCTTTCTGGGGGCGATAATGCTACAGAAGATAACGATTTCTGCTTCGACTACATGCCCAAGCTGGAGCCAGGTAAGGACCATTCATCCGTTGCTTATTACACGTATATGGGTAAAGGGGAAATCAAAGGACTGCTTTGTTTCGCTGATAACCCTGTGGTCAGTGGAGCTTCTACTGCTAAGAAGCGTAAAGCTCAGGCAAACTTGGATTGGCTGGTGGCTGTAGATATGTTTGAAAACGAAACCTGCGCTTTCTGGAAGGCTCCTGATATGAATGCCGCAGATATTGATACCGAAGTGTTCCTGCTGCCCGCCGCTGGTCACTTTGAAAAAGAAGGTACCGCTACCAATTCCGGGCGCTGGATTCAGTGGCGCAACAAAGCTCAGGATGCTGCTGGCGACGCTAAGCCCGACCTGTGGATTGTAGACAAACTTTTCAAAGCAGTAAGAGACCTGTATGATGCAGAAGGCGGAGCTTTCCCCGAGCCAATCCTGGAAATGAATTGGGATTATGGCGATGAGCCTGATGTTGAAAAGGTTGCTCAAGAAATTAACGGTTACTATGTAGCTGATGGAAAACTGATGACCGGATTTGCCGATTTCATCAACAGTGAACCCGGTGACGTAGCTTGCGGCAGCTGGATTTATCCTGGATTCTATGCTGATGAGTCTAGTCCTGCTTGTAAGAGCCGTGTTAAGGAAACTGAAGGCATCGGTGCCAACCTGCAATACAGCTGGGCCTGGCCGATGAACAGAAGAATCGTTTACAATCGCGCATCCTGTGATGCCGATGGCAAGCCCTGGAACCCAGATCTGCCCGTAATGGAGTGGGATGGTTCCGAGTGGAAGATGAACGACGTGCCTGACTTTAATGCTGCTGTTCCTCCCGAGGACACTGCCAGCAAAGGCTTCATTATGACTCCGGAACTGCAGGCAAGACTTTTTGCTCCTGGCATGGTTGACGGTCCTTTCCCCGAGCATTACGAGCCCTGGGAGAGCGTAACCAGCAACAAGATGTCCAGTAAAGAGTTCAACCCCTGCTGTAAGGTTTGGTATCCTGAAGACCGGGGAAGCTCTTCGGAGTATCCTTACATCTGCACCACTTACCGCCTGGTGGAACATTACCAGACAGCTATCATGACCCGGAACATTCCCTGGCTTGTAGAGGCTATGCCGGAAATGTTCTGTGAAATCAGCCCGTCATTGGCTGATAAAATCGGCGTGGAAAATGGCGATATGGTTGAAATAGAAACCAAGAGAGGGAAAATTCAGTGTAAAGCTGCAGTTACTGTGAGAATTAAGCCCTTGATGATTAACGGTGAGGAGAAGGAAATTGTAGGAATGCCTTTCCACTGGGGCTTTATGGGCCTTTCCAGCGGAGCTTCTGCCAATGACCTGTCCCCAACCATAGGTTGTGCCAACACCACCATACCGGAATTTAAATCGTTTATCTGCGATATAAGGAGGGCTGGATAAATGGCAAAAGTTAAACTGATTGACGTTACCAAATGTATTGCCTGTAAAGGATGCCAGACAGCCTGTAAAAACTGGAACCAGCTTCCGGCTCAAGAAACTACCTTTGTAGGTTCTTATGAGAACCCTGGAGATTTGGATGCCAATACATGGTGCCGTGTGAAGTTCAACGAGTACGATGAAGGCGATATCAAGTGGTATTTCGCCAAGTTCCAGTGCATGCACTGTTCTGACCCTGCCTGCGCAACTATCTGTCCCGTCAGTGCCATCTCCAAGACCAGCAGTGGTTCTGTGAAGGTAGACCAGGAAACCTGCATCGGCTGTGGTGCTTGTGTTGGGGCCTGCCCCTTTGACGTGCCCAGAGTAGGCAATGGCAAAATGTTTAAGTGCACCCAGTGTTTTGACCGCACCGGCAACAATTTAGCGCCGGCCTGCGCTACCACCTGCCCCACCGGAGCCGTCAGCTTTGGTGATAAGGATGCAAAAATAAGTGAAGCCAATGACCGGGTAGCTGCCGTTTCAGGCAGGCATCCCAATGCACAAGTTTACGGTGTAGACGAACTGGGCGGATTGGGAACCATTTATGTTCTTCCCGATGCTCCCGATAAGTGCGGACTGCCTGCAGATCCTCAGGTCAGCCTGTCCACATACTTCTGGAATGTGGCCCTGGCTCCTGTGAAGACTTTGGCAGCTGTAGGTCTTACCGTTGGTTTCATGCACAAGTTCGTAGAAAAGAAAGCTGCAGAAATGAAGGAAGACAACGTAGAATAATAATAAACATAATAACAAATGAGAATTATCCATTAAGGGCGGCTTTTAGCCGCCCTTAATTTTATCTCTTTTTTTTTAGGGTATAAGAACCCCACCTCTAAGCGTTAGCGTAGGTGGGGCTTATAATCAGGTGGAGTAGAGTCTCCACCTGATTCCCCGATGTTTCAGCTTGCTGAAACGAGTTCACTGTCATGAGAATAGATGTTTGTTCAGTAAGTTTTAATCTATTCAAAAAATGCTGGAATGCTGAGCTCGCATTGACACTAATCATTTTTTTTGATAGATTAACCTGGAGGTGTTAAATGCAAGTAAAGTCTTTAAATATTGATATTTTTCAGGAATTAGAGGTTTTTGCTCTCATGGAAAAATTGTTTCAAAGGAGCTTTGAATTATAATTTAATGGGGGAGGTTTAAACATGAATGCGGAGGGAAAAATAAAAGAGATTGTACAGGCTGAAGCACAGGATAACCGTATAACCTGTGGGAAAATGCATGAGCTGTCAAAAAAGCATGGGGTAAGCCTGGCAGAGCTGGGGAAGGCTGCAGATGAATTAAAAATTAAAATTGCCCAATGTGAACTGGGTTGTTTCTAAAGAGGTGAGAAGCCTTGTTTGAGGTGTTGACGGTTAAGGAAGCTTTAAATACCATAAAAGATGCCGTAAACAATTCAGCGGTTGAGAAAGATGATATAGCGCTTACACAGGCATTGGGCAGGGTAACGGCAGAGGATATAATCTCTACAACTGTGGTTCCTCACTTCAGTCGTTCCACCATGGACGGTTTTGCAGTAATAGCCCGGGATACTTTTGGGGCTTCAGAGGGAATGCCTGCTTTTTTGGAGGTTAAGGGTGAGGTCCTGATGGGCGGAACGCCCCCTGGGGATATTGCCTCTGGAGAGACTATGAAAATTTCCACTGGAGGCATGCTGCCGAATAGTGCAGACAGTGCATTGATGTTGGAGCATGCAGAAGAACTGGATGAAACTATGATAGCCGTATACCGTCCTGTAGCCCCGGGAGAAAATGTGATCCTCAAGGGAGAAGATTTAAAAGAGGGAGAAATAATCTTAAAGAAAAAGCATTTACTGAGGCCCCAAGACATAGGGGCGCTGGCTGCCGCCGGGGTGATGAAGGTCAATGTATACAAGGTCCCCAAGGTGGCTGTGATTTCTACCGGTGATGAACTAGTTTCGCCCCAAGAGGAACCCCTTCCCGGTCAGATTAGGGATATAAACAGCTGTGCTCTGGCCGCAGCCGCTCAGTCTGTGGGAGCCATTCCCTTAATGTACGGCATCGTAAAAGATGAAGCTTCTTATTTAATGAGAGCCATAGAAAGAGCTAGAAAAGAAGCTTCCCTTATTTTAATTTCCGGGGGAAGTTCTGTGGGTATCAGGGATGTTACCGCAAAGGTCATTGATGAACTGGGAAATCCCGGTGTGCTGGTACATGGAATTTCCATTCGTCCTGGAAAACCTACTATTTTTGGGATGGTAGGCTCAACACCCATCTTTGGACTTTCCGGTAACCCTGTTTCCGCTCTGGTTACCTTCGATTTATTTGTAACTCCGGTAATCTTGAAGCAGAAGGGCATGGCCTCTCGGGAACTAATACTGCCAAAAATTCCGGCAAAAATTAGCCGTAATATCCCATCTTCCCAGGGCCGGGAGGATTATATCCGGGTGAACCTGGAAACCGATGAAAAAGGGCAAACCTGGGCAGTTCCGGTATTTGGAAAGTCAGGCTTGATTACAACACTGGTGGAAGCCCAAGGCATGGTCCGTATCTCTCAGAATAAAGAAGGAATAGAAAAGGGTGAAGAGGTAGAAGTGGTCCTTTACTCCTAAATCAAATTAATTAGGGGGAATTAGGGATTGGTAGGAATTAGGGGTAATTAGGGTATATATAATTGGGAATTAGGGGGACACCATACTTAATTTTCACATAGTAAAAAGAATCACCTAACTTTGAAAATTAAGTATGGTGTCCCCCTAATTCCCCCTAATTCCCCCCCTAATTCTTAATTATCTAATTATTATGATTGTCGAAGGTTCGTTAGGGGGTAGTATTTGATGGTAAAAAGAAATATATACTTAGATAATGTGTCTTTAAAAGAGGCAGGTGATACATTTTTTCAAAGAATAGAGGAATTAAATATCAGCCTCGGGTGGGAAAAAGTGCCGGTGGAAAAGGCTTTGGACAGGGTTACGGCAGAACCGGTTTTTGCGGTGATTTCTTCACCACACTATCATGCCTCCGCCATGGACGGAGCTGCGGTAAAGGCGGCAGACACCTATGGGGCCATGGAGACATCTCCAAAACAGTTGAAGTTAAAAAAACAGTATGTCCCCATTGATACCGGCCATCCGCTGCCGCCGGGTTTTGATGCGGTGATTATGATTGAAGATATTCACGAAGTGGATGGGGAGACCATAGAGATCGCTGCCGCCGCAGCTCCCTGGCAGCATGTCCGGGCTATGGGAGAGGATATTGTGGCTACAGAGCTGATTGTGCCGGTCAATCATTATATTGGCCCTGAGGATATTGGGGCTATGCTGGCCGGGGGGATCTGGCAGGTTAAGGTAAGGAAAAAGCCGGTGGTTGCTATTATCCCCACGGGTTCTGAACTGGTGCAGCCAGGGAAAATTCCCCAGGCTGGGAAAATTATTGAATTTAATTCCCGTTTCTTTTCCGGATTGATTACCCGCTGGGGTGGGGAACCTAAGCCCCGGGATATTGTTAAGGACGAATATCAAGAGATAAAACAGGCTCTGCTGGAGGCGGTAAAGGAAAGCGATGTAGTTCTTATTAATGCCGGTTCCTCAGCCGGCTCCCGGGATTACACTGCTGCCATTGTTCAGGAGACAGGAGAGCTGTTAACCCACGGGGTGGCTATAAAACCGGGAAAACCTACGGTCATCGGGGTTGTTGAAGGCAAACCGGTTATTGGGCTTCCCGGTTATCCTGTAGCAGCGTTCTTCATACTGGATCTCCTGGTAAAACCCCTGGTGTACAAACTACAAAAGTTAGCGCCTCCCCGGCGCAGTATGGCGGAGGCGGTGATGTCCCGGCGGGTGGTATCCTCTTTTAAAGCAGAAGAATTTTTACGGGTAAAGCTGGGACAGGTGGGGGATAAACTTATGGCTACGCCGCTGCCCAGGGGTTCCGGGGTCATTACCTCCCTGGTCCAGGCTGATGGGTTTGTGCGTATACCACAGCTGAAAGAGGGCCTGGAGGTGGGAGAAGCTGTTTCGGTAGAACTGGTGAAAGACCTGTCAGGAATTAAGAATACCATTGTAAGTATTGGCAGTCATGATTTAACTCTGGATATCCTGGCCAATCTTCTCAGGCTTAACTATCCGGAAACCGGCCTGTCTTCGGCTCATGTGGGTAGTATGGGGGGGATTTTGGCTCTGCGCAGGGGGGATGCCCACCTGGCGGGCAGCCATCTCTTAGATGAGCACACCGGGGAGTACAACGTGCCATTTATTAAACGGATGCTGCCCAATATCAAGGTAGTCCTGGTCAACCTGGCCTATCGTCAGCAGGGGCTGTTCGTGCCTTCGGGTAATCCAAAAAACATAAATAAACTGGAAGACTTGGTACAGAAGGATGTTTCCTTTATAAACCGTCAGAGAGGAGCCGGAACCCGGCTTTTGTTAGATTATTATTTAAAACAGCTTAAGTTAAACCCGCAGGATATTAAGGGATATGATCGGGAGGAGTACAGCCATTTATCTGTGGCTGCAGCGGTGGCCTCAGGATCTGCCGATACGGGGCTGGGAGTTTTAGCTGCCTCCAGGGCTCTGGGGCTGGATTTCATCCCCTTGGCCAGGGAACGTTATGATATCATTATTCCTGAAGAATTTTTGGAAACTGAAAAAATACAAAGGCTTTTGGAGATGATTAATTCCCAGCAGTTTAAAGAGGAAGTCCAAAGGCTGGGGGGGTACGACCTGGGGGATTCTGGAAAAGAAATCTGGAGAAGCAGTTGAGCTGTTAAGCAGGGAGTAAATCATATAGAGGGCAGGTGGTTGTATGTTTGGTGCAGCGGTTTTGACCGCCAGTGATCGGGGTGCCCGGGGAGAGAGAGAAGACAAGAGCGGAAAGGTTATAGAAGAAATAGTTCAGAGACTAGGCGGTAAAGTAATGGAATCTGCTTTAGTTTCCGATGACCCGGAATCCATTAGGGAAAAGCTAATCTATTTTGCGGATCAGCTGAAAGCGGAGGTAATTTTGACTACCGGGGGAACGGGTTTGAGCCCCAGGGACAACACCCCGGAGGCTACCCTTTCGGTAATAGAAAAAGTAGTTCCCGGTTTGGCGGAGGCAATGCGGGCGGAAAGCCTAAAAAAAACGCCTCACGCTATGCTCTCCAGGGCGGTCTGTGGAGTGCGGGGGAGTTCATTGATTATTAACCTGCCCGGTAGTCCCAAGGCGGTAAGGGAGTGCCTGGAGGTTATTGAGCCGGCTCTTCCCCATGCTGTAGAACTTATAAAGGGCAGGGTTTCCGACTGCGCCCAGGGAGAACACAATGGACTAAAATAATGTTATTTAATTTATTTGCTTAGATGGTGCTGATTATTCAGTGAACCATCTTTTTTATTTAAAATGTTTTATTTTTGATTGTTAGCAAAGGTGTGCAAAAACCTGCAGAATACACAGGTAATAAGGGGTTTCCCACAGCAAAAAATAATATAATTAACTAATTTAATCCTGGTTACTAAAGGAATATTTATTTAAGAATAGGATATAATAATTTCTTGTTAGAGGAGGAATAAGTGAAATATTAGATAAATGAAGAAAAATCAACGAATAATGATATATTTGCCAATAATAAGAGATATTCGTCATTATGCCTTCATTTAGAGGGTTGCTTACAAAAAATAAATTGGTTAGTATTATTAGTGATTACTGTTAGCACTCACCTCAGACGAGTGCTAACAATATAAAAGAAAATAATAATGTAATATTTAAAGGAGGGTAATTAATGAATCTGAGACCATTAGGAGACAGAGTAATCATCAAGCTGGTGGAGGTAGAAGAAAAGACTGCCGGCGGTATTCTTCTGCCTGACAAAGCAAAGGAAAGGCCCACGGAAGCTGATATCGTGGCAGTGGGAACCGGTAGGATACTGAATGACGGGCAGAAAGTCCCCATTGATGTAAAAGTAGGAGACCGAATTGTGATCAATAAGTATGCCGGCACAGAATTTAAGGTAGATGATACAGAATACTTAATTATAAGAGAAGATGATATTCTGGCTGTAAAAGAGTAAGAGAGTAAAGAAAGTTTCATTTATTATTTTTTAAGAATTTAGAAATCAAAGTACCAAAATAGGGAGGTATAATTAATGGCAAAAGATATTTTGTTCAGCGAAGAAGCCCGCAAATCCTTAGAAAAAGGTGTAAACAAGCTGGCTGATACGGTAAAAGTTACTCTAGGGCCAAAAGGCCGTAACGTTGTTTTAGATAAGAAATTCGGTTCTCCGCAGATTACCAATGACGGGGTTACCATCGCTCGGGAAATTGAATTAGATGATGCTTTTGAAAATATGGGAGCTCAGTTGGTAAAAGAAGTAGCAAATCAAACTCAGGATATAGCTGGTGACGGCACTACTACAGCTACCCTGTTAGCTCAAGCTATTATTCGGGAAGGAATCCGCAATGTTGCTGCCGGTGCTAACCCCATGATTTTGAAAAAGGGTATTGAAAAAGCGGTAAAAGTAGCTGTAGAAGAAATTAAAGCTAGTTCAACTCCTGTAGAAACTACCGAAGCTATTTCCCAGGTAGCCTCCATTTCTGCCGCTGATGAAGAAATTGGCAAAATGATTGCTGAAGCCATGGATAAAGTAGGTAAAGACGGTGTTATTACTGTGGAAGAGTCCAGAGGTTTTACCATGGAAATGAACGTAGTGGAAGGAATGCAGTTTGACCGGGGTTACATATCCCCTTATATGGTGACGGACACTGATAAAATGGAAGCCATTCTAGATGAACCTTATATTCTCTTAACTGACAAAAAGGTTTCCAATATTCATGATGTTCTGCCCCTGCTGGAAAAGATCGTGCAGCAGGGCAAGTCATTAATGTTGATTGCTGAAGATGTAGATGGTGAAGCCCTGGCAACCCTGGTTGTTAATAAGCTTCGAGGAACCTTTACCTGCGTGGCTGTGAAAGCCCCTGGTTTTGGAGACCGCAGGAAGGCTATGCTGCAGGACATTGCTATTTTAACCGGCGGCCAGGTAATTTCTGAAGATCTGGGGCTGGACTTTAAAAATGTTGAAATAGATATGTTGGGTAGTGCTCGTCAGGTGAGAATCTCTAAGGAAGAAACCGTTCTGGTTGATGGTGCTGGAGATCCTGCCGATATTGAAAAGAGAATACAGCAGATGAGGATTCAAATGGAGGATACTACCTCTGAGTTTGACAAAGAAAAAATTCAAGAGAGATTGGCTAAGCTGGCCGGCGGAGTAGCTGTTTTGGAAGTAGGAGCTGCTACGGAAACTGAAATGAAAGAGAAAAAGCTTCGGGTTGAAGATGCTCTGTCTGCAACTCGGGCAGCAGTAGAAGAAGGGATCGTCTCCGGTGGTGGAGTAGCCTTTCTGATTCCCTTGAAAGCTCTGGATAACTTACTGGAAAACACCGAAGGGGATGAAGCTACTGGAATAGCTCTGATTCGCCGTTCCTTAGAGGAGCCGGTGCGTCAGATTGCTGAAAATGCTGGTGTTGAAGGTTCTATCGTAGTAGAAAAGATTAAGAACTCTGAGCCGGGCATTGGATACAACGCAGTGAAAAACATTTACGAAAATATGTTGGAGGCTGGAATTGTTGACCCGGCCAAGGTTACCCGGTCTGCTCTGCAGAATGCAGCCAGCATCGCAGCCTTGTTCTTGACTACCGAAGCAGTAGTTGCTGATGCCCCTGATGAAGATGGCGGAGGCATGGGAATGCCCGGTGGAATGGGTGGCATGGGCGGCGGCATGCCAATGATGTAGTTTAGAAATTAATAAATTATGACCAATTTTTCTTATCTGTAACTAAAGGTGATAGGGATGGGAGAATTGGCAGAAACGAAAAGCAAAAACACAAAAAGAGAGAACCGAAAACGGTTCTCTCTTTTTGTTGTTTACTTTTTATTTTTTCTAATACTGTTTTAGCTTAGAGCTTTAGGTCTTAAAGGTTAATCTTAGGCAGATTGGCCAGAGATTTTTTAATGGCCTCCTCCGGGTACTCATAATCTGTCAGCTTACCCGCCAGATAGTCGTCGTAAGCGGTTAGATCAAAATGCCCGTGTCCGCTGAGGTTAAAGAGAATGGTTTTTTGCTCTCCACTTTCTTTGCATTCCAGGGCTACATCAATGGCTCCCCTGATGGCATGGGCAGACTCCGGTGCCGGCAGGATGCCTTCACTGCGGGTGAACAGCATGGCAGCTTCAAAAACTCCCAATTGGTTCAAAGCTCGGGCTTCCGCCAGGTTGTCTTTTACCAGCTGACTTACCAGGGGAGAATCTCCGTGGTATCTCAGTCCGCCTGCATGAAATCCAGGAGGCACAAAATCATGTCCCAGGGTATACATCATAGATAGAGGGGTGAGCTTAGCAATGTCTCCGTAATCATATGTAAACTCTCCCCGGGTGAGGGTAGGGCACGCTGAAGGTTCAACGGCAATTACCTGAATATCTTTTCCGTTTATTTTATCGTAGAGGAAGGGGAAGGCGATGCCGCCGAAGTTGCTGCCCCCGCCGCAGCAGGCTACAATAACATCGGGATATTCCTGTACCTTGGCCAGTTGGGCCTTAGCTTCCAATCCAATAATGCTCTGGTGAAGCAGAACATGGTTCAGCACGCTTCCCAGGGCATAGTTGGTGTCTTCCCTGGTGGCCGCGTCTTCTACCGCTTCACTGATGGCGATCCCCAAACTGCCCATAGAGTCCGGATCATCCTTAAGAACTTGTCTTCCGGAATTTGTTTGGTCACTGGGGCTGGCAATTACATTGGAGCCCCAGGTTTCTATGAGTGAACGCCGGTAGGGTTTTTGATGGTAACTCACTTTAACCATATACACTGTGCATTCCAGTCCGAATAGGCTGCAGGCCAAACTCAGAGCGCTTCCCCACTGTCCTGCTCCGGTTTCTGTGGCCAGCCGCTTAATGCCGGAAATTTTATTGTAATAAGCTTGGGCAATGGCTGTATTGGGTTTATGGCTTCCCGCCGGGCTTACCCCCTCATTTTTGTAGTAGATTTTTGCTGGAGTTTGAAGGGCTTTTTCCAGGTTATAAGCCCGATGCAGGGGAGAGGGCCTCCACAGCTTATAGATATTGAGAACTTCATCGGGTATGTCAATCCAACGTTCGGTAGAAACTTCCTGCATAATTAAGGGCATCGGAAAAATCGCGGAAAGGTCATCTGGAGTGAGTGGTTTTTGTGTCTGTGGATTAAGGGAGGGCTTTAACGGGTTAGGCAGGTCTGCCTGGATATTATACCACTGCTTGGGTATGTCTTGCTCGTCCAGCAGAATTTTATAAGGAATCATATTCTTCCTCCTTTTATATTTTTTAACTAATCATAATTTATCTTAACAGTTATAAAATGTCAAGTTCAAAGGCTGTATTATATGTATTTCCCTCAAATATCGGGGTTTTAATCTTTTGTGTAGTTAATTACTTGACTTAAGAAGGAAATTATTAAAGAGTGTCAAAATATAAGGAGTATATTTCTTATTTTTGATAATGGGAGGGAAAATGGTGAAAGAAATCTCTATTCACGCCAGGGCAGGACAGGGGGCCATTACACTAGCAGCATTATTGGGGACGGCGGTTTTCCTGGAAGGAGGATATGCCCTTGTATTTCCCCATTTCGGTGCAGCGCGGATGGGCGCTCCTATGAATAGTTTCGTTAGAATAAGTGGGCAGCAGATCAGGGTGAGAAGTCAGGTTTATGAACCTGATTACATAATGGTGGTGGATGCTTCTCTGATGCGGGGGTTTAATGTGTTTCAAGGAATGCAGGAGGGGGGAGTTGCCTATATTAACCGGCAGTCTCAAGATGGTATATCGGTTCCCCATGGAGTAAAGGTGTATGATATACCAGCTGATGAGCTTTCTTTGAAAATTTTTAACAGGCCAATGGGGAATACAGTGCTTTTGGGAGCTTTTTCTGCCGGCACGGGAGAAGTATCCCTGGATAGCCTGGAAAAAGCTGTGGAAGATAAGTTTCCTGAAAAAATAGTGCAGTTGAATGTAGAGGCCTTTAGGGCGGGCTATGAATATTTTAAGGAAAAGTTTGCGTAAAATATTGTTTTAATCCAATACTTTTTTAAAAGCAGAAAAAGAAATTTTGGCTGTGTCTGTCAGTTAATGGAGTTAGAACTCCCCCGTTAGGTATTATTTTTTGAGGAAGGAGAAAGCCCATGCTTGTAAAAATCACATCCAAGCCTGGAACTACCAGGGAAATCGAGACCGGGTCCTGGCGAATGGGTTTAAAACCCAAGTTTTTGCAGAAAAATTGTAATGCCTGCAGCCTTTGTGCTTTATTGTGTCCGGAAGGTGTAATCACCGGTAGAATGAAAAAGACTTTTCAAACGGATTATCGGTATTGTAAGGGGTGCGGTATATGTGCAGAGGAATGTCCTGAAAAGGATATTCTAATGGTGAAGGAGGAGGAAGAAGCGTGAAGTATTTTTTGGAAGGTTCTATCGCTGTAGCTGAAGCGGTAAGGTTGTGTAAACCTGGAGTTATTTCAGCTTATCCCATTACTCCCCAGACCCATATTGTTGAGAAACTGGCGGATTTCATGGCAAACGGTCAGTTAGAATCTCAGTTTGTAAATGTGGAGAGCGAACATTCTGCCGCTTCAGTAGTGCTGGGATCCCTGGCTGCGGAAGTCAGGTCTTATACGGCCAGCAGTTCTCAAGGCCTGCTGTTGATGTCAGAGGTTTTGTACAATATTGCCGGACTTCGGCTGCCCCTGGTAATAACCTGTGCCAATCGTGCGGTTTCAGCCCCTCTGAGTATTTGGAACGATCAGCAAGATTCCGAAGCCCTAAGGGATGCAGGCGTGATTCAGCTCTATGTAGAAAATATTCAGGAGGCGGTAGACTATCATCTCTTTGCATTTCGATTGGCAGAGGACCCCAGGGTGCTGCTGCCGGTTATGGTTTGCATGGATGGTTTTGTGCTCACCCACGCCTATGAAGCGGTGGATATTCCGGAATCGGAAAGAGTAGATGTTTTTTTGCCGGAGTTCAAATTGCAGGACAAACTGGATGTTTCCGAACCCATCAGCATTGGAACAGTATTGGATCCCCGATTTTATATGGAGACCCGGTATGCGATCCAGGAGACCATGAGGGAAGCACAGATTATTATGAAAGAGATGAAACAGGAATTTGAAAAGGCCTTTGAACGGGAACTGCATGTCTTTTTTGAACCTTACTTAATGGAGGATGCAAAGAAAGTAATTATTTCCAGAGGCTCTGTAGCAGGCACTGTTAAGGATGTTGTAGACGAGATGCGGAAAGAGGGAGAAAAAGTTGGAGCTCTAAAAGTAATATCTTACCGTCCCTTCCCTGCGGATAAACTGTATGAAGCTTTAAAGGACATTCCTGAGGTGGCAGTTTTAGATCGGGCTATTTCTCTGGGAGGTTATGGTCCTATGTATACTCAATTTAAGGCCTTGTTCCAGGGCAAGGAAAAGAACCCTAAAGTCAGTGGTTTTATCGGAGGTCTAGGGCAGAGGGATATCACCAAAAACGATATCCGTAAGATATATGAGAAGCTGGGCGAAGAAGAGGTTTCCTGTCAGTTTATCAATTTGAATCAGGAGTATTTGATGCAGGCCCGAAGGTATACGTAAATGATAATATCCAGTAATGCCTTAAAAGACATATAACCATAAGACAGGGGAACTGTCCTACTGTCTTGATTTGAAAGAGGGGTGAGTATGTAGTGAAGGATAATGGTTTAATGGCTCCTGGTGACGCTTTGTGTGCCGGATGTGGGCAGGCGACTGCCGCCAGGATTGTAGTGGATACGGCAGGTCCTAACACTATATTAGTCAACGCTACAGGATGCCTGGAGGTTTCTACCTCGTTATTTCCAACTTCCTCATGGGAGGTTCCCTGGATTCATTCACTTTTTGAAAACACGGCTGCAGTAGCGGCAGGGGTTGAGGCTGCTTTAAAATATCAAGACAAGTTGGGTGAAGTAAAGGTTATTGCCCAGGCCGGGGATGGCGGCACTGCGGATATCGGACTGCAGGCTCTTTCAGGCATGTGGGAGAGAGGCCACGATGTGCTCTATGTATGTTATGATAACTCCGCATATATGAATACCGGGGTTCAAAGAAGCAGTCTGACACCTTTTGGTGCTTCTACCAGCACCAGTCCATCGGGATCCCATTCCGGAGGTAATCCTTTCCGGGAGAAAAATATGCTGAAAATTGCAGCGGCCCATCATATACCCTATGCTGCTTCTGCTTCCGTCGGGTATCCCAGGGATTTGCGGAGAAAGGTCAAGAAAGCATTATCAATAAAAGGACCTAAATACCTTCATGTGTTAGTTCCATGCCCCTTAGGATGGCGGCATGAAACCAGGCTGACTATTAAATTAGGAAAGTTGGCGGTTGAAACAGGGTTGTTTCCCATGGTGGAATATGAATATGGAGAAATAACAGCTGTTTATAAAATAAAGGAAATTGCAGAAGTAGAGGAATATTTAAAACCCCAGGGCAGGTTTGCTCATCTGTTTGATGATTCGGAAAAATCCCTAAATCAGCTTGAAAGAATAAGGGATTTAGCTAAATATAATATAAACTATTACGGTCTTTTGAAGGAATAATTATGGAAAGAGTAGTATGATAGTACATGGCATAATGCAGTTTTTTTTATAATTCCTGGACATAATAGAAAAAGTGCTGCTGTTTCTAAAATGATGAGCTAAGAAGGTTAGTTTACAGGGCATTTGAGGAGGTTCATATTTGCTTGGCAAAGTATATGGTTTTGGAGCACTGAACGTGGATTTGATTTTTCAAATTCCTAAAGATACAGCTGAAAAGCTGCCTTATCAGCCGGGATGTGAATATGTTGAAGGGCCTTCTGAAGCAGCTGTACTGCTGAAGTTGTTATCAAATCAGGGGATTTTAAAGGGTAGGTACGGGGGAGGGTCCGCGGCAAACACCACAGTAGCTCTGTCCCGTTTGGGGGTTTCTTGCGGTTTTATTGGCAGGGTAGGAGAAGATCCTGAGGGAGATTTTTTGCTGGAAAGCCTGGAGGATGTAGATAAAGGGAATATTGTCAAAGGGGGCAGAAGCGGCCTGTGTATTACTCTTCTTTTGGGGGATAGCAAGGATCGTTCTCTGGTAATCTGTCCCAATGCCAACGACCAGATGGATTATAATGACCTTACTGTAAATGAGATAAATGAAGAAGCTGCCTGTATACATCTAACCTCCTTTCATGGGGATAAGCCTTTTGAAGCTCAGTGCAGGTTAATTGAACAGCTGCCCCCCGGGGTCAAGGTAAGTTTTGACCCCGGTATGTTTTATGCCCGCAGGGGAATGGACTCTTTAGAACCCTTGATAAGCCGGGCTAATTACTTTTTTCCGGAAAAAAAAGAAGTGGAGCTTTTGACCGGCCGCCCCTGGAGGGAAGGTGCCAGTGAACTGCTGAAAATGGGACCGGAGGTTATTTTATGTACCCTGGGGGAGGCAGGAGTTTTTGTCCTTCATTCTTCCGGGGAATTTACTGTACCTGCTCTAAAAGTGCCGGTGGTGGACACTACCGGAGCCGGGGATGTCTTTGCCGCCGGATTTACTGCTGCTCGATTAGAGGGGAACAGTCTAAGGGACAGTGTAAAACGGGGAATTTATTGGGCCGGTCGTAGTGTTACCGGTATGGGCAGGGAAAAATATCCTTTGAAGCTTTAAGCCTATCAGAAGAATTGGGCAGTGGGAAAACTACCCTCAAGGGTACTCAAGGGTAGGGGGTCAGGCCTTCTGGCACTTTGGATGGATAGAAGTGAAGTGTTATCAGAAGAACCATCCCCTTGACAATTTATAACGGGAGTGTGAACAGTGGATACGTTTAAGTTAGGCTGGTTTTCTACCGGAAGGGACCAGGCAGCCAGGGACCTTCTGCAGGTGGTGTTAAAGGACATAGAAAAGGGGAACATCCCCCACTCTGAGATTTCTTTTGTTTTCTGCAGCCGGGAAGAGGGGGAGTCTGTGGAAAGTGACAGATTTATTCAACAGGTTCGGGAAAATCATATTCCTCTGATATGTTTTTCCTCCCAGAGATTCAAGCCGGAGTTAAGAAAAAAGGGTCTGGAATTGGAACAGCAGGGGGATATAAGCAAGATTTGGGAATGGCGCCGCCTCTATGATGGGGAAGTAACAGAGTTAATAAGAAATTTTCCGGCAAACCTGGTTGTTTTGGCGGGGTATATGCTGGTGGTAGGTGAAGAAATGTGCAGGGAATATCCCATGGTGAATCTCCATCCGGCCCGCCCCGGAGGCCCCAAAGGTTCTTGGCAGGAGGTTGTGTGGGAACTTATGCTGAAAAGGTCAGAAGAAACCGGGGTCATGATGCACCTTGTTACGCCGGTTCTGGATGAAGGCCCTCCGGTGACTTACTGTCTTTTTGATATTAAAGGGCCAAATTTTGATTCAGGTTGGAGGGAACTTGAAAAACGGGAACAGCAGTGCCCTGGGCTTTTACGAGGGGGAGGGGTGAAGGCAGCTAAAGATTTTGCGCTGTTCCATGAGATTAGAAAACAGGGCCTGATCAGGGAGTTCCCCCTGATCAGTTATACGGTGAAAGTTTTTGCTGAGGGAAGAGTACGGGTCCAGGGGGAGAAAATTCTTGATTCCCAGGGCATGGAGCTTTCCCAAGGCTGCAATCTGACTAAAATGATTGACGGTACGATAAAAAAAGCTTAGAATACCAAAGTGATGAAAACAGATAAAATAACAGCCATTAGTAATGTTTTTTGGTTATCAATGGATCAGAAATAAAGGAGGAAAAACGTGAAGAAGCTGATTGCTTTTGAC
The DNA here is from genome assembly GCF_022558445.1 of Candidatus Contubernalis alkalaceticus. Taxonomy (NCBI): domain Bacteria; kingdom Bacillati; phylum Bacillota; class Dethiobacteria; order Dethiobacterales; family Dethiobacteraceae; genus Candidatus Contubernalis; species Candidatus Contubernalis alkaliaceticus. Next base: position 1,061,584 of record NZ_CP054699.1, read on the forward strand.
CTGGAGGGACCCCTATCCCCCATGGACCATGCCTTTGATTCTATGGCCCTGGTGGAGGAGGGAGACAAGATATTTTCTGTCTTAAGCCGGTATGATGACCTGTTGGCTCTGGAGGGCAAGGAGGGTTATGAGCCGGGGGATACTCTTTCCCTAATTATTCCCTTTCTCCTGTTTCACCGCATCAAGGAGGATGACCTTCGGGAGGTTTCCTCCCGGGCAGGGCTGGTAAAGGGTGCTGGAGAGCTCATTGGGAATTTAAAAGAGACGGGCTGGAAGGTTCATATTATCTCCACGTCTTATCAGCAGCATGCCCACAGCATTGCCAGCAGACTAAATGTTCCTGTCTTTCAAGAGGGCGAGCAGAGAGTTTTCTGTACAGAGCTATCCCTGGATGACAGTTACCAGCGCCTGGGCAAAGAGGATTTTTCTTTGATGGAAGGGGTGGAGAATTATATACTGGACAACCTCTATACAGAAAACCTGGAATCTGGGGAGAAGGATCAGGAGATGAAAGCTTACCTGGATTCATTTTTCTGGGAGCAGCTTAAGGGAACTCGCCTGGGGGAAATTTTTTCAAAGGTTCGGGTTATGGGCGGTCGTAGAAAGATGCGCTCAGTAGAAATAATATTACATCGTCATGGTGTTTTCCTTGAAAATATGGCCGTGGTGGGTGACAGTATAACCGATTTTCAGATGCTTAAGGCAGTGGAGGCCGGAGGTGGATTTGCTGTGGTTTTTAACGGAAACGCTTATGCTCTGTCTTATGGAACCTGTTCTCTGGCCACAACAGATATGCGAAACCTGCAGTATCTTTTGGATCTCTGGGTTCAAGGGGGCCGGGAAAAGGTAAGGAAGCAGGTAAAATTAAGGGAAGGTAATAAAAAAGAACCTTTTTACCACTGGTTGGTGGGAATGGAGATGTCAGATATTGAAGAGATTGTTGAGGTCCATAAAGTTACCAGAAGTGTAGTGAGGGGCCGGGCAGCCAAACTGGGCTAGTTTACCCCCAAAAGATTGGTTGGAGTGGTATTATGGAGTTGGTATTTTTATATTTCTCATCTATGTTCATTGGTTTTTCAGGGGCCTTAGTTCCAGGGCCTCTGTTGTCGGTTAATGTGCGGGAGACCCTGAAGAGAGGAATTTCTGCCGGGCCGCTGTTGATTTCTGGACATGCCCTTCTGGAGTTGGGGATCACCCTGGCCCTGGTTTTTGGCCTCAGCGTATTTTTAGTCAGCCCCGTGGTCAGCGGAACCTTTGGGCTTTTGGGCGCAGTGGTGCTGGTATGGATGGGTTATGGTATGCTCCGGGAAGCCCGTCAAAAAAACCTGGAGTTGGAAATGGGGGGGGAAGAAAAGGGGTCTGCCCTGGGTCCGGTTGCCACCGGTGCACTGGTAAGTCTCTTAAACCCTTACTTTACTCTATGGTGGGGTACGGTAGGAGCAGGATATGTGGTTATTTCCCTTCAATATGGGATGGCTGGTATCATTTTCTTTTATCTGGGCCACATCTCGGCGGATTTTATCTGGTATACACTGGTATCCTGGCTCCTGGTGAGAGGAAGCAGTAAGTTTTCACCTAACCTATACCGGGCAATTACCGGTGTCTGTGGGATTTTTTTAATGGCTATGGCGATTTATTTTTTTTACTCCGGATTAACTTTTTTTTAATTCTTTAACGATGGCCCCTAAAAATAAACTTATTTTGTTATAATATCATTGTTAACAGGGGTTAATAAGGATAAAATAGAATAGTAATACCTGTCTTAAAAAATAATCATTTTTTACCGAAAAATAGTTTATTGTGGAAAGGGATGAGGGTTCATTGTCTGAAGAGAAAGTGATAATTCTGGACTTCGGTGCCCAGTATACCCAGTTGATTGCCCGAAGAATCAGAGAGGAAAATGTTTACTGTGAAATACTTCCTTTCAATGCTTCGATGGAGGAAATCCTGGCGATGAAACCTGGAGCACTGGTCTTTTCTGGGGGATCAGGAAGTGTATATGAGGAAGGGGCTCCTTTCTGCCATAAGGAAATGTTTGATTTAGACCTGCCTATGTTGGGAATATGTTATGGGATGCAGCTGATGGCAAAAGTCCTGGGAGGAGAAGTAACTCCGGCCCAGCGGTCAGAGTTTGGGAAAACTCGGCTGACTTTGATAAATGAAGATATTCTTTTCCAGGATGTGCCCCGGGAAATGATCTGCTGGATGAGCCACGGTGATTATGTTACGGCTCCTCCGCCGGGGTATGGGGTTACCGCCACCACAGAGAATTCACCGGTAGCGGCTATGAGCAGCCCTGATCTGAAGAGATATGCCGTCCAGTTCCATCCGGAGGTGGTGCATACTCAGCATGGAAAAGAAATAATACAAAACTTTCTGTTTAAAGTATGTGGGTTTAAAGGGACCTGGAATATGGAATCCTTTGTGAAGCGATCTATTGAAGAAATTAGAAAAACTGTAGGGCCTGATGAAAAAGTGGTGTGCGGCCTTAGCGGAGGAGTGGACTCTTCTGTGGCGGCGGTCCTGGTGCATAAAGCCATTGGTGATAGACTAGAATGTATTTTTGTTGATCACGGGCTGCTGCGCAAGGATGAGGCTTCAGAAGTGATGAAGACATTTGCGGACAAGTTTCATATGAATGTAACTCTGGTAAATGCTCAAGAGAGATTTTTGTCCAAGCTAAAAGGGGTTACTGACCCGGAAGAAAAAAGAAAGATAATTGGAAATGAATTTATTTATGTGTTTGAAGATGAGGCGGCAAAACTTGGGCAAATAGATTATCTGGTGCAGGGCACTCTCTATCCTGATGTAATTGAGAGCGGCACCGCCACGGCGGCGGTAATTAAGTCCCACCACAACGTGGGGGGGCTGCCGGAGAACATGCGGTTAAAGCTTATTGAGCCTTTGGATCAGCTTTTCAAGGATGAGGTGCGGTTGGTAGCCCAGGAATTGGAAATGCCCCGGGAGATTACCTGGCGGCAGCCTTTCCCCGGACCTGGATTGGGGGTAAGATGCCTGGGAGAAGTAAACGAAGAGAAGCTTCAGGTTCTTCGGGAAGCTGATGCCATTGTCCGGGAGGAAGTGGCCAAGGCGGGACTGGATAAGGAAATCTGGCAGTATTTTGCAGTACTTCCCAACGTCAGAAGCGTTGGGGTTATGGGGGATAAACGTACTTACAGCCACACGGTGGCCATGAGAGCGGTGCATAGTCATGACGGTATGACTGCGGACTGGGTAAGGATTCCCTATGAAGTGCTGGAGAGGATTTCCAGCCGTATTGTAAATGAAATTCCCCTGGCAAATCGTTTTGTTTATGACATGACGGCAAAACCGCCGTCTACTATCGAATGGGAATAATGGAGGTGTAAAAATGGAAAAAGCATTGGTAAGTATAGTTATGGGAAGTGATTCGGACCTTCCGGTTATGAAAGAAAGTGCGCAGGTTTTGGAAGAACTGGGGATTGGTTTTGAAATGTTGATATCTTCTGCTCATCGAGTCCCTGAAAAAACCGCCGATTATGCAAAGGAGGCTGCAGATCGGGGAATCGAAGTCATTATTGCCGGCGCAGGCGGGGCGGCACACCTCCCTGGGGTGATTGCGGCCATGACTCCTCTACCGGTTATAGGGGTTCCTGTTAATACATTCTCCCTGGGGGGAGTTGATTCCCTCTACTCTATTGTGCAGATGCCTGCTGGAATTCCGGTGGCCACGGTGGCCATTGATGGGGCAAGGAATGCAGGTATATTAGCGGCTCAAATCTTGGGCAATAAATACCCCGAGGTCAGGGAAAATGTAGTTAAATTTAAGAAGGATCTGGCAGGTAAGGTGAATAAAAAGGCTGAGCTGTTACATGAACTGGGCTACAAAGATTATCTAAAAAAATTTTCTAGCAAATCTTAAACACCAAGAAGGCATCCAATTAATACCCGATAGAGAGGACGACATGAAATGATAGAACGCTATACGCGTCCCGAAATGGGCAAAATCTGGACTCTGGAAAATAAATTTAAAAAATGGCTGGAGATAGAAGTATTGGCTTGTGAGGCCTGGGCCCGTTTGGGGGTAATCCCGGAGGAGTCGGCCCGGTTGATTCGGGATAAAGCTGGTTTTTCCGTGGACAGGATTTTGGAGATTGAACAGGTTACCCGACACGATGTGGTAGCCTTTACCAGGGCTGTGGCAGAGACTTTAGGGGAAGAATCAAAATATGTTCATTACGGGCTTACCTCCTCGGATGTGGTGGACACAGCCATGTGTGCATTAATGAAAGAAGCGGCAGAGTTAATCATTGAAGATATTGAAGAGTTTATTGGAGTATTAAAGGTAAAAGCCCTACAATATAAAGATATGGTAATGGTGGGGCGCACCCACGGAGTTCATGCTGAACCTACTACCTTTGGGTTGAAGCTGGCCCTTTGGTATGCGGAGATGCAGAGAAATCTAACCAGAATGAAACAGGCTAAAAAAATCATCAGCGTGGGGAAATTGTCCGGTGCCGTAGGAACTTACGCCCATATAGACCCCTTTGTGGAAGAATATATTTGCGGAAAGATGGGACTGGAACCTGCCCCCATCTCTACGCAGATTATACAGAGGGATCGACATGGGGAGTATTTGACGGTATTGGCAGTAATCGGCGGCACTCTGGACAAAATAGCTACAGAAATCAGGGGACTTCAAAAGTCTGAAACCCGGGAAGTGGAAGAACCCTTCTATAAGGGACAAACCGGTTCTTCTGCCATGCCCCATAAAAGAAATCCGGTGTCCTGTGAACAGGTTACGGGCCTCTGCCGGATTGTACGAAGCAATGCCTTGACTGCTCTGGAGAATATAGCTCTCTGGCACGAAAGGGATATATCCCACTCCTCTGCAGAAAGGGTAATTGTGCCTGACAGTACCATACTGATTGACTATCTATTGAAACAGATGACCCGTGTTATTCGAGACCTTCATGTATATCCGGAAAATATGAAGAGAAACATGGAGAGGACCTATGGGTTGATTTATTCTCAGAGGGTGCTTTTGAAACTGGTGGAAAAAGGGCTGCTTCGGGAAAGGGCCTATGAAATAGTGCAGTCTAAAGCTATGGAAGCTTGGGAAAAAGGAGTTTCCTTCCGCACTCTTTTGGAAGAGGTGGCGGAGGTTCAAAAATATCTAACTACCGGGGAATTAGATGCTTGTTTTGACCCCTTAGAACAGCTGAAGAGGGTAGATTTAATTTTTCAGCGTTTACATTTAGCATAATAGATTTCCCCTTTAGTATGTCCAACTACTAAAGGAGCCTTTGGGATGAAGTTCATAGGCAAAGAGGTAAAAGTCAGAAGAAATCCATTAGGGATGGAGAGGTGCGGTAGGATGCAAGATGGGACTTTAGAGGTAGGCTGTGACAAATTCAAGGAGGAATGTGGGGTCTTTGGAATTTATGCCCCGGGACATAATGTAGCCCAGATTACCCACTATGCACTCTATGCGCTGCAGCACCGTGGGCAGGAAAGTGCCGGTATAGCAGTTTCCAATGGCGGCAAGATGGATATTGAGAAGGGCATGGGACTGGTTTCTGAAGTTTTAAACGGACAGAAGACCCGGAGGCTCACCGGTCATATGGCAGTAGGCCATGTTCGCTATTCCACCATGGGTTCCAGTTCCCTGGTAAACGCCCAGCCCTTGATGATACGGTACAGTAAGGGCTGCCTGGCCATTAGCCATAATGGAAACCTGGTAAACGGCCGGGAGATTAGGGACAATCTTGGAGAGGGGGGCGCTATTTTTCAAACCACCACGGACAGTGAAATTGTAGCCCACCTGATTGCCCGCCTGGGGGGGGATATTGTAGAAGATACTATATCCCAGGCTCTAGCTCATCTGGAGGGAGCCTTTACCTTTGTTATAATGACCGAGGATAAGCTTATTGGGGCAAGGGACCCCCATGGGATCAGGCCCCTTTCTCTAGGGCTTTTGGACGGTTGTTATGTCCTGGCCTCGGAGACCTGTGCTTTTGATACCATAGGAGCAGAATTCATCCGGGATATAGACCCTGGGGAGATGGTGGTCATTGATAATCAGGGCCTGCATACCAGGAGGTTTGCTCCGGAAAAGCCTTTGGCACTTTGTATATTTGAGTTTATCTATTTTGCCCGTCCGGACAGCAATATTCATGGTCAGAATGTGCACCTGGTCAGAAGAGAGTTGGGTAAGCAGTTAGCCAGGGAATATCCCGTTGAAGCAGATATTGTTACCGGGGTGCCTGATTCCAGTATTTCTGCCGCTTCCGGGGTTGCCGAGGAGATGGGTCTGCCCTACGAGATGGGACTTATTAAAAACCGGTATATTGGGAGGACTTTTATACAACCAAGCCAGGAAATTCGGGATTTGGGAGTAAAGCTAAAGCTGAACGCTGTAAAAAAAGTAGTCAAGGGAAAAAGGATTGTTCTGGTTGATGATTCCATTGTGCGGGGAACAACCTCTAAGCAGATTGTTCAGATGTTGAGAAAAGCCGGAGCTACAGAGGTGCATGTGAGAATCAGTTCACCACCGGTGATTTCTCCCTGCTTCTATGGAATAGATACCTCCTCCACCAAGGAACTGTTGGGGGCCTTTAAAACTGTAGAGGAAATTAAAAACATTATTAAAGCGGACTCTCTAGGTTATCTGAGCATTGAAGGTTTAGTTTCTTCTGTGGGACTATCCAGGGACAGTTTTTGTAAGGCCTGCTTTGACAAGGAATATATTGTCCAGCCAACCAGTGGGTTAAAGAAAAAACTATTTGAGACAACAAAAAGGTGATGCTATTGAAAGATGAAATGAGTTATAAAAAAGCAGGAGTAGATATCGATGCTGCCAATCTGGCGGTGGAAAAAATAAAGGGTTTGGTAAATAAGACCTTTCGGGATGAAGTTCTTACGGACATCGGTGGTTTTGGAGGATTATTTGCCCTGAATGTGGAAAAATATAAAGAACCGGTGCTGGTATCCGGCACAGACGGGGTGGGAACCAAATTAAAAATTGCTTTTTTGATGGATTCACACCAGACTGTGGGAATTGATTTGGTGGCCATGTGCGTAAATGATATAGCTGTCTTAGGGGCTGAGCCCCTGTTTTTTCTTGACTACCTGGCAGTAGGTAAGCTAAAGCCGGAAAAAGTATCCCATATTGTAGAGGGAATTGCCAATGGCTGCCGTCAGGCAGGCTGTGCCTTGATAGGCGGGGAAACCGCAGAGATGCCGGGTTTTTATGCTCCGGGAGAATATGATCTGGCTGGTTTTGCCGTAGGGGTAGTAGATAAAGGAAAAATTATTAATGGCAGCAGTATTAGTGTCGGGGACAAAATTATCGGTGTTGCCTCATCAGGGGTGCACAGCAATGGCTACTCCCTGGTAAGAAAGGTGCTGATAGAGGGAAAAGAAAGCCGTTTACAAGATTTCAACCCTTCTTTGGGATGCACTCTGGGGGAAGAGCTTTTAAAGCCCACCATAATATACACCGGATTAGTCCTGGAACTCTTGAAAAAGCATACCATTAATGGAATGATTCACGTTACTGGGGGAGGTTTTTATGAAAACATACCCCGGGTACTGCCCCCGGGAACCGGAGCGGAAATCCGCAGCCAGTGGAGTATCCCCCCTATATTTTCCCTGATTCGAGAAGAAGGGGATATCAGTTATCGGGAAATGTTTAGGACCTTTAATATGGGAATCGGTTTTATTTTGGTTGTGCCTTCAGGAGACGAGCAGGACATCCTACAGGTGATTTCCCGGTGTGGTCATAAGGGATGGACACTGGGTGAGGTAGTCTCCGGGGAAGGTGTGGAGATATTTAACTATAAATAAGTCTGCATTCTAATTTGAAGCAGCAATTTTCATTAAAAGGAAGGTGGTAATAATGAGTACTAAATATGCATTATTAAGCGTTTCTGACAAGTCAGGGGTGGTGGATTTTGCCCGGTCTCTAACAGAACTGGGTTTCGAGATTCTTTCCACCGGAGGGACCAAGAAATCTCTGGCAGATGCAGGAGTGCCGGTGAAATCCGTTTCTGAGGTTACCGGTTTTCCGGAAATTTTGGAGGGAAGGCTGAAAACCCTTCATCCTAAAATTCACGGAGGAATATTGGGCAAGAGGGGGGAAGAACTCCATCAAAAACAGATGGCGGAACATGATATTTCCCCCATTGACCTGGTAGTGGTTAACCTGTATCCCTTCGCTCAGACTATAGCGAAAGAAGGGGTTACCTTAGAGGATGCCATCGAGAACATTGATATCGGCGGGCCTACCATGGTGCGCTCTGCTGCCAAAAATTATAAGGATGTGGCCGTGGTGGTCAATCCTGACCGGTACCAAGAAATCATTGACGAGATAAAGGAAAAAGGCTCTCTCAGCCAGGAGACCCGTTTTCAACTGGCAGTAGAGGCCTTTACCCACACCGCAGAATATGATGCCTTAATCAGCAGTTATCTTTCGGGGCTTCTTCCCGGGGAAGCTAAGTTCCGTAATACTCTGCTTTTAAATTACAAAAAGGTGCAGGACCTTCGATATGGGGAAAATCCTCAACAGCAGGCGGTTTTCTATCGGGAGGTCAACCCTGTTCCTTCATCCATTGCCTTTGCCCAACAGTTTCAAGGGAAAGAGCTTTCTTTTAATAATATAAATGATACTAACGCTGCCTGGGAGTTAGTTCAGGAATATCAAGAACCTACTATTGTAGCAGTTAAGCATGCTAACCCCTGTGGTGTAGGGACAGGGGCAGAACTCTATGATGCTTACATCAGAGCGTATGATTCTGACCCGGTTTCAATATTCGGGGGCATTATCGCTGCCAACACCCGGGTAGATAAAAAAACTGCAGAAGAAATATTGAAAATATTTATAGAAGTAATCATTGCCCCGGAATATGACCCGGAAGCCCTGGAAGCATTGAAAGCTAAAAAAGATATCCGGGTCCTGCAGGCCAAACTATCTCATGAAGAACGAGAGAAGAGCGATTTCAAGAAGGTGTCCGGTGGGCTTTTGGTTCAGGAGTTAGATACCGTACTTCTGGATCCTGCGGATTGGCAGGTAGTGACCAAAAGGAAGCCTACGGACAGTGAACTGGCGGATCTGGTTTTTGGAATGAAGGTGGTAAAGCATGTAAAATCCAATGCCATCGTTCTAGCTAAAAATCTACAGACTATTGGAGTGGGTGCAGGACAGATGAACCGTGTAGGGGCGGCCCGTATTGCCATTGAACAGGCCGGAGAAAAAGCTAAGGGCAGTGCTTTAGCTTCAGATGCATTCTTCCCCTTCCCGGATACTGTAGAAGAAGCTGCCAAAGCCGGGGTTACGGCATTGATTCAGCCGGGGGGTTCTTTGAAAGACAAGGATGCTATTGAGACGGCAGATTCTTTTGGAATGACTATGCTCTTTACGGGCAGAAGGTATTTTAAACACTAAGGAGGTGTTTATCTTTTGCGCATTTTAGTGGTTGGAGGCGGCGGGAGAGAGCACACCCTGGTTTGGAAATTAAAACAGAGTCCTTTGGTAGAAAAAATCTATTGTGCTCCCGGCAATGCCGGTATTTCTGAGTATGCTCAGTGTGTCCCTATTTCAGTAGAGGATCTGCGGGGATTGGTGGAGTTTGCAGAAGAACAGAAAATAGATCTTACCATAGTTGGGCCTGAGGCCCCTCTGGCGGAAGGTATAGTTGACCTTTTCCAGGGAAGGGGTTTGAAGATATTTGGCCCCAACAAACAGGCAGCAAAGCTTGAAGGAAGCAAGGTTTTTGCTAAGGAATTAATGGTAAAATACAATATACCTACGGCAGAGTACAAGACCTTCACCAACCCTGAAGAAGCAGAACAATACATAAAAAAAGTAGGAACACCCATCGTGATAAAGGCGGAGGGCCTGGCTGCCGGTAAGGGAGTAATCGTCTGCGAAGAAGAGGAAGAAGCTCTTCTGGCCATGAAGAAAATCATGATAGACCGTGCCTTTGGAGATGCCGGTAACCGCTTGATTGTGGAGGAATGCCTGCGGGGAGAAGAAGCTTCCATTTTGGCCTTTACGGATGGAGAAAGTATACTGCCCATGGTTTCATCCCAGGACCACAAACCCGTTTATGACGGTGATAGGGGCCCTAATACCGGAGGCATGGGGGCTTATGCCCCGGCTCCATTGGTTACACCGGAAATTGCCAAGTATGTTGAAGAGGAGATATTGCTTCCTGCGGTAAAAGGGTTAAAGTCTGATGGACATTCTTATTCCGGAATAATTTATGCCGGACTCATGTTTACAGAAAAAGGACCGAAAGTATTGGAATTTAACTGCCGATTTGGTGACCCTGAGGCCCAGGTAGTCATTCCTCTTTTAAAATCAGACCTGGTTCCCATATTACAGGCAGTGGTGGAAGGTAAGCTTTCCCAGGTTAAAGCTGAGTGGCATGAAGGTTATGCCGTTTGTGTGGTGATGGCTTCCGGTGGTTATCCCGATTCCTACCAAAAAGGAATGGTCATTGAGGGACTGGAGGAACAAAAAGCAAACCATAACCTGATGGTTTTCCATGCCGGTACCGATATCCAAAAAGAAAAAGTGGTCACCAGCGGTGGCCGAGTGCTGGGGGTTACCGGTTGGGCCCAAACTCTGCCCCAAACCTTAAAGAATGTCTATGAAGCCGTGGAATCCATAAGGTTTGAAGGTGCACACTACCGTAAAGATATCGGGCAGAAAGCGCTTAAGCTTTTGAAATAATAAGAAAGTTATGAGAAGTTTCAAACCCTATTGAGGACACATCTAAAAAGTCCAAAATAGGGTTTTTATTTAAACCTGTCAAGGGGGCTGTCGGGCTGGGCCGTGTCAAGACGTGTCAAGACTGTCAAGGGGACTGTTCATCCGACAACCCATATAATACCAATGACAGCAATGTTTTTAAATGTACTGCCGGAAGAACAGCTCCTTTGATAGCCTTGACAGGGCTTATGAATTGGAGGACAATAATGGCTAGAAAAGCATTTAATGCGTTAAAGTAAAAAATTATAAACAAGCAGGATTTCCAGCATGTCTAAAGAATATTACCTAAGAAATTAAAATATGCCGAATAGGTAATCCGGGGGTGATTCACATAATTGACTCTAATCTAAAAGATAAATACATGGACCAGCTGTTTACGGCCATTCTTTCCCTGGAAAATATTGAAGAGTGTTATAAGTTTTTCGAAGATCTTTGTACTATTAATGAATTAAAATCTCTGGTTCAAAGGTTGGAGGTTGCAAAAATGCTGCAGGATGGTTACACTTATCATCAGATTGAAAAAGAGACCGGTGCCAGCACGGCTACTATCAGCCGGGTTAAACGATATCTGTTTTACGGCAGTGGTGGGTATGCAATAGCTCTGCAGCGCTTGAAAGAAGAAGAGGGTTCCTAAACTAAAAAGTAGGGAGCTTAAATAATTGAAGCTTTTTTAGTGTGTTCAGAGGAGAATTTCTGGGGTTGTAGGGTGCCGGGTATCTCTGAACACTTTTTTCAATTTCCCAGGTTTTTATATCCAGGGTTTGGTTTGTCTTTTATATTATTAATGCAAATAGAAATGAAAGAACACATCAATTGTTTTTTTAAACCGTTTAAAGGGGTACTATTATGAATTATGACTCACCTGTAGAGGATTTATTTGAAGGTTTAAATGAAAAGCAGATGGAGGCTGTAACTACTACAGAGGGCCCCTTGCTAATTTTAGCCGGGGCGGGTAGTGGAAAGACCAGGGTCTTAACCTGTCGGGTCGCTTATCTTTTAAGGACTGGAAAGTGCAGGCCCGGCCAGATTATGGCTTTGACCTTTACCAACAAAGCAGCGGAGGAGATGAAAGATAGAATTTGCCGAATATTACAGGCTGATTTGAGGCTTTGGGTTTCTACCTTCCATGCATCTTCAGCCCGAATTCTCAGGGGAGCTATCAGTCATTTGGGATATGAGAGCAGCTTTGTTATTTTTGACACTCAGGACCAGCTGAACATAATAAAAGAGTGTTTGAAAGAGCTTGATCTTGATTTCAAGCAGTATATTCCCCGAAAAATTTTAGGAATCATCAGTAAAGCCAAGAATGACCTGGTGGATGAAGATCAGTATGAGCAGCAGTCAAGCGATTATTTCTCCCGGAAAGTCAGTGAGATTTATCAATTGTATCAAAAAAAGCTGAAGAGCAGCAACTGTCTTGATTTTGATGACCTGCTTTTTTTGACGGTACGTCTTTTCAGGGAAAGGCCGGAGATTTTAAGGGCTTACCAGGAACAGTATAAGTTTATTCTGGTGGATGAATACCAGGATACCAATATGGTTCAGTACCTGTTGGTAAAGATGCTGTCCCAAAAACATAGGAACCTCTGTGTGGTGGGAGATGATGACCAGTCAATTTACCAGTTTCGTGGAGCAGATATTAGAAATATCCTGGAATTTGAAAGAGATTACCCCGAAGCCCAGGTGATTAAATTAGAGGAAAATTACAGGTCCAAAGGAAATATTCTCGAAGCTGCTTTTCATGTAATAAAAAATAATCAGGAGCGAAAACCTAAACGTCTTTGGACTCAACAGCCCCCCGGGGATAAAATCTTTTATTTTTGCGGCAGGGATGAATATCAGGAAGCCCAGTATATTGCTGATGAAATTAAGAAGAACCTGGACAGTTTCAAAGAATTTGCTGTTCTTTACCGGACTAACGCGCAGTCCAGGGTTCTAGAGGAAGTATTTTTGAGGAAGGATATTTCTTTTACCATATATGGTGGGGTCAGATTTTACGAACGGTTGGAAATAAAAGATACTCTGGCCTATCTGAGGTTGGTTGATAATCCATCAGACAATTTTAGTCTGAAGAGAATTATCAATGTCCCCCGAAAGGGAATTGGCAAAAAAACAGTTGAAAAACTAGAAGTTATGGCTTCTGACCAAAACTTGACCCTGTTTGAGTCCTTGAGCAGATGGGATGAATCTGGAGTTACCCAGAACACCGGGAGAAAAATAGAAGAATTTACTAATTTAATTCATAATTTACGGAGGATGAGGGAATTCTTATCCGTAAGGGAGTTAACGGAGGAAATCATAGAAAAAACGGGATATTTAACCGCTCTTGAAGCAGAAGGGACGTTGGAATCCCGTTCCCGTATTGAAAATCTCAAAGAAATGGTGTCTGCTGCCCGGGAATTTGATGTGAGTTCAGAAGATAAGAGCCTAACTGCTTTTCTCACGGGGATTTCATTAATTACCTCTTCTGAAGAGGGGCTGCAGGAGGAGGAGAGAGAGGTTAAGGTCAGATTGATGACCTTTCATAGTGCCAAGGGGTTAGAATTCCCTGTAGTTTTCTTGGCCGGAATGGAGGAGGGGATTTTTCCTCACTCTATGTCCCTGGACAGTGAGCATGGGTTGGAGGAGGAAAGACGTCTCTGCTACGTAGGCTGTACCCGGGCTATGGAGCGGCTTTATCTTACCCACGCCAAGCAGAGGAATCTTTATGGCAGGTTGGTTTTCAACCCTCCCTCCTGTTTTTTCAAGGAGATTCCCGCAGAACTGTTGGGGGATAATTTTTTAGATGAAGAAGAGCAGGCTGAAAAAGAAATTGATTTCATTTCGAACCCTGATGAAGACTGGAAAGTTGGAGATGGTTTGTATCATTCTAAGTGGGGAAAGGGAGTGGTTAGAACTGTGGGCAGTTCTGGATCTGATCTGGTTTTGACGGTTTTGTTTCCCACGGAGGGGACCAAAACCATACTGGCCACTTTTGCTCCTATAAAAAAAGTAACTAATTAATTCTAAAAGCCTCTAAATATCATGAAATGGAGTATGTCTGAATCTTATTTATAAAGTATTTTAATCATCTTAGCTGCAATTATGAATTTTTCAGCTGTTAACAGCGATGAGGACAGCCTAAAAAAAATTAAGGCGTAAGAGGTATGGATGTATAAGGAAATATGCTTTATGGGGAGGGCTGTAAATGGACTCTAATGAAGCCGGAATAAAAGTTCGGCAGTTGGCAGAAGAGATAAATAAACATGACTATAATTATTATGTGCTGGATTCTCCGGTAATATCAGACCGGGAATATGACTTGATGAAGAGGGAACTGGAAAAACTTGAGAAAGAATATCCCCAGCTGGTTACTCCTGATTCTCCTACTCAAAGGGTAGGGGGGAAGCCCTTAGAAACCTTTACCTCGGTCAGTCACGCTGTTCCCATGCTCAGCCTGGATAATGCTTTCAATGAAAATGAGCTTCTAGACTTTGTACGCAGAGCAAAAAATCTAAGCGGAGTTTCTAATTTAGAGTATGTGGTTGAACCCAAAATGGACGGGCTGGCAGTATCTTTGCTTTATCAGGATGGGGGCCTGGTCAGGGGTGCAACCCGGGGAGATGGTCAAGTGGGGGAGGATATTACTCATAATCTCCGGACTATAAAAAGTATTCCCTTAAAACTGAAAGAAAGAGTAGATTTGGAGGTGAGGGGAGAAGTTTATTTTCCCCGGAAAGCATTTCAGGACCTAAATGACCGCAGAGCTGAGCAGGGTGAACCTTTGTTTGCAAATCCCCGAAATGCCGCTGCCGGTTCTATGAGGCAGCTGGACCCTGCAGTTGCAGCCTCCAGGCCTTTAAATATTTACATTTACGGTATGGGCAGTTTTGAAGGATTTCCTCTAAAAAATCATCTAGAAATGCTGAACTATCTAAAAAGTTTGGGCCTCAGGGTAAACCCCCATACTGCTGTATACACTGATTTTGAAGAAGTGATTCAGGCCTGTAAAGATTGGTCCTTAAAAAGATATGAACTTCCTTATGAAATTGATGGGATGGTTATAAAAATAAATGATCTTAAAATACAAGCCCAGGTAGGTTACACCACCAGGAGCCCCCGCTGGGCTGTAGCTTTTAAGTTTCCGGCGGAACAGGTAGAGACCACTGTGGAGGATATTCAGGTTAGCGTGGGCAGGACTGGGGCTCTAACCCCTATTGCTCTGCTGACCCCGGTGAAGGTTTCCGGGTCAGTGATTAAGAGAGCGTCTTTACATAATCAGGATATCCTTCGGGAAAAAGGGGTTAAAATTGGGGACCGGGTAATTATTCACAAGGCAGGAGAAGTTATTCCTGAGCTGGTTAAAGTTCTAAAAGAGAAGAGGACCGGCCAGGAAAAAGATTTTATCATGCCTGAAAACTGTCCTGCCTGCGGCCAGGAGGTAACATTAATTCCCGGGGAGGTGGCTTTGCGCTGTTTGAATTCCACTTGTCCTGTGCAGATGTACGAGAGAATTGTACATTTTGCTTCCCGGGGGGCCATGGATATCGAAGGATTGGGTCCAGCGGCTGCCAGGCTGCTCCTGGAAAATGGTCTGGTGGAAGATGTGGCAGACCTGTATTATCTGAATAAAGAACGCCTGATGTCTCTGGATAGGATGGGGGAAAAGTCAGCTTCTAAACTCCTGGAGGCCCTGGAGGTTAGTAAAAACAACCCCTTGAGCAAGCTCTTAAATGGGCTGGGCTCCCGTTTTTTAGGGGGAAAAGGCTCCCGGGTTATTGCAGAGCACTTCAAGAGCTTAGATCGTATTATTTCCGCCTCGGTGGAAGAGATGATTTCTATCCCGGAAATTGGGCCTAAAATTGCGGCCAGTGTTTTTGAATTTTTTAAGAATCCTGCCAACCTTAAGGTGGTGGAAAAACTCCGCAGCACCGGGGTTAATTTTAAACAGGTTCAGGAACAGGGGAAGGCTCAGGAACAGCTCTTTGAGGGTCAGGCCTTTGTGCTGACGGGGAAACTGCAAAACCACAGCCGCCAGGAAGCGCAAAACCTGATCGAAGGTTTAGGAGGCAGGGTTACATCCTCCGTAAGCCGCAGCACAAACTATGTTGTAGTAGGGGAAAACCCCGGAAGTAAGCTGGAACAGGCCCGTTCTCTGGAAATCACAATATTGACCGAAGAACAATTGCAGCAAATGGCGTCCAGTGAAAAATAAAGATAAGACTTCCTTTTAGCTTTTGTATTTCTTGTTAATTGAATTAAAATGGCACACAGTCGTGCCCCTGTTAGAAATCATACAGCAGCGGGCACGATTTTTTTAATCTAAATAATGTCATGGAAATTTTTTCAGGCGACAAACTTTATCATTATGAAATGCTATGTTATAATATAAAAAGCAATTGAGGTTTGGAGGTATAAGTAATGGAGATAACTAAAAAAGATGTGGAGTATATTGCTAAGCTGGCCAGGTTGGAGATTAGTGATGATGAAAAAGAAATACTTACTAAGCAGCTGGGACACATTTTAGATTATGTGAAAGTATTAGATGAGCTGGAAACGGAGAATATATCTCCAACATTCCATGTCTTTCCTATGAAAAATGTATTCCGCAGTGACAAGGTTAAAGAGCCGCTGAGCCGGGAGGAAGTTCTGCAGAATGCTCCGGACCAGGAAAATGGATTTTTTAAAGTGGCCCGGGTTATAGAATAAAGAGAATTATGATTGTTGGGGGGAATTTTGTTGAATTTATATGAATTAAAAGTTCATGAAGCTCATGATTTGATAAAACAAAAAAAGATAAGCTGTGAGGAAATTCTATTAGGTGTACTGGACAGAATTGAAGAGGTAGAAGGAATTGTCCAGGGATTTGTGACCGTGACCAGGGATTATGCTCTAAAAAAGGCCAGGGAAACAGATAAAAAAATTGCTTTAGGAAGAAAGGTAGGGCCGCTGACCGGGATACCTTTTGCCTTAAAAGACAATATGTGTTCTAAGGATATACTTACGACTTGTTCCTCTAAAATCCTGGAGGGTTTTAAACCGCCATATAACGCTACGGTTTTTGAACGGTTGGAGGAACAGGGGGCTGTATTGGTAGGAAAGACAAACATGGATGAGTTTGCCATGGGTTCTTCTACGGAAAATTCCGGTTTATTTGCCACTAAAAACCCTTGGGACCCTTCCCGGGTGCCGGGGGGGTCCAGTGGTGGTTCTGCAGCAGTGGTAGCCTCTGACCAGGTTCCTTTTGCTCTGGGTTCTGATACCGGTGGATCAATTCGTCAGCCCGCTTCATATTGTGGTGTGGTGGGGATGAAGCCTACATATGGCAGGGTGTCCAGGTATGGATTGGTGGCTTTTGCTTCTTCTCTAGACCAGATTGGACCCTTGACTAAGGATGTAAAGGACTGCGCCCTGGTCATGAATGCTATCTGCGGCTCAGACCTTAAGGATTCCACCTCTGCACCGGTAGATGTTCCTGATTTTTGTAGTTTCATTGGAAAAGAAGTTAAGGGAATCAGAATGGGAATTGCTGAAGAATATTTTTCCTTAGGTATTGATGATGCCGTGAGGAATGTCATTGGGAAGGCCATAGATAACCTGGAGAATCTGGGAATGGGAAAGGTGGAATTATCGTTACCCCACACATCCTATGCTCTGCCGGCTTATTACCTGGTAAGCCCTGCAGAGGCTTCATCAAATCTCTCCAGGTACGATGGGATTCGTTACGGTTTCAGACATGAAGATAGTAATAATTTACTGGAAACATATCAAAAAACCAGGAGCAGGGGTTTTGGGGCTGAGGTTAAACGAAGGATTATGTTGGGAACCTATGCTTTGAGTTCCGGATATTATGATGCTTATTACCTTAAGGCACAGAAGGTTAGGACTTTGATTAAGAATGATTTTGATGAGGCTTTTAAAAATTGCGATGTCATTGTGACCCCCACGGCACCTACGGTGTCTTTCAAGGCCGGTGAAAATACGCAAGATCCGCTTCAAATGTATTTAAATGATGTTTTTACCATACCTGTTAGTATGTCCGGGCTCCCGGCAGTTTCCATCCCCTGTGGTTTTATTAACGGTTTGCCGGTGGGGCTGCAGATTATAGGGAAGCCCTTTGATGAAGGGACTATACTTCAGGTGGCCGATGCTTTTGAACAGAGCAGGTCTTTTTTGAACATGAAGCCTAATTTTGGAAGCTTTGTCAGGGGAGGTGTTTAGTATGTCAAAATATGAAGTAGTGATTGGCTTAGAAGTTCATCTTGAGCTGGGCACCAAAACCAAAATATTCTGTTCCTGCCCCACTACCTTTGGGGATGAACCAAATACTCAGGTGTGTCCGGTCTGCCTGGGGCTTCCCGGGGTTTTGCCGGTGTTAAACAAAAGGGCCCTGGAGTTTGCTGTTTTAACGGGATTGGCCTTGAACTGTGAGATTAACTCTTACAGCAAGTTTGACCGAAAAAATTATTTTTATCCAGATCTGCCTAAAGCCTATCAAATTTCTCAATTTGATTTTCCTGTAGGCAAAAACGGATATCTTAAAATACAGTCCAATGGAGAAACCCGCAAAATTGGCATTAATCGGGTCCATTTGGAGGAAGACGCGGGGAAATTGATTCATTCCAATGATGGGCTATTTTCCCTGGTGGATTATAACCGTACCGGCGTTCCCCTGGTGGAGATCGTTTCTGAACCGGATTTGCGTTCTGCGGAAGAGGCCCGGGTTTTTTTGGAGGATTTGAAAAAAATACTTCTGTATACGGGGGTTTCCGACTGCAAGATGGAGGAGGGGAGCCTGCGCTGCGATGCTAATATTTCTGTACGACTAAAAGGGGAAGCGGAGCTGGGCACCAAGACGGAACTTAAAAATATGAACTCCTTTAAAGCAGTTCAAAAGGGTCTGGAATTTGAGGTGGAAAGGCAGATAGAGAGACTGGAAAATGGTCACAGGATTGTTCAGGAGACCTTGAGATGGGACGAGACTAAAGGAGAAACTGTCACCATGAGGAGCAAGGAAGAAGCCCATGACTACAGATATTTTCCTGACCCTGACCTGGTCCCCATGGAAATAGGGGTTATGATGGTGGAAAAGGTTAAGAAGGAGCTTCCTGAATTACCTCTGGAGAAAAAAGAAAGATTTGTTTCTCAGTATTGCCTATCGGACTATGATGCCCAGGTGTTAACCGGAACCCGGGAAATGGCTGTATTTTTTGAGGAATGTGTAAAATTATTTTCAGAACCTAAGATTGTCAGTAACTGGGTCATGGGAGAGCTGTCCATGCATATGAATGCCGCCGGTTTGGACTTTTGTACTATTAAAGTTACACCGGAGGACCTGGTGGAAATGCTGGAAATGCTGAAACAGGGGAAAATTAGCGGAAAGATGGCCAAAGATGTTTTGGCTGAGATGTTTAATTCCGGGAAGAAAGCTCATCAGGTGGTAAAAGAAAAGGGCATGGAGCAGATTAGTGACCAGGGTGTTTTGGAGGAAATTATCCAAGAGGTAATAAAAACCAACCCGGGCCCTGTGGCAGATTACAAGGCTAAAAAGAAAAAGGCTTTGGGTTTTCTGGTAGGGCAGGTAATGAAATCCACCGGGGGAAGTGCCAATCCACAGATGGTTAATGAAATATTGAGAGATAAGCTGAAAAATGTGTAGATTATCCGGTTAAAAAAGAATTAAAAATTTATCTTCTGACTTGGATTTTAAATATTCATTGACAGCGAATAAGAAAAAGATTAAAATATAAACTGTCGGTAAAGTTATTAGAATATTGTACGAAATTGACGAATTGATTACTGAAGGTTGATTTCCTGCATACGGAGGGATAAGTATGAGAAAGCTTTCCTTTAAAATTCGTTTTGTAATGGTTATGTTTATTGTTTTGATTATGTTTGCTCTTCACAATAATTTTTGGAGTTGGCAGTTTGACGCTCAGTTCCCCTTATTGTTTGGTTTTATGCCCTTTGCTTTTTCTTATTATATTTTATATACATTTATAGCGACCGCTGCAATCTATCTAATTATTCTTCTGGTCTGGCCGGATCCTCCGGAGGATCTGCTCTTACCCCTCAAAGTGGAGGAGGATGAGTATAGATGATGAGAGAGACGGTGGTTTTTATTTTTATAGGGATTTACCTTTGTATTCTTCTCCTGCTGGGGTGGCTAGGAACACGGGTCACGCTGGCAACCAGGGAAGATTATTTTTTAGCCAGCCGTTCTTTGAATACTTTTCATCTTTTTATGGCCCTGTTTGCCAGCAACATTACTTCATTTACTATTATTGGGCATGCCGGCTTATCCTATCATGCCGGGTATGGTGCCTACGGTTATGTAATCGGCTGGAGCTTGTTTGCTACACCCTTTACCTATTATCTGGTTGGGTATCGCTCCTGGCTGCTGGGCAAAAGATTTGGATATTCCACGCAACCTCAGCTTTTTGGCAGCCGTTGGAACAGCAGTACCATAGGAATTTTATTTTTAGTACTCTTGCTTTACTATACGATTCCCTATTTGGTGCTGGGAATTATCGGTGGTGGAATCGCCATGTCTACTATGACCGGGGGGGTTATCCCTTACTGGCTGGCTGCTCTGGTTCTCCTGTGCGTTTCTGTTTTTTACACCATGGGGGCCGGTCTTAGGGGTACCACCTGGACAGATATTTTTCAGGGCCTGCTCTTCATGATTGTGGCTGTTTTTGTGCTGTTGGGAGTGGCCAATTCCCTGGGAGGGTTTGAGGCTATTACTGCAAAAATATTAGCAGACAAGCCCCACCTTTTAGAAAGAGCCCTGGCTCCTCAATTAAGCCCTAAGACCTGGTTTAGCTTTTCTTTTGTAAATTCCATTGCTGTAGTAGTTTTTCCCCAGATGTTCATCCGGATCATGGCGGCTAAAAACTCTGTATCTATGAAAAAGGTAACGCTTTTTTATCCCATTTGTTTTATGATTATATTTGGAATTTCTACATTGTTGGGGGTATGGGGCGCTGTGTCTATTCCCGGCCTGGAGGGACAAGCCTCAGATGATATTGTTCCTATGCTGCTGGAACAGTTTCTTTCACCGGTCTGGGGAGCCCTGGGACTCCTGGTAATTTTAGCGGTTATTAAGTCATCTCTGGACTCTCAACTGCTATCTGTGTCACACATGGTAACTGAGGATTTTTTACTTCGGTATTTTAAAAATATTACGGAAAAAAAGGCAATTTTTATCAGTAAAACAGTGCTGTTGGTTTTTGCAATTATTGCATATGTAGGAGCCTTGTTCCGCCCTTCCGCTGTGTTGAGCATAGCGGCTTTTGCTTTTTCCGGATTCTCGCTGCTTTTACCGGTTATGATTGCTGGGCTTTACTGGAAAAAATGTAGTAAATATGCAGCCATAACCGCCATTATCGTACCCTCTATTTTTCTTCATCTGTGGTATCTTAACATTCTTCCCAACTGGACTACCTTTGGACTAATGCCAGTAGTTCCAGCATTTTTTATGACGGTATTTCTTTTGGTAGTGGTAACTTATTTGTTCCCATCGAAGCTTGATAAGAATGCCCAACATTTTTTTGACATTTTTGCCCGGGCATTTGAAGGGAAGCAAGGGTTAGATAAAAAAAGCACCATACGTCTTTAGTTAGATGATTTTAGGGGTGGGTTATGATTGATTGCTTAAAATATATATTGGGAGTAAGATTATCATTGTTGTATAAATTTTCAGAAAATTTATACAGAAAAGAAGGAATAAAAATATTTATGTAGAATATATGTATTCAGGGTGAATATATATAGGAATGTATTAATGAGAGATAAAAAATCCTATAAAGACAATAGATTTTTTATTATATACAAAATTGTTTAAAATTGTCTCATTACTTTTTATATTTTAAAAATTATGACATATTAGGGCGAATTATCGTTAGAAAATCATAGAGCTATTTGTAGTGTTTAGGCCATTTTTTCTAAGCATTATTGATTTATCTTAACTTAGCAATAGACGTCAACTTAAGAGACGCTTCGAATGTTGGTATTCTTATTAACAATTGGAGAGGAGGGGTTGAGCAAAGGTTATTAGTTATGAAAATTTTCTAAAATCAGCATTGTAGCAGGCAATAAAAATTTTGGTGCCGGTTAAGAACGGTAGAAGGTTTTAGACAGGTAAGCTGACAAGGCGGTCAAGCCGCTGTACAATAAGAAAATTAAAAGGAGGCGACAATATTTATGTCAGAAGAAGTAAAATGGTACCCCGCGTCGGAGGAATTTTCTAAGCAGGCGCACATCAGCACCAGAGAACAGTACGATGAAATGTGGAAGAGGTCAGTTGAAGACCCTGAGGGTTTTTGGGGAGAAATGGCCGATAAGTACCTGGATTGGTTTGAAAAGCCCACCAAAATGATGGATTACGATTATACTACCGCCGATATCAAGTTCTTTGATGGTGGTAAGCTTAACGTAACTTATAACTGTTTGGATCGTCATCTAAAAACTTGGAAGAAAAACCGTGCAGCTATTATTTGGCAGGGTGAGCCTGAAGATGATGTTATAACCCTTACCTACCAGCAGCTTCATCATGAAGTATGTAAATATGCCAATGTATTGAAGAACAACGGAATCAAAAAAGGTGACCGGGTTTGCATCTATATTGGCATGATCCCCAACCTGGCCATTGCCATGTTGGCCTGCGCCAGGATTGGTGCTATTCACTCAATCGTATTCGGAGGTTTTAGTGCTGACTCCATTAAAGATAGGATTTTAGATTCCCAGTGTAAGATGGTGCTTACTGCGGACTGCAGCTTAAGGGCCGGTAAAGTAGTTCCCCTGAAGGCTAATGTGGACGCTGCTGTAGCCGAGTGTGATTGTGTTGAGAAGGTCATTGTATTCAAGCGGGGCGACGGCAATGTAAATATGACGGACAAATGTGTATGGCTGCACGACGAGTTGGAAAAGGTAGATGCCAACTGTGAGCCAGAGGTGATGGATTCGGAAGATCCCTTATTCATCCTTTACACCAGCGGAAGCACCGGGAAACCCAAAGGGGTTCTGCATACCACCGCAGGTTATAATCTGTATACCACCATGACCTTTAAGTATATCTTTGATATTCATGAGGAGGACACCTGGTGGTGCACAGCTGACATCGGCTGGGTTACCGGACACAGCTATATTGTTTACGGTCCTTTGAGCTTAGGAGCCACTACTCTAATGTTTGAAGGTGTTCCCAACTATCCCGCGCCGGACAGGTTCTGGCAGATCGTTGAGAAGTTTAAGGTTAACCAGTTCTACACTGCTCCTACCGCTCTGAGAGCCATGATTAAGGATGGCGACAAGTGGCCTTTAAATAGAGACCTCAGCAGCTTGAAGCTTCTAGGTACTGTGGGTGAGCCTATCAACCCAGAAGTATGGAAGTGGTACTATAAAGTAATTGGTAAAGAAAAGTGTCCCATCGTGGATACCTGGTGGCAGACGGAGACCGGTGGAATTCTCATTACCCCACTTCCCGGCTGTATCCCCCAAAAGCCCGGTTCCGCTACGGTGCCCTTCTTTGGTGTAGAGCCAGCTATTATTGACCAGGAGAAAAACGAATTGGGCGAAAATGAGCCCGGTTACCTGGTAATTAAGAAGCCCTGGCCCGGCCAGATGAGAACGGTTTACGGAGACCATGAGCGTTTCCGCCAGACTTATTTCGATATGTTCCCCGGACTATATCTTTCCGGTGACCAGGCCCGCAGGGACGAAGATGGTTACTACTGGCTCATGGGCCGGATCGATGACGTTATCAACGTATCCGGACATAGAATGGGAACAGCAGAAGTGGAAAGTGCCCTGGTAAGTAATCCAGCTGTCGCTGAAGCTGCCGTAGTAGGTTATCCCCATGATATCAAAGGTGAGGGCATCTTCGCTTATTGTATCTTAAAGGATGGCTATGATCCCAGTGATGAACTAAAAGCAGAGCTTAGGAAACACGTCCGTACCGTAATCGGGCCCATCGCTACTCCGGACTTTATTATCCTGACCCCCGGACTGCCTAAGACCCGCAGTGGTAAGATTATGCGCCGTATCTTGAGAAAAGTGGCCAGTGGTGAGTTTGAGGCTATTGGTGATACCACCACCCTGGCAGACCCCTCAGTGGTTGAGAGGATTGTGGAACTCCGCAAAGAGTTAGGCTAAGATTAGAATCAATGAAATATAATCCTTTAGAAGCCCAGGCATTTGCCTGGGCTTCTTTGTGGGTACAGCTGTCCCACTGCTGCCCTGTCTAAAAAACATGTGTTTTTTTAGACAGCTTTTAATAGCAGTTTATGCATGACCTGGATTAGGATTTTACGCTGCAAGTAGTTAAAATATTTTGAAAATTAAATAAATTATAAATTGCGCATAAATTCCAAAATTAAGAATTTTAAAATATTAAGAAGGAATTACCCCTACAAACATCGAATGTAATTGGTACTGAGAAGGGTGCAATTGTCAAAAAATTGTAACAATTCGTAGCAATTAAGTTAACATAATTTATCTTTTTTGATATAATTTTATTTTAATTTGTTTTTCAAAGTTAGATTATAAATCTGTGAAAAGGGGGGATTTAGGAAGTAGTATAACAACTGGTTTTCTAAAGTGTTTATCTTTTAGTCTGCAGTAAGCTTAACAAAGATTAACTATGGAAAGATATAAGAGAAATATTAAAAAGAAAGATATGGAGGGAAGTAAATGTCAGAAGTTAAATGGTATCCACCATCAGAGGAATTTGCAAAAAATGCTCATGTTAGTTCCAGGGAACAGTATGATGAAATGTACAAAGAGTCTATCGAAAATCCTGAGGCATTCTGGGGCAAAATGGCAGAAGAGCTGGATTGGTTTAAAAAATGGGACAAGGTAATGGATTTTGATTTTGTTAAGGCTGACATCAAATTTTTTGAGGGCGGTAAATTAAACGTTTCCTATAACTGTTTGGACCGTCATCTTAATGGAATCAATAAAAATAAAGCAGCTATTATCTGGCAGGGTGAGCCGGAAGACGATGTAAAAGTTTACACCTACCAGCAGCTGCACTATGAAGTCAGCCGGTTTGCCAATGTATTGAAGAAGAACGGTGTTAAAAAAGGCGACAGAGTGGCTATATATCTGGGCATGATCCCCCAACTGGCCATCTCCATGCTGGCCTGCGCCAGAGTTGGCGCCATTCACAGTATTGTATTCGGTGGTTTTAGTTCCGATTCCATTAAGGACCGGGTTACAGATGCCCAGTGTAAAGTAATTGTAACTGCAGACTGCAGCCTCAGGGCAGGCAAAGTAGTTCCCCTGAAGGGCAATGTTGATGCTGCGGTTGCCCAGTGCGACTGTGTAGAAAAGGTAATCGTTTTCCAGAGAGGCGACGGCAATGTGCCAATGACCGATAAAGATGTATGGTGGCATGAAGAAGTGCAGACCGTAGATTTAGATTGTCCCCCTGAAGAAATGGACAGCGAAGATCCTCTGTTTATCCTTTACACCAGCGGAAGTACCGGAAAACCTAAGGGTGTAGTTCACTCCAGTGCTGGATACCTTTTGTACGCCATGCAGACTTTAAAATATATCTTTGATATTCATCCAGAGGACACCTGGTGGTGCACAGCTGACATCGGCTGGATTACCGGACATACCTATATTGCGTATGGCCCACTGGCTTTAGGAGCAACTACCCTAATGTTTGAAGGGGTTCCCAGCTATCCTGCTCCCGACCGTTTCTGGCAGATTGTAGAGAAGTTCAAAGTTACCCAGTTCTACACAGCTCCTACCGCTCTGAGAGCCATGATTAAGGATGGCGACAAGTGGCCCTTAGGCAGAGACCTTAGCACATTGAAGCTGTTAGGTTCTGTGGGTGAGCCCATCAACCCCGAAGTTTGGAAATGGTACTATAAAGTAATCGGGAAAGAAAAATGCCCCATCGTTGACACCTGGTGGCAGACTGAGACCGGCGGCATTCTTGTTACCGGATTACCTGGTGCTGTAAATCAGAAACCCGGCTCTGCTTCCCTTCCCTTCTTTGGCGTTGAGCCCGCTATTGTAGATGGAGAAGCTAAAGATGTGCCAGATAATGAAGCAGGCTATCTGGTAATTAAAAAGGCCTGGCCCTCTATAGCCAGGACCGTTTTTGGAGACCATGAGCGTTTCCGCCAGACTTATTTTGATATGCTTCCCGGACTGTATCTCACTGGTGACCAGGCCCGCAGGGACGATGACGGTTACTTCTGGCTCATGGGCCGGATTGACGATGTTATCAACGTTTCCGGCCACAGAATGGGAACCGCAGAAGTGGAAAGCGCACTGGTAGCCCATACCGCTATTGCTGAAGCTGCTGTAGTAGGTTATCCCCATGACATCAAAGGGGAAGGTATTTTCGCTTACTGTATCTTAAAGGATGGCTTTGATCCCAGTGATGAATTAAAAGCAGAGCTGAGGAAGCACGTCCGAACCGTAATCGGACCCATCGCTACTCCAGACTTTATCGTTCTGACCCCTGGACTGCCCAAGACCCGGAGCGGTAAGATCATGAGAAGGATCTTAAGAAAAGTGGCCAGCGGTGAATTTGATGCCATTGGTGATACCTCAACACTGGCAGATCCCTCTGTTGTAGATGCAATTGTTGACCTGAGAAAAGAGTTAGGTTAACAGAAGCTATCGTCTATAATTAAAGTAGTTTCAAATAAAGAAATCCTGGCTTTTTAAGCCAGGATTTCTTTATTTACAGAGGAGAATAATATAAAATGAAGAATATAAACTGTCATTAGAATGATTTTTATTCATAAATCTACGATTGAACCATAAGAGAGGGGCTTTTTGAAATGTTAGAAGAGGCAAAAGTGCCCACGGCAAAACTGAAAAAAACCTGTAAAGAAGGTTTTTTTCAATTTAAAACTACGGAGGAAGTAACTCCCTTCGAAGGTATTATAGGTCAAGAAAGGGCCGTAAAGGCTATGGAGTTTGGGTTGAAGGTAAAGAACCACGGATATAATCTTTTTATGACCGGGGTAACCGGTACCGGAAAATTTAGTTATGCCCAAAACTGTGTTAAGAGCACAGCCGGTCAAGAGTCTGTTCCTGAAGATTGGTGCTATGTTTATAATTTTCAAAATACCAGTCAACCTAAGGCCCTAAACTTTCCGGCAGGTAAGGGGAAAATCTTTTGTGAAGACATTAAAGAACTAACAGACAATATAAAGGAGGAAATTTCCAAAGCCTTTGAGGGTGAGGGTTACGAAAAGGAAAAAGCGGAAATTATTACGGAATTTCAGCAGCAGAGAAATCAGCTTATGGAAGAACTGAGCAGAGCTGCCCAGGAAAAGGACTTTTTCTTGAAAAGAACGCCCACGGGTTTTGTCACTATACCTGTAGTAGATGGGGAGCAGTTGAGTCAGGAGGATTTTGACCAGCTGGAACTGGAAATCAGGGAAGACCTGGAGATAAAGATGAACCAGGTTCAAATCAAAGCTATGGAAGTGACTCGAAAAATTCTCAGCGTGGAAAAGAGAATCAAAGAAAAGCTGAAAGAACTGGAGCAGAAAGTAGGACTGTTTGCGGTAGGAGATTTATTCGATTGTATAAAGGGTAAATATGAAAATTTCCAAAAAGCCGTAGACTACCTGGAGGAAGTGAAAAAAAATGTATTAGAACATCTTGATGACTTCCAGGCAGGAGAGGAAGAACAGCAATTTTCTCTGCCCTGGGGAAAGAAATCAAAATTATCTGAAGAAAGATATAGTGTCAATTTGTTGATAGACCACAGTGAAAGTACCGGTGCCCCGGTGGTCATTGAAACTAATCCTACCTTTTATAACCTGGTTGGGAAATTAGAGTATGAGAGCCAGTTTGGGATGGTAGTTACTGATTTTACGATGATTAAACCCGGGTCTCTGCACCTTGCCAATGGAGGGTATCTTATTATTCATGCCATGGATCTTTTGAATAATTACCATTCCTGGGATGTCTTAAAAAGAGTGATTAAAAACAAAGAACTAAGAATTGAAAACCTGCAGGAACAGATTGGATTGGTAGCAGTATCTGCCTTAAGGCCTGAACCGATTCCTATCAAGGTGAAGGTAATAGTAATCGGCAGTCCATACCTTTATCGGCTGCTGTTCCATCACGATGAAGATTTTAGAAAGCTCTTTAAGATAAAGGTGGATTTTGATACTGAAATGGATAGAACCGAGGAAAACCAGCAGCTGCTGGCAGGGTTTATCAGCTGTTTCTGTGAGAAAGCCGGGCTTAAACATGTTACTCGTCAGGCGGTAGGGAAAGTGGTGGAATTCAGTTCCCGTTTGGCAGGTCATCAGGAGAAAATGACTACCCGGTTCAGTGAATTAATTGAAATCCTTTATGAAGCAGATGGTTGGTCCTCCATGGAAAATGCTGACCTAATTACCGCAGAGCACATCAAAAAGGCCTATGAAGAAAAGGTCTACCGTTCCAACAAACTGGAGAAAAAAATACATGAGCTGTTCAAAGAAGGTACTTACCTTATTGATGTTCAAGGGGAAAAGGTGGGACAGGTGAATGCTCTTTCTGTGGTGGGCTTAGGAGACTACATGTTCGGTAGGCCTAGTAGAATCACCGCAGTCACTCATTTGGGTAGGAGAGGTATTGTAAACATTGAGCGGGAAGTTAAGATGAGTGGAAAGATACATAATAAAGGGGTGTTGATTCTGGGGGGATACCTGGCGGCTGCCTATGCCCAGGAAATACCTCTTACTCTGTCGGCTACTCTGACTTTTGAACAGCTTTATGAAGGGGTAGAAGGGGATAGTGCTTCCAGCACCGAACTTTATGCCCTGCTGTCCAGCCTGGCTGGATTACCCTTGAGGCAGGACATCTCAGTTACCGGTTCCGTCAATCAAATGGGAGAAATTCAGCCTATAGGGGGAGTAAATGAAAAAATTGAAGGGTTTTTTACGGTTTGTAAAATGATTGGTCTTACCGGAACCCAGGGGGTTATGATACCCCATCAAAATGTAGTTAACCTTATGCTTTCCGATGAAGTGATCGAAGCTGTGGAAAGAGAAGAATTTCATATTTATGCAGTAAAAAATATTAACCAGGGAATAGAATTATTAACCGGGATTCCTGCAGGTAAGATTAACCAACAGGGAGTATATCCGGAAAATACAGTTAATTACCTTGTTGACAGGAAGTTAAAGCAGTATAATAAAGCTATTACCCGGCAGGGTAGGGATAACCAGACAGTTGAAAATAATGGTAAAGAAAATAGTTAACTATAGGAACTTGAAGGAAGGGTTACATGGAAAATCAGTTAATCACCGTAGAAGAATTCATAACTACTAAAGAATCACTTCTCCTGGTGGATGTCAGGTCTCCCCTGGAGTATAAAAGGGCATCTATCCCCGGTGCTGTTAATATCCCTCTCTTTAATGAAGAGGAGAGAGCTCAAGTGGGGATTATATATAAAGAGAAAGGCACTATGGAGGCAAAGATGAAGGGGGTAGAAATTGTTGCTCCCAAGCTTTACTCCATGGTTCAGCAGGTAAGGGAAAAATCTCAAGATTCTTCCCTGGTGTTTTACTGTTGGCGGGGAGGGCTTAGGAGCAAGTTTTTATTAAAGATATTTGATTTTTTGGGTTTTAATGTTTTTCAGCTAAAAGGCGGTTATAAAGCCTATCGGCGGTTTATCTACAAGCAGTTAGCAGATTATAATTTAAAACAAAAATTTATAGTATTAAATGGCCTTACCGGAACGGGAAAAACAGAGATTATCAATAGGTTAGCCCAACAAGGTTGGCCGGTTATCGACCTGGAGGGTTTGGCCCGACACAGGGGTTCCTTGTTTGGAAATATTGGCCTCAGTGCGCCCAGAAGTCAGAAAGACTTTGAAGCAATGTTGTGGCACAAACTACATCAATTCCAGGATGAGCCCTATATTATTATTGAAGGGGAGGGGAAACGTATCGGCCCCATTTTCCTACCTTCTTTTATGGTGGAAGGGATTAGGGAAGGGATTCATGTACTGCTTCAGGCCTCCTTAAAAACCCGGACAGAGCGTATTTTAAAAGAATATGGTTCATTGGCTAAAGAGGTCATTATAGAAGAGGCCCAGGGCCCAATTCGTTATCTGGAAAGAACTTTGGGAAGAGAAAAAGTCCAAATACTTTTGGAACTTTTATATAATGGGGATTTTTACAATGTGGTGAAAAATCTCTGTAGGGATCATTATGACCACAAATATGAGGATTCCAAAATTGATAATAATGTCTTTTATTTAATAGTAGATGCTGAAGATGACCGGCAGGCAGCACAAAAGATTGATGAGTTTGTTAAAAAGCTTTTAATTAAGGAACAAACAATTAAGGTGTAACGGAGGCATTTTTATGAGTCAGTATGGAAAGCTTGCCAAGGTATACGATTATCTGATGTCCGGGGTAGATTATAATGATTGGGCAGACTATATTTTTACCATAGCCGTTAAGTTTGGCCTTAATCCTAAGGTTATCTTAGATTTGGCCTGTGGAACAGGAAACTCTTCACTGTCTTTGGCTAAAAAAGGGTATCAGGTGATAGGAGTAGATATTTCTCCAGAAATGTTGGAGGTAGCTAAAAGAAAGGCAGCTGCAGAAAAAATAAAAATAGAATTTATCCAACAGGATATGCGCCAATTAAAACTTCCTTATTCCCATAGCATTGACATGGTGACAGCATATCAGGACGGCCTTAATTATATGCTTGAGGATTCAGATTTGTTGGAAGTGCTAAAAAGGGTCTATCAGATCTTAAGCCCTGGGGGCCTGTTCATATTTGATATTAATTCAGTGGACAAATTACCTGCTTCATCAGGAGAGACAACCTGTTATGATGAAGAGCAGATGACTTTGATTTGGGAATCATCTTATGACAAACAGGGAGATATCTGGGAGATTGTTTTGACTGGTTTTTTGAAAAGGGACAATGGGTATTATGAAAAGTTTAAGGAAACACATCGGGAAAAGTACCACACCCGATCAAAGGTATTGGATTATTTGAAGCAAACAGGATATGAAGTACTGGCGGTATATAATGCCTTTACCCTGGAGGAAGGCAGAGATTCTGATAAAAGACTTTATTATGTGGCTAGAAAAGGCAGCGAAGTCAAATGAATGTAGTCCTGGTAGAACCGGAAATCCCACAAAATGTTGGCAATATTTCCCGTACCTGTGTCTTGACCGGTACTCCTTTGCATCTGGTTAAGCCCTTAGGTTTTTCTCTGGAGGACCGTTACTTAAAAAGGGCCGGGTTGGATTATTGGCCTTACCTTAAACTTTACCTGTATGACAGTTATGAGGAGTTTGAAAAAAAGCACCAAGGGAAAAGATTTCTTCTGGCTACTGTCCGGGGAGGAAAACTTTATAATCAGGTTAATTACCAAAAAGAAGATTTTTTGCTTTTTGGCAAAGAGACCAGGGGGTTGGCTCCGGATATCATAGAAAAATATAAAGACAATACTTTGAGAATCCCCATGGGGGAGCTTCCCAGGTCTTTGAACTTGTCCAATTCTGTAGCTGTTATCCTTTACGAAGCATTAAGACAGCAGGGCTTTCCCGGGCTGGAGTAATGATTTGCTTGGCATGAGGCATTGTAGCAGTCGTTGGAAGCAGTTACTTGGATGGGGCACTATATTATAACAGAGAATAACGGGTAAACCCTGGGGTATAATAGGGTAAAGTTTTTATAAAGGCTTAGAAGATAAAAAGGAAATGCCTTTTAAAAAGTAGAATTGATAAAGTAAATAAGAATAAAATGGAGGGGTGGAAAAAAAATGAATATTTATGATCACATTCATGCCCTGGCCGATGCCCTCAAAAATTCCAATGAATTTAATAATTACAAGGAAGCTAAGGAAAAACTGGAGGCCGACCCAAAAGCAAAAGAGATGTTTTTAGATTTTAGGAAGTTTCAATTTGAATTTCAAAAAGATCAAATGGAAGGAAAGCAGGTTGAAGAGGGGAAGACAGAAAAGTTAAAGAGCATGTATGAAGTTCTTAACTTAAATATTACGGTTAGGGAATACCTGGCGGCAGAATATCAGTTCGGAAAAATTATGGCTGATATCAGCAAGATATTGGGAGAGGCCGTGGGGCTGGAGGAACTTGAGCAGATGACCGGAAGCAGTTAAAGAGTATAACAAAATAAAACAGCAGCTGACATCAGCTGCTGTTTTTAATTGCGTTATCTTCATTCATGTAAAGGTTAATCACAACCTTTAGGGTAGCTGCAAAGGGTATGGCCAGGATGATTCCCAGGATTCCCATAAGTCTAGCTCCAATTAGTATAGAAACAATTATGGTAAAGGGTTTGACGTCTACTGCTTTTCCCAAAAGGAGCGGTGTAAGCACGAAGGCGTCCAGGGCCTGGATAAACACATAAAATATCATGATTACAATAGAGCCCGGGGTATCTGGGGATAAACTGATTAAAACTGCAGGGACTGCAGCAATATAAGGTCCGATATAATAAATAATGTTCATTAATCCCGCAAAGACTCCCAGAACAAAATAAAAAGGCAGTCCCATAATAAACAGCCCTAAACCAGTTAATAGTCCCACAAAGGTGCAGCGCAGGATATTTCCCCGCAGGTAAGCTCCTACTTTTTCATCCAGGACTATTAAAATTTTGGTGGCCTGCTGCCGGTAAGGAGTGGGAATAGCCTTGATTATACCCCGGCGAATCCTTCCCAGGTCCTTTAAAAGATAAAAAACCAGGAATAAGACAATAAATACTTCAGAAAGTCGGGAAAAGAGGGCAAAGGTTATAGAGGTAGCCTGATTTAACAGCTGCTGGAGGTTAGCTGGAGCCTGCCTGATAAAGGTTTCCAGCACCTCTTCAAACTCAGGGTTCTGAATCATTTGAACAAATTCAAAAATTGTAGGTTGAAGCTGAACTATATACCTGGGAAGCAGTTGAGTCAGCTGGACAATTTCATCAAACATAATTGGGATAACCAAATAAAACATCAAGATAAAGAAAGCCAGAAGAGCCAGATAGACCAGTCCAACAGACAACCAGTGGGGTACTTTCTTTTTAACTAGAAAAGAGACAGTGGGGCTGATGGCATAGACTATCAAAACGCTGATAAAAACAAGGTTAATTACCCAGAATAATTCACCAACCAGCCATATGGCTCCGATTAGAAAAAAAACGGTAAAGATTATTTTTAATGCAAGCTTGTACTGTTTATCCATGTAACTGCCTCCAAGAGATAGAATTATTAACAAGCTTAATTATAATATATAATCTCAGTGAAGGCAAAATTGTTTCTAATCGGTCTGTAGTTCCGGCAGGTATTCTGCTTCCAGGTTAAAGATTACTTTTTCAGCCATAATGACGGATCTTACTTTTATCAAAAAGTTTTTTTCTTCTACCTCTATGAGTCGTTCATCCAGTAATTTAAAGACCAGCTTCGGGTTGATTTCATCGATTTCCTGCCCGATTAGTGTTTTAACAATTTCTCGGATTTGTTTTTTCAACTCTAACTCTGTAAAGGAATCTATATGATTGTTTACAGAATAAAGATTGGTTATTACATCATTTACTACCATGAATTGCTGGGATTTTAATCTTTCTTCATGATTTTTTAGTATTTCTAAGGTATCATACAGTTCTATTCTCCACCTTTCTTTTTCATAGTGCAGACGGTTCATTTCTTTTCCTAGCATTGTCTGCATGAGGAATAATCCCAGCAGCACTCCTAGAAAAAAACAGGCAAACAATTTCTGTTTCAATGTTTAATCTCCCCCTGTAAGCATTACAATTAGAAGATATCCTAAATGGGCACCATAAAAAGCGCTTAAAATAAAGAGAAATTGTTTAACCAGATTGCTCAATTGACCATCAAGAAAACCGATCTCTATTGCTTTAATAGCCACAAAGGTCCCACCAATAGCGGAAACAATAGCCCAAATTTTTAATTTTTCCGCTAAATCCAGCATTATTTTCAGTGGTGGGTCATGACAAAAAATTGCTCCTAAGGACCCGATAAAAGAACCCCCTAAAATGACACCCAGGGCGATAAAAAAACTGTATACCAGGGTATGGATGAACTTTTCCACAGCATCACTCCGCTTTAGAAATTAATCTTTGTATATGATATTTAAAACGAATCTTTCTTATTCCTGGCTATTTCATCTTGTACCGTCAGGATAAAATAATGCTTAATTATCATGAAAATAACTGATATAATTAAAGGGGCAAATGTTTGGGCTCAAGATTGGTTATTGTTTTTAGGATTTACTTGGAAATTCAACCAAAAAATACTTTAATGCAGCGTAAAAAGGTAAAATGAGGGATATATCTATGGGAGAAAATAAGAACGGCAGCTGTTATGATGGGCAGTTTGTTCATTTACATACTCATTCTGAATACAGTCTTCTGGACGGAGCATCCCGGGTAAAAGACCTGGTGAAAAAAGCAAAAAGCTTTAATAACCCGGCAATTGCCATTACAGATCACGGGGTAATGTACGGAGTAATTGATTTTTATAAAGCCGCCGTAAAGGCAGGGATTAAACCCGTTATAGGCTGTGAGGTTTATGTGGCCCGCCGTACTCGTTTTGATCGGGTCCCCCGGGTTGATGACAATTCTTATCATCTGGTTTTGCTGGCAAAAAATCAGCAGGGTTACAGGAACCTGATGAAGGTTGTTACCAAGGGGTTTTTGGAGGGGTTCTATTACAAGCCCAGGGTAGATTTTGATCTGCTCAAGGAGAATACAGAGGGTCTCATCTGCCTCAGCGGTTGTTTGGCCGGAGAGGTTGCTCAGCTGGTTTTAAAAGATAAAATCTCAGAGGCGGAGACGCTGGCCTGCAGTTATCAGGATATATTTGGACCAGGCAGCTATTATCTGGAAATTCAGGACCATTTTATCCCTGAACAAAAGAAGGTAAACCGTGGACTGGTTAATATCAGTGAAAGGACCGGAATACCATTGGTGGCCACCAATGACAGCCACTATTTAGAAAAGGCGGATGCTTCCGTGCATGATGTTCTCCTTTGTGTGCAGACGGGGAAAACTGTGGAGGATGAAGACCGCATGAAGTTTCCCGGGAGTGAGTTCTATTTAAAATCTCCTGATGAAATGTATTCGCTGTTTACTGAACAGCCACAAGCTTTATCAAATACTCTAGTGATTGCTGAACAGTGCAATTTGGAATTTGATTTCAGCCAAACTTATTTACCTCACTATGATATTCCTGAGGGTTATGACGATAAATCTTATTTAAGAAAACTCTGTGACGAAGGTTTGAAAAAGAAGTTTTCCGAGATTACCCCTGAACTGGAGGATCGGTTAAATTATGAACTAAGGGTAATTTCAGAGATGGGATATGATAGTTATTTTCTGATTGTCTGGGATTTTGTGAAATATGCTCTGGAAAACAATATATTGGTGGGCCCGGGAAGGGGTTCGGCGGCGGGCAGCCTGGTTGCCTATTGTCTTTCTATAACCAACATTAATCCCTTGAAATACGGACTTCTGTTTGAACGTTTTTTAAATCCTGAAAGGGTAAGCATGCCGGATATTGATATTGATTTTTGTTATGAACTCCGGGAAAAAGTGATTGATTATGTGGTCCAAAAATATGGAGAGGCCCAAGTAGCTCAAATTATTACCTTTGGAACTATGGCCGCCCGGGCTGCAGTGAGGGATGTTGGCAGAGCTTTAAATATCCCTTATCCAGAGGTGGACAAGATAGCCAAAATGATTCCTTTTGAACCAGGGGTAACTATTGAAAAGGCCCTTTTGAACGAAGATCTAAAGGAGCTGACTAAAAAGGATGCTACCATAAAAAAATTGCTGAGTATTTCCCGCTCCCTGGAAGGCCTGCCCAGGCACGCCTCTACCCATGCTGCCGGGGTAGTAATATCCAAGGAACCTCTGGTAAACTATGTGCCGCTGCAAAAGACGGCCGATGCCGGAAATGTAACTCAATTTCCCATGGGGACCCTGGAGGAATTGGGATTATTAAAGATGGACTTTTTAGGTTTGAAGACACTCACGGTAATGCAGGAAACAGTAGATATATTAGAACATTCACAGGATAAGAAAATTGAACTTATGGAGATCCCCCTAAAGGATGCCAAAACCTTTGAACTGCTTTCCCAGGGAAACACTGCAGGGATTTTTCAGTTGGAAAGTGCCGGGATGAGGAACATATTGAAAGAACTTAAACCCAGTAAGTTTGAAGATATCATTGCGGTGGTAGCTCTATACCGACCGGGGCCCATGGAACAGATTCCTACCTTCATTGATAGTAAACACGGGAAAAAACCCATTACATACCTGCATCCCCGGTTGGAGCCAATTTTGAAGGAAACCTATGGGGTTATGGTTTACCAGGAGCAGATTATGCAGGTGGCAGCAGAAATGGCCGGTTTTACCCTGGGTCAGGCGGACTTGCTGCGCCGGGCCATAGGTAAGAAGAAGATGGAAATATTGACAGAACAGAGGGAAATATTTGTTAAGGGCTGTGTTGACAAAAGTTTTCCTGAGAAGCTAGGCAATGACCTTTACGATTTGATTGTAAAGTTTGCTTCATATGGTTTTAATAAATCCCATGCCGCGGCCTATGCCATGATATCTTACCAAACCGCCTATCTGAAAGCAAATTATCCCCTGGAATTTATGGCAGCACTGCTGACGGGAAATATGTCCAATACCGATAAAATTACAGCTTATGTAGATGACTGCCGTCGTCAAGGGATTGAAGTTCTCCCGCCGGATGTGAACGAAAGCTTTTCCAATTTTACGGTTGTAGAAGGTAAAATTCGTTTTGGCCTGGCAGCGGTGAAGAATGTGGGCTTAAGTTCTATTGAGTCCATTATTGAGACTCGGGAGAGGATTGGCCACTTCAAATCCCTGAGGCATTTTTGCAATGAAGTAGATTTGAGGTCCTGCAACAAAAAAAATGTAGAAAGCCTCATAAAGAGTGGTGCCTTTGATTCTTTAGGATCGTATCGTTCTCAGTTGATGGCCGTTATGGACGAGACTCTGGCCAGGGCCCAGTCCTATCATAAGGATAGGAAAAACGGTCAGCTTTCTATGTTTGAGCTGTTTTCAGAGGAAGAGGACTGGAATATGTCCAGGGATATCCTGCCGGAATTGGAGGATCTAACTATGAAGGAAAAACTCTCCTTTGAAAAGGAGCTTTTAGGTTTATATATTTCCGGACATCCCCTGGACCAGTATAGAGAAATCTTGGAGGCTCAAGCAGTATCTATGAAGGATCTGAAGGATTTGAGGGAGTTGGGGAGGGTAACCCTGGGAGGGATTATACACAATATAAAACCCCTGGTTACCAAAAACGGTAAGAGTATGGCATTCTTAACTCTGGAGGACCTGGGGGGGGAAGTGGAAGTGGTGGTTTTTCCCGAACTCTTTGAACAGAGCCGGGAGCTTTTGAAAAGCGAAAATGTGATTAGTTTGACCGGTAAAATAGATAGGAACTCTGAAGACGAGGTTAAGATTATTGGGGAAAAGATACAACCTTTAAACAAAGTGCAAAAACAGCTGTATTTAAGGATTTGCAATGGTGACAAAAACTATTTATTTGCGCTGAAAGATATCCTGGTTTCCAGGCAGGGGGAAATCCCGGTATACCTGTATTTTAACGAAAACAACAAGCTGGTATTGACAAAAAAAGAGTTCTGGGTTCCCGAGGATGATAATCTTCTGGTAAGGCTTCAGGAGCTTTTAGGAAAGAGCAATATAGTCTTAAAAGAAGTGTCTCTCTAGTTTGTTTTTAAGAGTTGAATGTGATAAAATGTACTAACTTTAATATACTGTAATAGTTGATTTTAACAATTTTTATTTGTGGGGTGTAATATGTCAATTAAAGATTTTTTTAAAAAAACAAAATATTCTAAATACGCCGTATTGGACATACCCGGACCAACTGCTGCTCCCAAGGATGAAGTGATGATGGTTAAGTGTGATGAATGTGGAGAACTTATATATTGTAGGAATGGAGAACTGGGAAAACACTTTAAGGTCTGCAAAAAATGCAGTTTCCCTTTGAAATTAACGGCCAGGGAGCGGCTTTCCCTGCTGCTGGATGCCGGGAGTTTCGTTGAATACGATGCTCATCTGGAATCAAAAAATCCTTTGAACTTTCCGGAGTACGAAGATAAGCTAAATGCCGCCAGGGAAGCTACGGGACTTAAGGAAGCAGTGGTTACGGGAGAAGGGACTATCGAGAATAACAAAATAGTGATTGCGGTTATGGATCAGTTTTTTATTTCCGCCAGTATGGGCTCAGTGGTGGGGGAGAAAATCACTCGGGCTGTGGAAAAAGCCATTGAAAAAAAACTTCCCCTGGTTATATTTTCAGCCTCCGGCGGAGCTAGAATGCAGGAAGGGATTTTATCTTTGATGCAGATGGCTAAGACCAGTGCAGCCATTGCCAGGCTTAACCAGGCGGGCCTTTTATTTATATCTGTCCTGACGAACCCTACTACCGGTGGCGTTACAGCCAGTTTTGCTTTCCTGGGAGACATTATTATTGCCGAGCCTAAAGCTCTAATTGGTTTTGCGGGACCCAGAGTAATCGAACAGACCATAAGGCAAAAATTGCCTTCAGGTTTTCAAAGAGCAGAGTTTCAACTGCAGCATGGAATGATTGATATGATTGTGGAAAGGAAAGATCTCCGAAGGACTCTTTCCAGGCTTTTTCTAGTGCATAAAAGGCCTAAGGAGGATGGATATGAGCAATAAATTGGAATTTGATTTACCTATAAATGAGCTTCAGCTGAAAATTAAGGAAATTAAAACATTTTCTGAAGAAAAAGAAATCAGCATGGATGAGGAAATAAAGGCTTTAGAAGAACGGCTTTCCAGATTAAAAAAAGAAATATATAACAATCTAAGTGCCTGGCAGAAAACCCAGATTGCCCGTTACGTGGAAAGGCCCTCCACCATGGATTATATAAAGCATATATTTAAAGATTTTATAGAACTTCATGGAGATCGTCAGTTTGGGGACGATAAGGCCATGGTGGGAGGATTGGCTTTCCTGGATCAACGGCCGGTGACTATAATTGGTCACCGAAAGGGTAAAGATATGAAAGAGAATGTGCTGAGAAATTTTGGGATGCCTCATCCCGAAGGATATCAAAAAGTTCTGCGTTTGATGCGCCAGGCAGAAAAATTTAATAGGCCGGTTATTTCATTCATTGATACCCCAGGGGCTTTTCCAGGAATAGGGGCAGAAGAAAGAGGGCAGGGGAGAGCCATCGCCGAAAACTTAATGGCCTTGAGCTGTTTAAAGACCCCCGTGGTGGCTGTGATTTGTGGAGAAGGGGGAAGCGGCGGAGCTCTGGCACTTTCTGTGGGAGACAGGATATGTATGCTGGAACATGCAGTTTATTCCGTTATTTCACCAGAAGGGTGCGCCAGCATACTGTGGAAAGATGCTAATCGGGCTGAAGATGCTGCTTCTGTGCTCAGAATCACGGCACAGGATTTGTTGAGTTTTGGAGTTATCGATATGATTATCTCCGAACCCTTAGGTGGTGCGCACCGGGATTTTCAGGGGATGGCATTCAAAATAAAAGAGGTAATTTCTAATCAATTAAAGGAACTAGACAAAATATCGATAGAAGAGCTGGTTAAACGGCGCTATGATAAGTTTAGGAAAATTGGTGAGTTCTTAGAAAATACAAATTAATACGGCATAAGCAGCCATTTAGGAGGATTAAAGATGCAGCGAATTGGTGTACTTACCAGTGGCGGGGATGCTCCAGGAATGAATGCCGCAGTGAGAGCTGTGGTAAGAAAATGTATTTACTATAATATTGAAGTTTTAGGCATAGAAAGGGGCTATTCCGGCCTGATTAACGGAGAATTTAAGAAGATGGAACTGGGTTCTGTGGCGGACATTATACACCGGGGAGGAACGATTTTAAGAACAGCCCGCTGCCCTGAATTTGTTACCAAGGCAGGTCAGGAAAAAGCCCTCAGTCAAATTCGGGACTTTGGGTTGGAGGGCCTGGTGGTAATCGGAGGGGACGGTTCCTTTCGTGGCGCTATGGCTTTAGGAAACACCGGAGTGGTTAAAACCATTGGACTGCCGGGTACCATTGATAACGATATTGCCTGTACTGATGTGACCATCGGTTTTGATACTGCCATGAACACTATTTGTGATGCTATTAATAAGTTAAGAGATACTGCTACTTCCCATGAAAGGGTTTTTGTATTGGAAGTAATGGGCAGGGATTCTGGCGCCCTGGCCCTTCATGCTGGACTGGCCGGCGGTGCTGAATCTATATTAAT
This sequence comes from Candidatus Contubernalis alkalaceticus, assembly GCF_022558445.1. Taxonomy (NCBI): domain Bacteria; kingdom Bacillati; phylum Bacillota; class Dethiobacteria; order Dethiobacterales; family Dethiobacteraceae; genus Candidatus Contubernalis; species Candidatus Contubernalis alkaliaceticus. The sequence continues at coordinate 1,101,587 of NZ_CP054699.1, forward strand.
ACCGGAAATAGATTTTGATATCAATCAAATATGCAGTCGTCTGATGCGGGGTTATGAAAGGGGTAAACTCCATAGTATCATACTGGTGGCTGAAGGAGCTGCCAGCGGTATTGCCATCGGGGAAGCCATAAAGAAGTGTACTGGAATGGATACAAGGGTAACTATACTGGGGCACCTGCAGAGGGGTGGGACTCCCACGGCCTTTGATCGCAATATTGCCAGCAGAATGGCCTCCCGGGCAGTGGACTTTTTGAGAGAAGGTAGGACCAATTTGATGGTTGGCCTGGTGGACGGAGAGATTACCGGGACGGAATTAACCTATGCTTTAGGTCAGAGAAAAGTTGTGGACGAGGAAATATTTGAACTGGCTAAAATATTGGCTATTTAATTAGTTAAGGATAGATTATGTTATCTCTTTTAGGAGGAAAAACTTTGAGGCGTACAAAAATTGTGTGTACTATTGGCCCGGCCAGTGAATCATTAAATACGGTTATGGATATGATGCGGGCGGGGATGGATGTAGCCCGTTTAAATTTCTCCCACGGGAGTCTGGTAGAGCATGAAACCAGAATTCGAAGGATTAGGGAAGCTTGTCGAAAAACTGGGAAAAATGTAGGAATTCTCATGGACACCCGGGGTCCAGAAATTAGAATTGGAACCTTTATAGGGGGCGGCATTACATTAGTTAAAGGAAACAGTTTTACTTTAACTACAGATGCTGTTCCCGGTGACCGGGACAGGGTTTCCGTAACCTACAGGGATATTGTTAAGGATGTTAAGATCGGGAGCAGGGTGCTATTGGATGACGGATTGATTAAATTAAAAGTCGTTGAAGTTACTGATAAAGAAGTTCATTGTGTAGTTGAGTATGGCGGAGAACTTAGTAATCGCAAAGGGGTAAATATCCCGGGAGTTTCTTTGAACCTTCCTCCCATGTGTGAAAAGGACAAAAGCGATATATTATACGGGATTTCCCAGGATTTAGATTTTGTGGCCGCCTCATTTATACGAAAGGCTTCTGATGTTCTAGAAATCAGGCACCTCATGGAACAAAACAATGGCCGGATGCACATTATTGCCAAGATTGAGAATGAAGAGGGCGTTAGAAATATTGATGAAATATTGGAGGTTAGTGACGGGATTATGGTGGCCCGGGGTGATTTGGGGGTTGAGATTCCGGCGGAGGATGTACCTATAGTGCAAAAAATTATTATTAAGAAATGTAATCAGGCAGGCAAGCCGGTGGTCACTGCTACCCAGATGCTTGATTCAATGATTCGAAACCCTCGACCTACCCGGGCGGAGGCCAGCGATGTAGCTAATGCCATTTTTGACGGAACTGATGCAGTTATGTTGTCTGGAGAAAGCGCCATTGGACTTTTTCCCATTGAGTCTATCAAAACTATGGATAGTATTGCTGTAAGAGCGGAAAGTGCCCTGGAGTTCAAGCAAATTCTTACCAGCTTTGAACCTCTGATGAACAAGACGGTGACCGATGCTATAAGTTATGCTACCTGTCATACGGCCCAAGAATTAGGGGCTTCCGCTGTATTGACTTCTACCCAGTCCGGCCATACTGCCCGGATGGTTTCTAAATATAAACCTCAGGCTCCCATTATTGCGGTGACTCCCAATTACCGGGTGGTACGATTGCTGACCCTGACCTGGGGAGTTTATCCCATATTGTGTAAGGTGACGGAAAACACAGATGAGATGTTTGACACGGCCATTGCAGCTTCCTTGAAGGCTAAATTAGTTCAAAACGGAGATTTGGTTGTAATTACCGCAGGAGTTCCTGTAGGGGCAGGAACCACAAATCTTTTAAAAGTTCATACCATAGGCCAAATTATTTTAAAAGGAACCGGGATAGGCAAAAAAGCTGTTACCGGAAGGGTATTTAAGGCTGCAGGGCCAAAGGAAGTTGCTCAGATACAGGAGGGTGAAATCCTGGTAACTTATGAAACCGATAAAGAATACATGCCTTACCTTCAAAAAGCCGGTGCAATTATTGTGGAGGCGGCAGGGATGACTTCTCATTCGGCTATTGTTGGGCTCAACTTGAATATTCCGGTGATTGTAGGGGCCATAGACGCTATGAAAATTTTGAAAAATGGGGCAGAAGTATCTGTAGATTCAGTTAGAGGTTTAATTTATCGGGGAAGAGCAACAATATTATAGCAGTAGAGGGACTGATGAGCATGAAGTCAAATAAAACAAAAATTAGGGTGAGGTATCAAGAAACAGACCGAATGGGTGTAGTTTACTACGCCAATTATTTCGTTTGGTTTGAAGTGGGTAGGACGGAATTTTTTAGAAGTTTTGGTATGCCCTATGATGAATTTGAAAAAAATGACCTGTATCTTCCTGCGGTGGAGGCTTTTTGTCATTACAGAGCGCCTGCCCGGTATGATGACCTGTTGACCGTAACTACCCGGGTATCAACTTTTCAGGAAGTCAGGATTACTTTTGAATATGACATTATTCGGGATTTAGACGGAGAGCTTTTGTCTACAGGGCATTCACAGCATACTTTTGTAAACGGAAGAGGCCGTCCGGTAATTTTAAGAAAACAAAATCCTTTTTTATGGAAAAGGTTAACGGAGACAATTGAGGAAATGGAAAATTAGGAGGTAAATAATGCTGCTGAAGTTTTTATTACTTTTTACCCTGGTTCCTATTATTGAAGTATTTATCCTAATACAAGTAAGCGGGCAAATTGGTGCAGTTCCAACCATAGTGATTGTGGCAATGACAGGTTTTATTGGTGTTTTTTTGGCTAAGGCCCAGGGGTTTTATACTATTTATCGCTTTAAAAGCGCTTTGGAACGGGGAGGTTTCCCTACCCAAGAAATTTTCGACGGGGCCTGTATACTGGTAGGGTCAGCTTTTTTATTAACCCCCGGACTGCTTACTGATATTTTGGGATTTTCACTGCTGCTGCCTCAAATCCGTTTTTATATTAAAAAGTATATACAAAAAATTATAGAAAAGATGATAATTAAAGGAGATTTAAGAATAAGACGCCAATAATAATTAATGACGATGAAATTATTAAAGGGAGGTTGAATAATAAATGACATCAGGAATAAGGACGGGAATCGTCTATGATGATCGTTTTCTACTCCATGAGACGGGCATGCACCCTGAAAAAAAGGAAAGACTAAAATCTATCATGTCTTTTTTGGAAAAAAAAGAGGTTTTAGATAAACTGCAGCTGATTGAGCCTAGAAAAGCCAGGGTGGAAGAGATAGAATATGCCCACAATAAAAATTACATAGAAGAAATAGAATCTTACTGTGCCAAAGGTTACAATGCTATTGACATGGACACCATGATCTGCAGCAGCAGCTATGAAGTAGCCCTGCTTTCAGCCGGTGGTGCCATCACTGCTGTAGATAAAGTAATGCAGGGTGAATTGGATCATGTATTTTCCTTTGGCCGTCCACCTGGACATCATGCTGAGCCCAATCGTGGCATGGGTTTTTGCCTCTTCAATAACGTGGCTGTTGCTGCTTACCATGCTATGAAACAGTACAATCTGGAAAGAATTATGATTGTAGATTGGGATGTACACCATGGTAACGGCACTCAGGTAATGTTTTATCATGACCCCAGGGTAATGTTTTTTTCCACCCACCAGAACCCCGCCTATCCGGGTTCCGGGTCCTTCCATGAGATTGGTGCCGGAAAAGGGGAAGGTTATACAGTAAATGTTCCCCTGCCTCCAGGTTCTGGAGATGCCGATTATGAGTATGTTTTTAAGGAACTGCTTAAACCGCTGTGTGATGAGTTTAAGCCCCAGCTAATTCTTGTTTCCTCCGGTCACGATGCCCATGAGAATGACCCTTTGGCGGGTATGGCCCTGTCCTCTCAGGCGTATGGCATGATGGCTAAAATAATTAAAGAGATTGCTGAGCAGTATTCACAGGGTAAGATAGTCCTTTTATTGGAGGGCGGTTATAATCTGGATGCTCTGGCAGAGTCAGTTTTTAATGTTTTGGATACTCTGGCCGGGTGGGGGATAAGTAACTGGGAAAAAAAAGAAGGAGTCCTCTTGAGACAGAGTGCAGAAAATGCCGTAAGCATTTCGAAGGAAAAATTAAAACCATTCTGGCCTGACTTATAAGGAGTAAAAATAAGCCTACAAAAAGGAATAAATAGCAAGTATTAAATAGTATATATAAGATCAGGAAATAGAAATAAAAAGGAGACCTTTTAAAGGGTCTCCTTATACTTTATGAATTTACGGGAAGTTTGTTGAGCACCAGTCCTGTGCCTAGTTTTGGATAAAAGAATGTAGATTTTTGGGGCATCCTTTCTCCCCCTCCTGCCACATTGGTAAGTTCATCTACTTTAGTGGGGTTCATAAAAAAGGCCAACTGATAGGAACCGCTATCAACTGCTTCCAGGGCACTAATTTCATCCCGTTCGTATGAGAGATGGGATTCTCGCTCTCTCATATCATCGTGTATATTTAAATATTTTTCAAAAATTAAGACCTGCAGAACAGATACGTCCAGGGCTTTCCAATGTTTAGAACAATTCAGATTCATTTTTTCCATGGCTTTTTTATCTTTAAGGGTAAGAAGATAAAAACTTTTCTCTCCCCCGTAAAGACCGAAAGCGTGACTTTCTTTCCCGGCATCTTCCATAGCTGATAAAAGTTTTTCTGCGGCTTCTTTTTTATTTTTGTAATCTATGGATAGCCGGGATACGTTGAAGTCGGCGGATAAAATATTTAAAAATTCTTCCAATTTAAAGTCCGCTAGATCTTTAATCAACCGATGGGTGGGCAGAACCATGAGCCCAGGGTTGTACAAATTTACCAGTCCCATCAATATGTAGTTATAACCCTGATTTCCCGATGATTTCATTTCCTCAGCATAAGCCAGGGCTGTTTCATACCGGTGGTGTCCGTCGGCAATAAATATTTGTTTATCTTTTAAAATCTTTTTAATCAACTCAATGGTGCTGTTTTCTTTGATAACCCAAAGACGGTGGTGGTTACCTTCTTCATCCTGAAAACTGATTTCGGGTTTTTCCTTTAAATTATTAAAAATATCTTCCAATTGGAATTCTTTGTCCGGGAAAAGGCCAAAAATGGGACTGAAGTTTGCTTTACAGGCCCGCAGAAGGTTTAATCGATCTTCTTTTGGTTTGGACATGGTCTGCTCATGGGGAAGAACTACCTTTTTTTGAAAATCCTCTACTTTAATACAAGCAAATACCCCCTGACGGGTTACCCTCTTTTCATGCACCGTATAATCAATCTCATATAAATAGAAAGAGGGCTGTTCATCACTGATGAGAATTTCCTGTTTTAGCCAGTGGGTGAATTCACTTTTTGCCCGGCTGTAAACGTTGTTTTCTTCATCGTCCTCAGTAAATGTTAGCCCGTATTCTAACCTGATAATATTATATGGATTTTTTTCGTAATAAGTTTTTTGAGCTTTTTCCTTAATCACATCGTAAGGAGGGGTAATTACCTGATTCAAATCATTAATTATTTTTGAATTATATCGTATCCCCCTAAACGGAATAATCTCTGCCATATGTTTTTCCTCCTTTGGTGAACAACATGGTTCATGCCTCAAAGTAAATTTTATATTATTTTCCTATAAATATCAATAAAATTTACTTAAGACCTTCTGCATCACATTTAATTTCCCAGTGAAGGATTAAGTTCAACAACCCCCTGAGTATTATAATAGCTCCCAAAATAATTATTTCGTCCATACTTCTAACAATTACCGTGCGCAAAATTTCACCGCCCAATTTAAACTCAAGCCCAAAGGCCAGGGAGGCCGCCAGAGTGAGTCTAATTCTTCTCCCCCCTTTGCTGGTTTTTAAAAACTGGATAAATACTATGGAAGCAGAAATTACTATGACAAAAGCCCCGAACAGGTCCAGCAAATGTGCCAAAAATAGAATAAAGGGTTCAATATAAATAACGAAAAGATGTTCTAGATGTTCCATGGCTTTCTCCTAAAAAATATTTGCTCTGTTTTAAGGTTGTGGATAATTTGAGTATTTATACTTAAAAAGAAAAAATCTATTTCTAAAGTTAGGCAGTTGGTGCAATGGGGGTTTTTATCTTGACAACTATGTTATGACGTGATATAGTCAAGTCGTGACATAGTTGTGCTGCGACATATCTTGAAGCGAGGTGATTACTTGAGCCTGGATAAAGTGATTAAAGCGTACCTGCCCATGACAGAAACTGCCTTTTATATCTTGCTGTCACTTACAGAGCCCCGTCACGGATACGGGATTATCAAGCATGTGGCGGAAATAACAAGAGAGCGTATTCATTTAGGGTCCGGTACCGTTTATGGCACCCTTACCAAAATGCAAAAAAATGGTATTATTACTGTTTATGCTGATGAGCGTAGGAAAACAGTGTATGAGATTACCGATACCGGCAAAAAATTGATTGCTGCTGAGATTAACCGGCTCAGGGAACTTCATCAGAATGCAGAGCGATACGAGGGGGAGTTTCATGACTAAGAAAGTATTCAGGCCTTTTTGGAGTTATGATGTGCAGGAGACGGAAGAATGGCTTTCCTCTATGGCTGCAAAGGGTTATTATTTACAAAAATTCACTAAAACCAGTTTCTTTGTTTTTACAAAAGGAGAGCCTAAGTGTATTACGTATTTTATTAATTATGAAAAAACACCGAGAGAGGCGCTGCCCTCTGCAATGCAAAATGACGGCTGGGCCAGAGTCTTTGGCCGCGGAAAGTGGCAAGTATTCTCTAATAAAAAGCCAAAAGAGGAAATTAGAACCAATCCCCTTCGGGATAACCTGTTAACAACCCGTAATGGTACCATCATGTATATCTTCGGTTACTTTGCTGTTACAAATTTTGTTTTATTTTTTGTTTCAATATATATACAGTTACTTTTCTCCAACCAGCCTGTAACAATTGAACCCAGCCCAATGTGGTCCGTTACCTTAATTTTTTACACCTGGGTTTATTATTCTTTTATTAAGCTTTATCGGGCTAATAAAAAGCTAGGACAGGAGCCCCACATATCGGACACATATACCTATAGCCCTGAAGAGAAGTTAACCCTCCATGGTAAAGCCTTTAAGAAAATAAAACTGGGCTGGATGTATGCTCCGGATAAGCTGGAAAAATGGCTTGAACAGATGGAAGGACAGGGATATAACCTGCTTCGTATAGGATGGTCCGGCACAGCGTATTATTTTATTAAAGGCAAACCCCGCAGGGTCAAATACTGTACAGATTTCCAAAACAAAGCAGATGAAAGTTATTTCGATATACATAGTGATGCCGGATGGAAGTTATTATTTACCCGCGGCTCCTTTTTTGAAAGATGGTCAATATGGTCCCGGGAATATGCAGAAGGCCAAGAAGAGCCGCAGCTTTACAGCAGCAATTCAGACTTACTGCAGAGTGCCAGAAGGATTGCCTTCACTTATTCATTATTATTCTTTCCTTTGGTGTTTATATATGGGATAGCTATATGGCAGCATATTTACAGTGTATTGAATTATGGGGCACCGTTTCAATTCAGCATGCTGCTTTTTGGAATTAGTATAATTATATTTGGTTCCCTTATTATGCAGGCATGGCTGTATTACAGACGCCTCAAAAATCGATTTATGAAAAATGCTAACTGATAAATGTTTAAGGAGACAGGATTACCATTTGATGTTTTGTATTATATATGCGTTGTCGTTGTTTATCTCTTTTTTTTAGGGGATAAGGCCCCCACCTCTAAGCGTTGGCGTAGGTGGGGGCCTTAATCAGGTGGAGTAGAGTTATCTGGTTCCCCGATTTTAAAGCTTGCTGAAACGAGTTCACTTTTCACTGTTATAAGTAGGATAATAGTTTTGAAGTTATCACGCTCATTCTATCATAATAATTGGCTCTGTCTGTTCTTTTAAATAGTTTGATGTTTTTGCCTTCTCCAATACTTATGGTACCGTCATCATTAGCGGTAATACTGACATTTACAAAATCGAAGGGATAGTCCAGGGCAGGCCTGGGGATTGCTCTAAAAATTCCAACTCCAAAAAGGGATTTATGATGACCTTTTATTTCATCCCAATCATAAAGGCCTCCTTCTAAACGTTCAGAGCTCAGGGCTTCTAAAAAAAATTTAATCACTTCCTGATTTGATTTTGAGAATAATTTTTCGTATTGATTCATATGATAACTTCCGTGCAGTTTGTCTAGTCCATCCATGGGACTTTCTACCAGTCCTCCATCATAACAGGGTATCCAGACAATGGGAAGGTCAGATCTTATGATTTCTGTAAAGGCAGGGGGGTTTAAAGCTACATTATATTCTAATCCACTGGGATGGTAATCTTTTCCGTATGTATGATTTCTCGTTGGATCCTGCTGAGCATCCCCTGCAAATAACCATACTGCTTCTATTTTTTTCTCGCAAAGAATTGGGTCGGTTTTATAAGCTTCCCATAAGTCTGTTACGCTCCCTACCACGGTTATAATTACAGGCCCTGGGGAATTTTTTAAGGCAGTTAGTAGAGCCTGGGGGCCAACTCCACTGGGAATATTGTAACCGGTTAGATTATTTAATTTATCTACCAAAACGCTGCCAGGCCTACCGGCTTGTTTATCTTTTTGATCTAGTATGACTGCACGAAGATCTATCTCCCCTGCACTATGTAAAGCAAACATGCTCATTAAATCTAAAACATCATCGAAGTCATCATGGGGGTGAAACAGGTCTGAACTGTGTATCACCCTTTTAATTTCTAAGGGTTCCGTTACATAATTATCAGGTTCTGCTTTATCCTTTTCAGCCTTATCTGTTTCTAAGGCTTCCTCTTTTATGTACTGTTTTTTGTCTTCCGTTAAATCCGTTTCTGTTAGGCCCGCCAACGCAGCTAATATTTCTGCATCTCTTTCTAATTCAGCAGTTTCAATTCTATTTACATGCTCATCATTCTTATTTTCATCTACAATCTCATCCATATAATAATCTTCTGTCAATGTATGACCTTGGATTACATTTTTTTGTTCTTCATCAAAGCTATATAAAACCATTGTCACTAATAATATCCCTGCCATGAAAACTAAACGTGTAATTGAACCTCTCATGATTACCTCCAGAGTATCATAAATTCCAATTTTAACATTACCTTCTACTTAAGTATTGTATTCCCTTTTTAATTAATCTTATTTTTTAGGTTGACATTACCGACGGGAGCATGTTTTTGAGCCATGAGTCTAATAAATATTTCTAAGGAGGATGCACCGTTAAAGGTTATACAGCATAGATATATTGTAAGATTAATGGTTTTTAATTATACATTATATTATTTTTTTGTCTATAACGAAAAGGCTAACAACCAAGGGAGTGTGATTAATGAAAAAGGGTTTAATATCTTCTTTAATTAAGTGGTTTGTGGGAATTGCATGGCCAATGATATTAAAATTTTTTACGAGAGTATTAGGAGAAGTGTTAGAGTGGGCAATGCGTAAAGTTGAAGAATTCTTGAATAATAGAGATTATGAAGAAGCAAAAAAAGCTAATTTAAGAGCAGATATGGAAGAAATTAAGGCAGGTGAAGCAAAAACAACTAAAGAAGCTGATAAACATAAAGCTTATGCTGAAGTTTGGAGGGAAGTAGCAGAAAATTCACAAAATAAAAATAAAAAATTGAAGGAACAGTTAAATGTTCTAGAAATGCAAATAAAAACAAGAGTTACAGAAACAGTTATGCAGACAGTGGCAGAAGATGTTTTTGATTTTAAACCAGATGAAGAAAATCCAGAGAGCAGCTCAATTAGTTTAATCCATAAAGAAAAATACTTAATGCTCTCAGATGATTAGAGACATCACATGTTTAGCTAAAAATCTGTTTCCTTTTCAAAAATTAGGCTCCCCTATGGGGAGCCTAAAAAATGTGTGTTTGAAAAAAGTGTGGGCTTTAAGTTTTTTGCCTCAAACGCTGGAAGCCCTTTATTTATGGTATTGGTGCCAAAGTCCGGACTCGAACCGGCACGTACAGAGTACGCTTGATTTTGAGTCTTAAAGGCCTTTAATAATTTGTTTTTTCTTTTAGAGTATAATTGCAACTTCAATTACAAAAGGATATATATTAGGAATGTTATTTGATTATTTTAGTTTAGGAAAGATATTGATTATGAAGTTATATAAAGATGTTACAAAGCTGAAGTTTTAGCATGTATATTATTGGAATCAATCCACTCTAATGCAAATTTTAAAAAGATTCTTAGTTGGTAGTTATGTTCGTTGTTTTTCTGCACAGCCAGATATAGCGGCCTTTCTATAGGTGGAATTAATGGGACAAGCACTAAACCAGCTTTATAATTCTGTTCAGCTCCACGGGATGAGAGAACAGCAATGCCAAGCCCCTCTTGAACCAACCCTAGGATTGTATTTACAGAATGGCAGTTCACCAGTACCTTTGGCACAAAGCCGTTAGATTTGCAGGCTCTTAAAAGGTCCTGGTAATTACCGGAAGTATTTGGTGCAGTAATAAACTTTTCTGTTTTTAATTCCCGCAGTTCAAGATAATCTTTATGGGAGAAAGGATGATCTTTATTTATTACTACTACCATGTGGTCAGTTTCTAGCGGGTAATAGTTAAGCATTGAATCAAAGTTGTTCTGTGAAAGAATGGCTGCATCTATCTTTGCAGAATGTATCATTCCCAAAAGCAATTCGCATTGTTCTTCTATAATATTTATTTTTATATCTGGAAATTTACTTTGAAATGAAGCAAGGAGGTTGGGAATTCGGTAGTGCCCAATTATTGGGATAGCCCCTATAGAGAGCTGGCCTTTTTCTACAGATAAATATTTTTTTATAGATTGTTCTGCTCTTTTTATTTCCGCCATGATTCGCTCAGCATGAGCAGCAAATTCGGCTCCTGCTTGCGTTAACCGCACTGAACGGGTGGTCCTAACAAATATGCTAATCCCTAACTCACTCTCCAGTTTGCTGATTTGTTGAGAAAGGGAGGGCTGAGAAACTTTTATCTCTTCAGCCGCACGGGTGAATCCTTGATATTTTGCAACAGCCAAAACGTATTCCAATTGATGTAATTCCATAGCAATCCCCCTTGTATGAAGATTCTTTTCGATGTTTCTAGATGATTTATTAATAAAGACTTTGATGAACGGAAAGAAAAAAATCACATGACATAATATCCCTTCCCTTATAAATTATGTAATATAGATTGCAGTAATTTCAAATATTCCTTGTGAAAATTATAACATTACTATTATTATAACACAACATCTTAATAATAAAACGTTAACAAAATATCTTATACCATTAATTACTCTTAATGATAGATGTAACTGGAAATTATCATTAATTATATTAAGTTATAAATGAAATAGGAAACGGGTATTTCTCTTAATTAATGTTTAATTGTAAAATAAATTTAAGTGAAATATCTCACGTTTAAGATAAAGACTTTTTCTTTGAAACCTGTGGGGGGTTAGTTAATAACTTTACGCCTGAGTGTGCCAGCTATTAAAAGCGGTTATTTAGCAAGGAGGTGGTGATATAAATTAGGGTATTATGTTTTAGCTGATTCATAAATTTTAAATCTTAATGAAAAGGAAGTGTAGATATGTCATCATTAAAATCAGAAGCTGAAAAACAAACGCAAAGCCGTTCCCTTGCGAAAGTAGAAATTTTGGGATTAGTTCTAGTTATTGCTTCTATGCTCGGATTACTTTTTATTCCTGAAACTGTAGCCGGCGTTTTTAACGCCATGGTGGATGGCGCTTTCCGTTCTTTTCAAAATTTCATTTTTGAAGGCAAAGTGGGTATTGCTATTATCGTAAGTGTTATTATTGGAAGAGTGCTGGAACGTCTAGGTTTTACTGACGCTCTAATACGAATTTTTGTTCCTGTAATGAAGCATTTGGGTATTAACTCTGCCGTAATTATTCCACCTATTTACAATATTATCGGTGACAGCAACGCAGCCGGAAGGATTGCCGGGCCGATTCTGTCCAAGGCTAAAGCTACTAAAGACGAGCAAAAAATAGCTGTTGCTACCACAGTCCAATCCCAGCAGACTCTTGCAACTTTTATGTTGGGACTGGCGGCTATGGCTATGGTAGGCATTAATATATTCCCAGTAATTGTCTTGGTTATCTTTGTTCCTGTAATCCTAACGCCACTATTGCTTCGTTTTACTATTTACCGGGACACTAAAAAAGTTGAGTTAGAGGAATTACCCAAGTTTACACCAAATACCCCGGCACTCACCACAATTTTCGGTGCAGCCAAAGAAGGGGCCGAACTTGTATTCTTACTGGTTGTTCCTGCTGGTGCTGTAGTCCTTGGTCTCATTGGGGGTTTAGAATACCTGGGTATTTGGGGCCCCATTAACGCCTGGATTACCAATTTAATGGGAGCTATATCTGTCCATCCTGAAACAGGTATCATGGCCATTATGGTTTCTCCCACCTTAGCCATCGGGATGCTGGTTTCTACTCTTCAAGAAGCTGCTGTAGAACCAAGGTTAGTTTTAGGTGCCTTTGTTGTAATATGTTCATGTTTCCCACTTCAAATTATTTTTGGACAGATTCCAGCTATTTGGGGCCAGGTAACCGACCTTACTGAAGCTGAAGCTATGAAGGCTGCAATCGTTGGCTCAATTATTCGTTTGGTGACTGCCGGATTGGTAGCCGGCTTTTTAGCCCCACTGTTTATTAAGTAATAGTTTAAATATGTTTAACTTTATGTTTTTATGCAGAAATACCATGAGTTTACAGCAGGAATTTGCTGGGAGAGAGTTAAAAAGTACAAACACATAGTATAGACTTGTTTAGAGTAGTGAGTGCTAACACATGTCCCTGATATTACTGGTAAAAGTATAAGAACATTTAAGAAAAAAGCAAAGGAGTGGATTTAGATGTTAAAAGGCGGATATAAGGGTAAAATTTTGCGGCTCAACTTAACAACACAGACCTTCTCTTTAGAGGATACTACTGAAGAAATGGCCAAAAATTATATTGGTGGTGCAGGGTTTGGGATTAACATTTTAATGAAAGAAGTTTCTCCAACTGCAGATCCTCTGGGAGAAGAAAATAAACTAATTTTTGCTCCGGGTCCATTTACCGGCACTAACGTTCCATGTGCCAGCAGAATTGCAGCTGTGGCTAAATCTCCCTTGACAGGAGCCATTGGAATGGCATCTTCCGGGGGTTATTTCCCGGCGGAAGTTAAGTTTGCAGGCTATGATGTTATAATTATTGAGGGAAAAGCAGAAAAACCTGTTTATGTCTATATTAACGAAGATAAAATTTCCTTCCGTTCTGCTGAACAGCTGTGGGGAACAAAAACCTTTGACTGTCAGCAAATGATAAAAAATGATCTTGGAGACCAAAATATCAGAGTGGCCTGTATTGGCCCTGCAGGTGAAAATATGGTAAAGTATTCCTGCATAATTAACGAGCGCAGGGCATTTGGCCGGAAGGGTCTCGGAGCCGTAATGGGTTCAAAAAACCTTAAGGCTATTGCTGTAAGGGGTCAAAAAGAAGTAGCTATTAATGACAAAGATGCTTACAAAACAGCCCGGTCTGTAATGAATAAAGCTATGAAAGAAAGCCATGTTCTTTATTCAATGTTCTCCAATGCCGGAACACCCTGTGTTGTAGATTTAGCCGGTGAACTAGGAATACTGCCCACAAGAAATTGGTCGGATACTGGTGAGTGGATTCCAGTAGACAAGCTTGGATTGGAAGCAAATAATGAAAAGAAAATAGGCCGTGAACACTGCTATAAATGTCCTGTTGGCTGCAGTCAGATGAAACTTGCCCGGGGTGGAAGATATGCCGGTATGCTGACAGAAGGTCCTGAATTTGAGTCCATTTACTCCCTGGGCAGCACCCTTGGAATAGATGACCTGGATGTAGTTATTACGGCTGACCGTGTTTGTGATGAATTGGGGTTAGACACAATCTCAGCAGGTGTGGTGGTAGGTTTTGCCATGGAGTGTTACGAGAAGGGTCTATTAACCAAAGAAGACACCGGTGGAGTGGAACTGAAGTTTGGAAACGACATTGCATTCATGGATCTCTTATTGGATATAACCTACCGCCGTGGTCTGGGTGACTTGTTGGCTGAGGGGACAAAAATTGCAGCAGCAAAGATCGGTGGAGGTTCAGAAAAGTTTGCAATGCACGTTAAAGGCCTGGAAATGCCCGGCTATGATGTGCGGGGGGCCAAAGCCCAGGGCCTAAACTACGCTACTTCTTACACTGGTGCAGACCACAACCGTGGCTATGCTTTCCAAGAGATATTCGGAATTCCCATTCCTGAAGAAGTAGACCGTTTCGCATATGAAGGTAAGGGAAAACTGACAAAATGGAATCAAGATGTGCGTGCAGTAACATGTGACTGTGCTACTATGTGTGCCTTTATACTAGATATGGCAGTTCCTGGGATTGCAACACAGAATACTGCCTCTCTGCTGGAAGCTATCAGCGGCCTTAAGTTTACAGCTGAAGACGTCCAAACTGTAGGGGAAAGGCTTAATAACGTTGCAAAGGTCTACAATACTGCTGCAGGTCTTACCCGCCAGGATGATAATTTCCCAGAGCGTATTATGAATGAACCTTTAAAGGACGGTAACTCTAAAGGTGAGTGTATCAGCCAAGAGAATCTGGATATAATGCTTAATGAATACTATGAAGCCCGTGGCTGGACCAATGAAGGTGTTCCAACAGAAGAAAAACTTCGTGCCTTAGGATTAGACGACTTAATTGGTTTGCTGCAGGATAAGTAGTTAATAATAGAAATCAGGTGATATAGATAATGATTACCATAACAGTTAAAGGCCTTGCCGATATTGGCAAGATAATAGGGTTTAGGGGGGAGATTGAGCTTACTCTCCCCCCTGGATCCACTCTTTATGATCTTTTGGCGGCCTTAACTGAAAAACTAGGCCAAAAATTTCATCAAAGAGTAATCAAAGATGACGGGACACCTATTTCTGTCCGTGAAGATGTGAGATTGCTGCTGAACGGACGAGATATAGCCTTTTTAAAAGGTTTAGCAACGGTGTTAAATGAAAAAGATAAAATCTCATTAATCCCCCCTTTGGCTGGTGGATAAAAAGTAATTTAATACTATGGGAGGAGTGGATAATATGTTAGTTGTGGAACAGAAAACCAAAGAGAAAGCCCGTACGTATGAGAAAATTGAAATAGTTGGATTGATTCTTGTAATTGCAGCTATGCTTGGTTTACTTTTTATCCCTGAAACTGTTGCTGGTATTTTTAACGCCATGGTGGATGGTGCTTACAGGGCTTTCAGTATCTTTATTTTTGATGGTATTGTAGGTATAGCTATTGTAGTTAGTATCATTGTAGGACGAGTCCTTGAGCGTTTAGGATTTACAGATGCCTTGATACGTATTTTTGTTCCTATTATGAAATACATCGGAGTTAATTGTGCAGTGATCATACCTAGTGTTTACAACATTATTGGTGACAGTAATGCTGCCGGGAGGATAGCAGGGCCAATTTTGCCTAAAGCCAACGCTACCAAAGATGAGCAAAAAATTGCCATTGCTACCATGGTACAATCCCAACAGTCTTTAGCAACCTTTATGTTGGGCCTGACAGCCTTGACTGTTCTTGGAATTAAAGTATTTCCAGTAATTCTTATAATGCTCTTTGTCCCCTTGATTGTAGTTCCACTTTTCCTTCGCTTAACTATTTATAGAGATACAAAAAGTATGGAGTTGGATAGCATGCCAAAATTCACACCGAATACTCCGGCATTGACCACAATATTTGGTGCAGCTAAGGAAGGAGCCGAACTCCTTTTCTTACTGGTTATACCAGCCGGTGCTGTAATACTTGGCATAATTGGCGCTTTGGACTATTTAGGCATCTGGGGTCCTGTAAATGGCTGGATAAGCAGCGCACTGGAATATTTGTCCATTCACCCTGAAACAGGTATTCTTTCAATTATGGTTTCTCCCACCATGGCTATGGGGCAACTGCTGAATACCGTTCAGAATGCTTCCATTGATCCAAAGCTGGCAATAGGATCCTTCATATTGGCTGCTTCATGTTTCCCGCTGCAGATTATATTTGGCCAGATTCCAGCTATTTGGTCTCAAGTAACTGACCTGAATGAAAGCGAAGCAATGAAGGCTGCTATATTGGGTGCTGTTATGCGACTGGTATCTACTGCTTTAATCGTATATATACTTACTCCGTTGGTTATTTAGGGTTAAGTATGAATTGTTCAATTTGGTGTTTTGATTGAAAAGCTATTATCTCAGCCCTATATATATTGAAATGTTTCTACAACAAATATGATGCATAATTATAGAAATATTTTTAATAATCACTTTAGCAGGTAGGGCAATAGTAAACATTATTACCATTAAAGACGGCTGAAATAGGCTGTCTTTAATGGTTTTGGGAAAAAACTTTTGTTAAGAACATATTTCATTTAAGCTTTTTTTTGAAGAACTTAGAGTTTAGGAATTCAGCAATGGGAATAACATAACGGCGCAGACCATTCCAATTAACTTCTACATCGGGACGAGACAGAGGGATATCAAGGGAGTTGCCTAATACGTCTACCAGGCGCATGCAAAACATCTGACGGAATTCGTTAATATCTTTAACTGCATTGGTTTCTACAATTAGTGCGGCATCTAAGGATTCTTCAAACTGGACAATGATTCCCGGCTCAGCTTCTCCTATGCCTGTTCCCCTCGGCATCATCATATGGTTGTAGTTAACCTCCCTGCCCAGCCCTCCCAGACGTTTATCCTGCAGCACTAAAGATTCTTTTTTATAATTGTCTATTCCTATTGTTTCGTTATCTATCAGCCCTCGGCTTCTCAGGCATAGTTTAAAAAAGCTATTACTTTTCAAAAAAATAGAGCGATAACTAAATAATTCCACTGAGAATCTCATTGTTATTCCACCTTTTTGTTATTTTTTAAAGACTTTTTACGATATTTTATTGTATCATAAAGTGCAATATTAAATGCCCACCATATTTTGGAAAAGCTCAACCCTTGTGAACCCCTATATACGGTCTCTTCCCAGGCGATTAGCGATGTCTATGGGGCGCAGTCTCTCTTTCAACAGTATTTCTATCTGGTAGCGTTCTCTTTCTGTCACATGTTTACCAGATCTATTTCGTTCTTATAACCAGCTCAGTAAAGATGGCTACAACCACTTACCCCAGGAATTCAATCATAATGGAGTGTTAGGGGTCAGCCGGACACCAAAAAGCGTTCATTTTATCTGCCATTCTCAAAATTGCTTACTCTTTTAATGCCATCTATATCAAGCGGCTGTTAACCGCATATTGTTATAGTATTGCTGCTCAAATTCCATTGGAGACATATCATCAAGGTAGCTATGGATTCTTTCAGAATTGTACCAGAGAATATGATCAATTACCGCTAGCCTTGCCCAGGAACGGGTTTTGAAACGCTTTCTACGTATCAGCTCTTTTTTAATAGTTGCCACAAGATGCACCTGCTTCATTAAACGACGAATCCGGTCATTGCTGCACTTAGTCCCTTTTTTTCTTAATTTCTTCTTTATCCGGCGGTGGCCATAAGTGCAGCGGGAGTCAAAAAACAGTTGTTTTATTTTTTCTGCCAGCTCCCGGTCTTCTTGCTCTGTCTTGGTTAGAGGCTTCTTAAGCCATTCGTAAAAAGCGCTCCGACTGACGTCTATAACAGTGCACATCCTCGTGACGGAAAATTCGGAGCGATAGTCCTTGATAAACAAGTATTTTATTTCCCGTCTTTGGCGAAGATGCTCATGGCCTTTTTTAGAATGGCGTTCTCCTCTTCCAGATCTTTAATGCGCTTATCCCGTTTACGAACTTCTTCGTCAACGGGATGAAGATTCCCCTTACCTGGGAAGGAAGCACTGCCCTGACTGCCAAATTGCACAACCCAGCGCCGTACAGTGGTGGCAGTCACACCTATATCTTTAGCTACCTCTGCGGGGGACTTGCCTAGCTCCTCCACCAAGCGAACCATTTCTTTTTTATATTCCGGGTCAAATCGCTTGTGATACTTGCTACCAGACATTTACTAAACACGTCCTTTCAATAATTAATTATAGAGTGTTTCTACGTGTCCGGCAAATCCGGTAATCTCCATAATGACTCGTTCCGACTTTGACGGACACACAATCGTGATTGTATAATTAAATCATGAAAGGGTGTTTAGAATGGGTAAAAATAATATTAGATATGATGATGAATTTAAGTCAGGTGCTGTAAAAATGGTTGTAGAAAAAGGTGTCCCAGTAAGTAAGGTAGCAAAGGATCTAGGAGTATCAGAGCCTGCCATTAGAAGATGGGTAAATAATAAGACTTTACCGAAAGACGCTGCTGCCAAAAAGCTTTTAGAGCTTGAAGCAGAGAATAAAAAGCTTAGAAAAGAGCTTAGCGACGCTAATGATACTGTAAACATTTTAAAAAAGTCAGTAGCCATTTTCGTAAAACCATAGAAAAAGTAACAATTAGTGACAAATTTAAATTTATTAAAACTCACAAATTCGGGCATTCTATGGAGAAAATGTGTATGCTATTAAAAGTTTCCCGAAGTGGTTATTATGACTGGGTGGACAGGCCACCATCTAATCGAGAAAAAAAGGATCAAAAAATCCTTAAGATAATAAAAAAGACCCATATCAAGCACCCAGTATGGGGCGTCGACCCTATCTGGGCAGAGGTTAAAGAAACCATACACTGCAGCCGTGGAACAGTCTATAGGCTGATGAAAGAAAACGGCATCAAGTCAAAGCGTAGAGCTAAGTGGAAAGCAACAACCAACAGCAAGCACAATTTACCGGTAGCACCAAACTTATTAGAGCAGAACTTCAATACAGAGCTACCAAATACTGTCTGGGTGGGAGACATTACATATAATTGGACAGATGAAGGCTGGCTATATACAGCCATAGTAAAGGATTTATGCACCAAAGATGTCGTAGGTTACGCTATGGGAGATAGAATTGTCAAAGACCTGGTTATAAGAGCAATGGCGATGGCCGTAAGAAACGAAAAACCCAAAAAAGATCTAATATTTCATTCAGATAGAGGAAGTCAATACTGCTCAAATGATTTCAAAGACCTATTAAAAACTAGTAATATCAGGCAAAGCATGAGTCGCAAGGGCAATCCTTACGATAATGCCTGTGCAGAAAATTTCTTTAGCTGTTTAAAATGTGAATGCACTAATTTTTATATATTTGAAACCCGAGATGAAGCAAAACAGGCCATTTTTGAATATATAGAAGTTTATTACAACAGACAAAGGCGACACGCCTCTTTGGGGTGGATTACACCGCTGGCATATAAAAAGCTTTTTGCCCATGACATTGTGGCTTAAATAATGAATGGTTTTAGAGTTTTTAAAAAACAAAAATCATTTTAGCAGTAAAGGTTGTGGGTATGTGGTCAACGCGAAGTGTTGTCCAAGCAGTTGTGGAGCTTGTGGGTAACTCCGGAGGAGTTATCCGTCAAATCCACATCTGCGGCATATCCATCAACCAGGACTAATATTTCAAAACTTTATGAAATGTCACGATATCTTCACGAAACGGTGTCCGATTTAGAGAGAATGGCTCAAATTTAAGATGGAAATTGTACTGGAGCTGCTCCAAGAGGAAAAACAACATAAAGGGGGAGGTGATTACGGGATAGCCCCGTAATCATGTTTAATATAATGATAATAACCGGAACGAAAAAGCATATACCCGGCTGTATAGAAGCAGTTAAGAATTCTGAATTGGGGCAAGCGTATAATAGACCTTTTGATTATTTGCAAGCCTGCTTTACAGAAGGCATAAAAAGCAAAGAGATATATGTTGCTGTTAACGAAGACAGTGTCTGCTTAGGATTTATATGGATAGTCCCTAAAGGGGTATTCTGTGAATTTCCATATTGCAAAATTATTGCTGTTAGAAAGGAGTGCCGTTCTCAAGGTATTGGCACCGCCTTGTTGCAGCACTTTGAAAGCCTTGGTTTTGCTAACTCAACTAAAATATTTATTAATGTCAGTGATTTTAACATGAACGCAAAGAAACTGTATGAAAACCTGGGTTATAAAGAATATGGCCTAGTCCCGGATTTATTCAAAACAGGAATATCAGAGTACATAATGATGAAAGCCAGAGGGTATTAAATGATGAAAGAGCAAGCTATACACAATCTTGAACCGATTTTCGATGACAACTTAAGAATCTAAATTCTTGGAACTATGCCATCCTAAAAATCCCGCGAAGCAGGTTTTTATTCTGCTAACCCGCGAAACCGTTTTTGGCGTGTAATCACAGAGATCTTGTCTAAGGAGTTGCCTGTTACTATCGAAGAAAAGAAAACAATGTTGCTCGAAAACCATATTGCATTGTGATACGTTTTAGAGACTTGTCCCATATTGATATAAAAGCTATTTACACAGCCGGAGTAAAGGCAACAACCTTATATAGAAGATACTGTTATCCGGAAACGAAAATAGAGGTTATTTATCTTCTATCAACGAGTGCTGCAAATTGCAGATATTCATTTAACGGTTTGCATTGCTTCGCCATGTGTAAAGAGTAGTGACTGGAATTTTTAGCTTTTCAGCAGCTACTGTCGGACCTACTTCGCCGGACAGCTTAATGGCCTCTTCTTTAAATTCTTTATCATATACTCGCATCTGGACACCTCTTTCTTTTTTGGGTTATTATTTCCAGAATTACGAGTTTTGTTACTTAACTAAAATGATACCACTCCAATATGTTTATTGTATTAACCATGGTTTAGTGGTATATACAGATAATCTATAATGATATTTAAAGCGGGCTCGATGTTAATAAATGAGGGAGTGTTACAATCAATGAGAGATCATCACATAAAAGAGAATATACTATTTCAGCTAGACATGTGCTGGCAACTTTATCTTTATCATACTGAAAATCTTGAAGATGCAGAGGCACTTTGGGCATTCAAGCCCTCGGGTCTTCAGGTCCGTAAGCAAGATGATGGATGGCGTATAGATTGGCCTGAAAAGGAAAGTTATGAGATTGGGCCCTCCAGTATTGCATGGACTATGTGGCATATTATATATTGGTGGACTACTGCATTGGATTGCAATTTTGGAGATGGTACATTAAATATAGAAGACATCCCTTGGCCAGGAAATGTTGAAAAGGCAAAAGAAACAATAAAGTTACTACACGATAAATGGGTATCAAAATTAAATGAGTTGTCGGAGGAAGATTATCATTTAAAGCAGTATGCTAAATGGCCATTAGAAGATAGGAACTTTGCCGATATTGCACTTTGGTTAAATGGAGAATTAATGAAAAATGCAGCGGAAATAGGTTATGGGCGATTTTTATATGCAACCTGTATAAAATAAGAATACTATAAGACCCTTTTATCTATTCCCGTTGTGCCTGAAACCCACCATTATGTTGTGAGCCTGATTGAAAATGCGCAAGACGAGAACGCAGAATTCCTGTATCACGCACCTACCTTTGTTATTGTCTCTAATTTAGAAGACAACGGAAACTCAATGCCCGATTCAGCATTAGCCATCGGAAATATGATGTTGGTTGCACATGCCCTTGGTATCGGTTCCTGCTGGTTGAGTCAATTACCAGGTTTTACTCATATGCCTTTAATCCGTGAGCTTTTGAATGACTTGGATATTCCGGCAACCCATATTGTATATGGCTCGGTTGTTATGGGTTATGCAGCAGAGGAACCCAAACCAGCTTCACCACGTAATAATGTCATACACATTATTCGGTAAATAAGTATAATCATGAATTTGAAGCCATCGGGTATGAGTGTATGGCCGAGTGAATGATTGGACTAAAATTATTAGGCGAAGGAGGAAGCGGACGCTAACATAGTTGACTATAGCGACAATACATAATATTATAAGATAGCTCCATAAGCTTATTAAGCTTAAATTATCAGGAGGGTTTTATGAACACAAAATATAGTACACGAGAGTCCGTATTATTGCCGGGGGCATGGCAGTAATGTAGCCGCCTCCGGCACTATTTTTATTTCATAAAAATATGGAGGTAAAAATAATGTATAACTATCATCGTACAGAAAAGTATGATAAGCGCTTTCTATCGCAAAATTTTATGGGTCCAAACGCAATGCTTATGCTTGACGAGATCACCCAATGTGTTGAACTCACGAAGGAAATGCGTGTTTTAGATCTGGGCTGCGGCACGGGGTTAACATCGGTGTTTCTAGTTAAAGAATACGGCGTACAAACATTTGCAGTTGATTTATGGATTACAGCTACCGATAACTATAAGCGTTTTCTGCAAATGGGTGTTGATGACTTGGTTGTTCCTATCCATGCCGACGCAACGGTGGAGTTGCCTTTTGCAGACGAGTACTTCGATGCACTAATAAGCGTTGATTCCTACCACTATTACGGAAACAACGATGACTATTTTGAGAAGCATTTGAAATCGCTGATTAAAAAGGGCGCACCGGTTGCAATTGCTATTCCCGGCACAAAGCAGGAAATGAACGGCATCATACCTGATGCGTTAAAGCCGTTTTTAGACGACGAGGGTTTTGCCACATTGCATTGCATTGAATGGTGGACGCAAATTCTTGAAAAGCATTTAGACGACTTTTCGATTAAGGAAATGGACTGCACCGACACAGCGTGGAGTGATTGGCTTGCTACCGATAATCCAATTGCAAAGCAGGATATAGATATGATGAAAGCCGATAACGGCAAGTATCTGAATCTTATCTCAGTAACAGGAAAAAGAAAATAACCTATAAAAAACAAAACAAGGCACCCTACGCTCTAATTTCGTAGAGTGCCTTACTCGTTTTAGGGGGTCACATTTCAAAAACACCGCCACGCCGGATTTGAATTCCACGGTGAACTTGTTTACGTAGACGTTGACCTTTTCTATTAGCCGCCTGACAAGCTGCTCCTCGTAACCGGTTATGGCTGCGGGTTGCTCTTTTAAGAATATATTCATATCGGCAATTCGTTTTTTCAGTTCATCCCGTCCAGCGCTTTCCTGCTGAACCTTTGTTTTTCTTCACGTAGGCGGTAAATCTCTTCGGCGACATCTTTGTAATCGGCCTTGGAGTTGGCCATTTTCAGAAGCTCAATTTGAAGTTCCTCCAGGCGCTTGACGATACCAGCTAAAGTCTGATTATTTTTGCGGTTCAGGACGGTTTTGATGTTATTCTGTAGTGTGACTAGGAAGAAGTTCTTATCACATAGTGTTTGGTTGATAGCAGTAACCAGTACTTGTTCGATGGTGCTTTCTAGGACTGTTCGTGCATCACAGAATAGGCCAGTGTTCTCCAATCGGCTGACGCATCGCCAGACGATGGATTTTTTACCCCGGTTATTCCAGTGAACTCTTCGGAATACCTCGTAGTAACCAAGGATACTGAAGGGCAGTGGATAGATTTTGACCAGTCACTGTTAATCATGGATTCCTGGTTTGTATCATTTGCTACCCCCAAAGCAAATGAAATGATTGAACGTAAATACCATGATTTTTGACTGGTTGATTGGTTAATTGGTTAATATACCGCTGACCCGTGACCGATTCCTCTGTCGTTCGACTCTGGGATTGCCAATGAGAGATAAGTTGGTGTCAGGCACTATGAATTATAGTATTCTAGTCAAAATTTTAGTCAAAATACACCGTATTGGAGTAAGTAGATAAATAACAAAAAAAGTAACCACAGCCTATCAAAGTGTTGTGGTTACTGTGTTTTTAAGTTGGTGCCGAAGGCCGGACTCGAACCGGCACGTACAGAGTACGCTTGATTTTGAGTCAAGTGCGTCTGCCAATTCCGCCACTTCGGCATGTGACGTTATATTAACACATGATTTTAAAAATGTCAATAAACAATACCCCGGCCTATTAAAGTGTGATTACAAGGTGATTACAATTGTCTAATAGATAAAAGCGAAAGGGGGTTTTCGTTAAATTATTAAAATCGCCCCACCTTTTAAGATTATCTGTTCCTATGCAGTCATATATATGATATTATTAATTAGAATTGGTTTTACCTTCCTCATTAGACAACTTTTTTTTGGGTTGTTTATCAGACTAATTTTATTCGAAATTAATGGTAACGGGGTGTTTCATATGGGTAATAATCATATTTATAATGTTGAAAAAGGGGATTTTGTTTCCATTTATAATCAAGATTACACGGTTGATCAAGTGATTAAGCTGGGAACTGGGAATAACAATAATGTTAATATTTTAATTAAAGATGGTTCACTGCGTAAATGGCTTTGCCTTAGAAATTATGGTGAGGTTTTTTTTGTCCTCTGTGATGAAATGACTCTAGAGATTCGAGATTTTACCGACCAGTTATCATATAATAACAATGGTTATGATATTTTAAATAAAGGAAGTGTCAGGGCAATAGCTACATCAAATTTAGGTTATCCACAATATATAAACATTGATTTTTTTGATTACTTGAGAAAGGATAAACTAGAATATTTGTTTGTGCAAATAATTTCCGGTAAGGTAACTTTCATGATTGGGGAACCTGTTATTAGTACTGCCATAATGGTTTATCCCAGGCCTAAGTAATAAGCTTTGTTTTTTTACTAATGCTAAATTTTTATGCCCTCTGAAAGAGAAGCATTTAAAAAAGTAATAGAATTATGGAGGTAAGTCCAGTTCTGTTGTTTACCCTGTATTAATGAGAAGTAATATGTAATACTTAAATTTATACACAATTACAGGAAGGAGTTAAAAAAATGGGAATATTAAATCGTTTTACGGATGTAGTAAAATCTAATATTAATGCCTTGATAGACAAGTCAGAGGATCCTGAGAAAATGGCTAACCAGATTATTATAGATCTGGAAAAACTCTTAGGTGAAGCTGCCCAGGGAGTAGCGTATGCCATTGCTGAAGAGAAGAGGCTTAAGTCCATTGTGGAACAAAACAAGGCGGAAATGGATAGGTGGGAGATGCGGGCCATGGAAGCCCTGAAGGTTGGGGATGAAGAGTTGGCCAGGGAAGCTCTTAATAAAAAACACAGCTTCGACAGCGACTATACCACATATTATGAGCTCCACCAGCAGCAGGTTGAACAGGTTAATAATCTCAAGGGAAATCTGAGACAGCTTAATGAGAAAATTGAAGAAGCCAGGCGAAAACGCAATAACCTTATTGCCAGAAGCAGAAGCGCAAAAGCTCAAAGCAGCATTGCTAAGGCTATGGGTGGGGCTTCTTCCAGTGATGCCCTGGGCAAGTTAGAAAAAATGGAGCAGAAGGTACGGCAAAAAGAGGCTATGGCTGAAGCATATAACGAGCTTAAAACGGATGATAGTTTAGAGAGCAGGTTTAAAGAAATAGAAAAGAAAAGCAGCATTGACCATGAACTGGCTGCCTTAAAAGAAAAACTGAAGAATTAAAAGTTATAAAGTAGAGGGTTCGTCTGTTATTCAAGTTAAATGACGGACATCTTAACGGGAGGAACGGCAATGAGATTTTTTAGAAAACAATTTTTAGATATTCTGGAATGGGAAGATCGGGGTCAAGAAATCCTTGTTTATAAATATCCCATGGAAGATAATGAAATTCAAAACGGGGGGAAACTGGTGGTCCGCCCTGGGCAGGGAGCAATTTTTGTTAATGAAGGAAAGATTGCTGATGTTTTTTTAGAGCCGGGCACGTATACTTTAAGCACTCAGACACTTCCAGTTCTAACTAACCTAAAGAGCTGGTCATACGGATTCAAATCACCTTTTAAATCGGATGTTTATTATGTTAGCACCAAACGTTTTTTGGATCAAAAGTGGGGAACCCCTAAGCCGGTATTGATCCCAGATCCCAAGTTTGAACAGGTAGAGATTAAGGCCTTTGGGACTTTTTCTTTTCGTGTAATGGACCCGGCTTTGCTTTTGATTGATGTGACCAGCACAAACAAGGTATACACGGTGGAGGACATCCGTGGGCAGTTAAGAAGTTATATTATATCTAATTTTTCTCCTATGGTGGCAAATCAGGGGGTAACTATAGCAGAGTTAATTCAAAACTACCAGATTATTGATGAAGCAGTTTTAGGTTCTGTTAATGAAAGGTTTCAGAAGCTGGGCCTGGAAATGATATCTTTTGTTACGCAGAACATTTCTCTTCAAAAAGAACTTCAAGATGCTATTCGCAAACGATCCTCTGTCAATATTTTAGGCAGTATTGATAATTATAGTCAGATTAATATGGTGGATGCAATGAAAGAAAGTGTAAAGAATCCCGGCATGAACGCTATGAATCAGGCGGGCATGGGTATGGGTATGGGCATGGGCATGGGAAATGCCATGGCTCAGAATATGCAGAGGAAGGGAACTGACCAGACTCCTCAACAGCAACCTCCTCAACAACAACCCCATGCACCTAAAGGGGGAGGAATTAACTGTTCGCAATGTGGCACAGCTGCCACTGAAGATGCATTATTCTGTAGAAAATGTGGAACAAAAATTCAGACGGCTCCTGCAGAAGATGTGTTTTGCTCCAAATGCGGGGGCAAGAATAAAAATGATTCTTTGTTCTGCTCAAAGTGCGGCAGCAGCCTCAGTGGATAGTAAGAAATGTGTTACTGTAAACCTCAACCATTATAAATTTTTGAGGAAAGACAAAGAAGTAAGTTTGTGTTATACTTATATCGAAATTTATAAATATGCTTGATTAATTTAGGTATGCTAAGATAAGTTTTTTTAGGTAGAAAACAGCAGAAGAATGATGGAAAAAGCGATATAAGTTGAGGTGGATTAAATGCAGGATAAAAAAGGGCTTGTGTTGGTGTATACAGGGAAAGGCAAGGGAAAGACCACGGCCGCACTAGGATTGGCTCTAAGGGCTACGGGTCATGACGAAAAGATATTTCTTCTTCAATTTAAAAAATGTGACCCAAACTACGGGGAGATTAAGGCAATTAACAAGTACCTGCCAAATATAAAGTTTGTCCAGACAGGAAGAAACCGTATTTCTCCAGAAGGAATATTGGTTGAAGATGACAGCAGTCTGGCCTGGAATGGATTTGTACTGGGAAAAGAAGCCGTTATGAGTGGGAAATACGACCTGGTGATTTTTGATGAAATTAATGTGGCTGTTGATTATGGTGTGCTGCCGTTGGAGGAAGTTTTGAAAATGCTGTCCCAGCGCCCCAGTCACGTGGATATAGTATTAACCGGAAGAAATGCTCATCAAGATATTATAGATGCAGCTGATATGGTGAGTGAAGTAAAAATGATCAAACACCACTATAAAACTGGTGTTAAAGCTAGAGCAGGTATGGAGTTTTAATAATACAAAACTTTGATAAAGGGAGTGTGTTTTTAGCATGCCTGGAAACAGAATTAGAGAGTTTCGCCTGGAAAGGGGGCTGACTTTGGGACAGTTAGCAGAAATGTCTGGTTTGTCGGCTTCTTATTTAAGTACTATAGAACGTGGATTAAAAAAACCTTCGGTTCCAGCCCTAAAGCAGATCAGTGAAGCGCTGAATGTATCCCCAGCATTAATTATTCACAGCGAAGAGGACAAGTTTACCGGAGAAAAGCTTCGATTTTTAAGGGAGGGAAGGGGAATATCTGTAGAAGAACTGGCAGAGATTAGCGACCTTCCTGCAGAGTTGATATATAAGTTTGAATCTGATGAGGTAGAGCCGGACTATGAACAGTTAGAACGGCTGGCTGAAGCATTAAATTTTACCATTACCTATTTTGTAGAAAAAAGCTATTACAAGACCAGTATTGGCACACGCCTTAAACAGATTCGAGAATCCCAGGGGCTTACGGTAGCCGCTTTGGCAGATAAAGTTGATGTTTCTGTGGGGTTGATTAGTCAAATAGAAAGCAACTATACAATTCCTTCCCTGGACACCCTTGAAAAAATTGCTAACAGTCTAGGGACAACTCTTCATTATTTTTTAATGGAACACGAGAAAGTGGATAACCTTTTATCTTCATTAGGTCCAGATATCTTGGAACTGCTTAGTGACCATAAGGTCCAGTCGGTACTGCGTTCTGTCAGTGATTATAATTCCAATGAACTTCGTTATGTTCTAAATTATCTTCAGTTTTTCAAGAGAAACAGAAAAATCCTTTCTTAATAATCTTAAAAACTATTTTATTAAGGAGCAATTAAAATGTCTGAAGAGAGAGCAAAAGAACTTTTTAATGAATTAAAACAGGGAGTTATTATCTTTGACGAAGAAAGAGTTGCTTCTGCGGCACAGGCTGTGGTTGACGAAGGAATCGATGCATTCAAGGCAATTAATCAAGGGTTGGTCCCAGGGATGGAAGAGGTTGGGGATTTATATGAAAAGCAGGAATATTTTATATCAGAGCTATTATTGTGTGCAGAAGCCTTATATGCGGGACTAAACATATTGGAACCCAATATGAAAAAAAGGAAAGCCAGGGTGTCCGGAGCTTTAATCATTGGGGTGGTTCAGGGTGATGTACATGATATTGGAAAAAATATTATAAAAATGGTTTTTGAAGTAACAGGTTTTGAAATTCACGATTTAGGCCGAGATGTTCCTGTGGAAGAATTTGTGGAGAAAGCATTAAGTATCGACGTCGATATCGTTTGTCTTTCAGCTATGATGACCACCACCATGGTAAATATGAAGGAGGTCATTTTACGCATAAAAGAGAAGAATCCAAATGTGAAAGTTCTTATAGGGGGAGCTCCTGTTAATGAAGACATAGCCCAAAGGTATGGAGCAGACGGATATGCAGATGACCCTAAAAATGCCATACAAAAAGCAGTCGATCTTTTAAGTGTGTTGAAGGAAATAGTTGAGGATAAAGATTTATCATCATAAAGTTTGAACTAATAAGTCTAATATTACCATAGCTAATAATTCTCTGAATTGTTAGAAAATGATTGACATAATATATTATGTTTGATATTATCGGAGAAATATTAGAATTATTTGATAAATAAAAAGGGTCAGAAAAATTTGTTGGCCGTTGAAGTTTAGTAACAGTAAAATATTTTTTATTTTGCTGTCAGCAGGATTAACCAATGGTCTATCGTGGGGAAATAGGAAGAAAAATTGTTTTGTTATGCCGATGTTTAGTACTGGCAAAACAAGGCTTTTATGAATTAACTAGTATTTTGCCTGAAAATCACATGATTAACAGAAAGGAGGTAATGTCAAACCGGTAAAAAATTATTAAAAATTGAATAAGTAAAAAGCAAGAAGGGGGATTTTATGGATAAACCAAAATTTTTCTATGGATGGGTAATAGTATTTATTTCGTTTTTAATGCTCCTGGTTACCAGTGGGATTGTATTGTCTTTTGGAATCTTTATGAAACCATTAACATCAGAATTTCAATGGGACAGAACGGCTGTTTCCATTGCTGTTTCTTCATTTATGCTGGTCCAAGGTTTGCTGTCCCCTCTAGTAGGCCGGTTAATAGACCGATACGGCCCTAAGATTGTGGTTACCCTGGGTGTGTTTATACTGGGTGTTACTCTGATCATATTTGGACAGGTTAATTCATATTTTATGTTTTTCTTTACTTATGGAATATTGGCAGCGATTGGTTACAGCACTACTACTTTAATGACCAATTCAGTACTTATTACCAAGTGGTTTACAGAGAAGAAAGGGTTGGCGCTGGGATTGTCTATGACCGGTTTTCCTTTAGGCCCTTTAGTATTTTCACCCTTCATCGGATATTTAATTGTAACCTTTGATTGGCGTACTGCTGCTCTTATCCTTGGAGGCTTGTTAATTGTTTTGCTGATGCCTTTAGTGTTGTTGTTAGTCAAAGATAATCCGGAAACCGCAGCTAATAAAGCAGTGGATGATGGAGAAAGGAAAAAGGTAACTTTCAAAGGCCTTCTTGCCAACAAACAGTATTTAAAACTAGCCGGAGCCTATTTTGGATGTGGATATACCATGTCTATGATAAGTACACACTTCCCCGCCAATGCTACTGATCTGGGTCTGGACCCCCTGGTAGCCGCTACTGCTTTTGGGATAATGGGTGGGTTTGCTGCTGTGGGAACTACCTCCGCAGGAGCTCTTTCAGATAAGTTTGGGCGTAAAAATATCTTGTCTATTGTGTATTTTATGAGGTTCGCAGCTTTAATGGTCTTTGCTTTTGCTTACTCTCCTGTCACTTTATATGTGGGAGCGGTGATATTTGGCCTTTCCTGGACTACCACCGGCCCTCTAACCTCTGCTCTTACCGGGGATATTTGGGGGGTTAAGGTTATGGGAACGGTGTTCGGTTTTGTGTTCTTGTCCCATCAGATTGGTGCGGCGCTGGGGGCATACTTGGGAGGGTATATATTTGATTATACTGAGAGTTACCAAATGGCCTTCCTGTCCGGAGCATTGATTTTGTTTATATCTGGAATAAATAGTTTTTTAATACAGGAGTCATCCAAAGAGCCCGGAGTTCCAGTAAAGGAGAGTTATCAAACAAAAGAATTGTAAAGCCGATTATGGAAAGTAGTATGCCCTCTGGAGGTGCTGAGGCGGCAGTATCAGAAAGGATAAATTTCAGCTGTATTTTATAGATTTAAAAAATATAAATGGGCTGGTGAAAATATGAAGGTTAAAATTGTAAGCGGTTTTTTGGGTTCAGGAAAAACAACATTAGTTAAACATCTTTTGGAGCACAGTGGTCCAGGTACAGCAGTACTGGTTAATGAATTCGGTGATGTGGGAATTGATGGGGAACTGTTTCAGGGGGAAAATGTGGACATTGTTGAGCTGCCCAGTGGATGTATCTGTTGTGCCCTTAAGAATGACTTGATTTTAAGTATTAATGAGTTATATGAAAAGGTGGATCCTAAAATTTTAATTATTGAACCTTCAGGGGTAGCAACTCTGTCGGATGTCATGGAAAGCCTTACCATTGAATTGATTAAAGCACCTATAGAACTAGAAGCCATAATTACAGTGATTGAACCAGATCTGCTTTTGGAAGACCAGGAATTTGAAAACCTTGGCAGGTTTTATTACGATCAGATAGGGAATGCAGACCTGATTTTAATCAACAAATGTGACATTAATCCACCGGAGGATATTGAAAAGGCAGCAGGAATACTGCAAAAGATTAACCCTACAGCTACCATTATGCCTGCGGTATACTGTGAAGTTACCCTACCGGTACTGGTAAGCAGTGGTGAAGTTAAAATGAAAGATGAACATCACCATCATCATGAAGGCGAACACAGTCTAAAATCTCTTGCATACAGGCGCAATGGTAACTTTGACCCGGAAAAGGTTAAAGAGTTCTTGGCACAACTGGTGAAGGGTGATTTTGGCCGAGTTTACCGGGCAAAGGGATTCTTTCAAGGAGTAGAAGGCAGCTATCATTTTGAGTTGGTTAGGGATAAGTGGGAGATAAGCAGTTGGGAAAAACCTCTAAATGAAAGCAAATTTGTTATTATTGGAGAAAGTCTGCCTGATTTAGGCAGTCAGGTTGATTTGACGGCTGTTTAACGCATAAGCAGGAAAAATAGTCAGGAAACTCTGGGTTCTTTTATTAAGGCATTTTTATTTTTGTCAATATCCTAGTAAAACTACAGGAATTATAACTTATTATCAGTAAAAACTGTTTTTTAAAATCTTAGAAAGCAGTGTAAAAAATGTATTTTACCAGGTAATATATTTGCCTGCTTTTTCAAAAAAATACATAATAAGGAGGTTGAAAAGGAAAAAAAGAATAAAGGAATTATTCATTTTTAATTAATGGACAAGCAATTTACTGTACGGTCTGAAAAATTTATTCAAAAATTAAAGGGGGATAATTAATGAGTATTAAAGACGAAATGACATCTTTGGAGAGAGTCGTCGCTGCGGTAACTTATCAAAAGCCGGACAGGGTTCCTGTAGCACCACTTTTTAGCGGTGCTGCCAGCCGGATAACCGGGGTACCCTTTGACAAATGGTCTATGGATGCGGAAATGATAGCTCAATCTTTCTTACATTCTCAAGAAATTATTGATTTTGACTGTTTTGTTACTTTGATTGACCTTTCTCTGGAGGCGTATGATTTTGGTCAGAAAGTGATTTTCCCTAAAAACAGTACTGCTTATTCTGATACCAGTGATCCCATGATAAAAACTGCTGATGATTATTATAAAATTAAAAAAATTGACCCTACTCAAACCCCCAGGATGAAAATGTTAATTGATGCAACTAAGACATTAAGTAAGGCTAAAGGCAAAGAGGTGGGCATCGTTGGTTTTGTTTATGGCCCTTTAGGAGTTTTATCCCAGATGCGGGGGCATGAGCGCCTTTTTAAAGACTGCCTGAAAAATCCAGATGCGGTTCTTCATGCCCAGGATGCAATTACTGATACCATTATTGACTTTGCTTTGGCCCAGATTGAGGCGGGAGCTCATGCTATATGTATTGACACTCTGTATGCCTCGGGAAGTATTATGAGTAAAAAGATGTGGGAGAAGATGGAAGCGGAACACTGTAAGAAGTTTGCCGAGGCCATACATAAGGCCGGGGTTCCTCTAATTGCCCATAACTGCGGCAATGATATCTACTTTGATGTTCATGAAAAATGGATGAAACCTGCTGCCATTTCTCACGCTTATCCCGCTGATGATTGCAAAGATTGGGCTGAACATGCTGAAAAGTGGGGGAAAGAAATTGTAACCATAGGATACCTGACTCCCTCTATGACCGGCCTGATGATGACTCCTGAAGAGGTTATGGAAGAATGCCGCCGGGAATTTGAAACTTTTAAAGATTGTAACGGCGGATTTATTCTGGCCTGTGGATGTGAGTTTCCACCTAACGGCCATCTCTTGAACGCTATGGCCATGGTTCAGGGTTCTAAAGCCTACTGCAGATATTAATAATTAAAGATTATCATGGTGGATTGGAGAATAGAGAGTAAGGAGGGGTTCCCCTCCTCATCTCTATTTCTGTTTAATCTGTTTAAACATTTTAAAAAAGTTTTAGAATTTAGGTTAATGAAAGGAATGCATGTCTTTTGAAAACATTGAAATTGGAAGAATTTTATCTAAAAGAGGAGCCTTTTTATATCCCTCAGGAAAATGAATTACAACTTTTTGAGTTAGCCTATCATCAGCAAATCCCAGTTATGCTGAAAGGGCCCACAGGCTGTGGAAAAACACGCTTTCTAGAACATATGGCTTTCAGGCTTAATCGTCCCTTAATTACTATTGCCTGCCATGAGGATCTAACTACTGGTGATTTGGTAGGAAGGTTCCTGCTTAAGGGAGAGGATACTGTGTGGGTAGATGGTCCACTTACCCGGGCTGTTCGTCATGGTGCAATATGTTATCTAGATGAAGTGGTGGAAGCCCGTAAGGATACTGTTGTTGCCATTCACCCTTTGACGGATGATCGCAGAATACTTCCCCTGGAAAAGATGGGTGAAGTGATTAAAGCGGATGAGAATTTTATGCTGGTTTGTTCCTATAATCCTGGTTATCAAACTATATTAAAGGATCTAAAGCAGAGTACCAAGCAGAGGTTCATTTCTATGGAATTTGGTTTTCCGGAAGCTGATATAGAGAAGAAGATTCTAATAAAGGAGTCCGGTGTAAAGGAACAAATAGCGGAAAAAATTATTCAGATTGGCAGCCAGTTCCGTAACCTAAAGAATAAGGGCCTGGAAGAAGGCGTCAGCACCCGGCTCATGATTTATGCTGGAAAACTAATTGGCTCCGGAGTTTCCCTGAAAGAGGCTGTTCGCACAGCCATGATCTATCCTATTACAGATGATGCTTACATGCATAAAGGGCTGGGAGAACTGGTGGATGCTGCCGTAGAAGAATAGTAGAGAGGGTGGATTTTTAGTGGACGCACAACAAACTGAACAGGCAAAAAAGGCAGCGGAACAGCTTTTACAAAGGGATGGAAAAATTGTTCATAAATGGTTTGAAGAGATATGGCCGGAGGTGGCTTTAATCTTTGAGGACAGCCCAGAAAGTTTTGCCACCTGGTTGGAGATGATAAAAGATTTCAGCGGCACTCACTGGGAATTGTTTTTCTTCCTTCTAAAAGAATCCCCTGGGCTGTTAAAATCTATTTCTTTAAATCAGTATGACCATTGGTTGAGTTTAATTCGTTTTTATGCTCAAATAGACCGTAAGGCCGCCCAAAATCTTATGCGGTTGGGATTGTGTCAGTTTTCTGATTTATTGGCTGAGCAGTGTGATTGGCTGCTGGCTGACTGCCGTAAACTGCAGCAGGTGAATTGGGAAGGCGGGCTGGCCTATTTTGAATATCTGCCCCAAGTCATTCAGGCAGTTGGACAGGAGAAGGCTGATTGTTGGAAAGAACAGGTTTTTATTATTGCTAATAATCATCCAGTCCTTTTAAAAAATTATATTATTGGTTCTTACAAACTTATTGGGAATATTGGCGGTGAGGAGATCAGGCAGTGGCTTCAATCTGCCGTATCAATGAACCTGGAGATTTCCAGCAGGACGGCAAACAGTTTTTTGGTTTTGTCTCCAGAGGTTTTTTTGGAGGCAGAGAAAGAAGGCGTAATTATTTTTGATAGTTGGAAGGATTTGGTATTCCTGATGGGAAAAGCTCATGAGGAAGCGGCAGAATCTTTTATGCACCAGTCTTTTGAGGCATTAAGGCATTTGAGTGCTCAGCAGCTTTTACAGTGGGGAGAACTTGGTTTAAGGATTGCTCAAAGGGAAGGAATATCAGCTAAAGAATTTTTTATTTCCAGTATTGATATTGTCAAAGAAACGGGATATAAAGATTTGGAGCGGTGGGCGGAGGCAGGGTTGGAAGTGATGGAAGATAGAAGGCTTCGACTATTTTTTTCCCGTCGTTCTAAGGAAAGTACAGAAGCTTTAAAAGCAGGACAGCTTTCCTTATCCCTTGAAAAAATTTACAAGACTCTTCAGGCTATGCTCCAGGCCTCCTTTGGTCAGCAGGTGGTACTTCGGGAAACCGGAGTTCTTCCGGAAGGTACATACCAGGAACAGGCTGATTTGCCTACCTGTGACGGATACCGTATATATCTTCCAAGCAAAGTCAGTGTTTTTGAGGATCAGGAATTAAACTTTAAACTTTATAAAATAATGTTGTTTCATCAAGCAACTCTTTTGACCAGCGGAACTCTAGAGGGGCTAGAGTGGAGCGGAGACTCTACTATGAATACGGATTCTGAAAGGTTGTACTGGGAGATCCTGCAGTTGGTAATTGGCCGTAACGTTGACAATCATCTTTTATCCATAAATCCTGGATTAAAAAAAGACCTGAAAATTATTTTAGGGGAATTGGTGAAAAATCTCCAGAAATTGGATGAATCTCAGCTGGAGGAGGCAGCAGTAAAGGAGCTTATTGTTTGGTCTCTGCCTATATTTGCTGAGGAGAGCCCTGCATTTTATGGTAATGGGGAAAACGTAAAGGATACTGCCGATGAAATTTTTCAAAGCTTAGCCCGTACGTTAGATACATCTAAGCTTTGCCGACTGCTGGTTTCTTTCCGGGCTGCCTACCGGGGAATTATCGTCAAAGAGCTGGTGGAAGTGGAGGGGTTAATCAAGAAACAATGGGATGAGACCGGGGGAGATGTGGATTCTATAGGGTTGATTAAGAGCCTTGGCAGCCGTTTTATTCAGGACAAGGCGGTTACCTTTATCCGTTTTCTGGTAAAAAAGTTAATCCATCTACATCAGCAGGAAGCCCAGGAGGGATTTGCCCGGACTATCTTTTACGATGAATGGGATTGGACTCTGGAGGATTACAAAAGGGATTGGTGCCGGGTTCGAGAAATACATCTGCAGCCTACCCTGGTAAACAAAGTAGATTCTATTTTAGAGGAACACCGGAGCCTGATCACTTTGATGAGAAGGTATTTCGCCATGCTCAGGCCTGATCGGGTCAAACGGTTAAAACGCCAGCCTCAGGGAGACCATGTGGACATGGATGCCGTTGTGGAGGCTTTGGTGGAGAGACGTCAGGGTATGGGAAATGCGGAGAATTTATATATCTGGAGGGACAAGCGCAGCCGGGATGTAGCTGTGGCTTTTTTAATGGACTGCAGCGGCTCCACCATTGAAGAAATATCTGCAGGCAAAACTATTTTGGATTTGGAGAAAGAGGCTGTAATAATCATGGCCGAAGCTCTGGAGATGCTGGGAGATAATTTTGCAGTTTATTCCTTTTCCAGTGATGGGAGGCTGCAGGTGGATTTCCAGGTGGTAAAGGAATTTGATCAGGTATACGATGATAATGTAAGGCAGCGTTTCGGGAGTTTAAAAAGCATGGAAATGACCCGTTTGGCTGCAGCGGTAAGGCATGCTGTGGAAAAAATGAAAAGGGTAAAAGCGGCGGTAAAGCTGCTCTTTATATTAAGTGATGGCCGTCCCTACGATATGGATTATCGCGCCCGGGAGCAGGATGAAAAGAGTATCGGCCAGTGGCTTCGTCAGGATGAGATGCTGTATCCCCAAGAGGATACCCGTATGGCTCTATGGGAGGCTAAGTCCAACGGAATCACCCCTTTTTGTCTAACGGTTGATAAGCAGGCCAAGCAGTATATGGATAAAATATTTGGGCAGGTGGGATACGTTTTAATTAATGATGTGGATATGCTTCCGGCAAAACTTCCGGAAATATACCGCCGCTTGACAACTTAAATCAAATAGAAGGAGGGAAAATTCATGAAGGATAAAAAATCTTTTGAACAACTGGTAAAGCATGCTCTAGATGGGGGAGCGGCCCGTGCCGTTTTGATTGATTCAGATCAAATTATTGTGGATGACCGGGTCCGTTTGAAATGTCGAGTTCCTCTGTGTGCCCATTATAATCGTAACCTGACATGTCCCCCCAATACCTTAACGGTATCAGAATTCAGAGAGATTTTGAAGAATTACAGCAGAGCACTGCTGCTGCAGGTGAAGGGCACAGGATGTGAAGATGAGGATGTTCGTCAGGCGGAGCTAAAAGTACAAAACTTAATCAGTGAATTGGAAACTAAAGCCTTGATGGAGGGGAATTACTTTGCTGCAGGTTTTGCCACCCGCTGCAGGCTTTGTCCGGAATGTGTGGGAGTTCAATCGGGAGAGCCGTGCCGTCATCCTTTTAAAGCACGTCCCAGTCTGGATGCTGCCGGTGTGGATATTTTCAGAACCAGTAAAAATGCTGGTGTTCCCTTTAACCCTCTGGATCGAGATGAGCTTTATTTTGCGGGGATTTTACTGCTTTCTTGAAGGAAGGGAGTAGAAAGTGTGAGAGAAGTGAAATCGTTTCAGTAAGCTGAAACATCGGGGAATCAGGTGGAGTAGAGTCTCCACCTGATTAAAAGCCCCACCTACGCTAACGCTTAGAGGTGGGATCTTATACCCAAAAAAGAGAAATAAAAAGTGAAATAAATAACTAGACATAATCCCTTGACATCAAAATTATTGTTTGATATTATTTTTTCTGAGAGGTTAAGTGTTACATAAATCAACGTGTTTAGTAGGAGATAATTTATTTTTCTAGTGTGTTTAGTAACATCGAAATAAAATTTTAAAAATTTCTCTCGCTCTGCAGGGGATTTAATTTTAACCTCGAATATTAGTAGTAGAGAACAAGTCATTAAAAAACTTTACAATTAAATAAAAATTCCGTAAGTTTTTGCAATTTACAAGGACAAGCTTACCGATTATTTTTGATTATTTATAAAGTGTAGTTTTCCTTACACACATTTTTAGTAGCAGTAAATTTCTCGTAATATGGTAGTGAATTTCTCTAAAAGGGTTTCATATTTTTACCTGATACCAATCAGGTAAAAAATTACCAATAAAAAAATCCAAGAAATGAAAGGGAGGACTAAGAATGTCAGAGGAAAGGGCACAAGAACTGTATGAAAGACTGAGAGAAGGAGTTATTAATTACGATGAGGACGATGTAGCAGCGGCAGCACAGTTAGTATTGGATGAAGGGATTGACGCCTTTACGGCAGTATTTAAGGGCTTGATTCCCGGAATGGAAGAAGTTGGAGAACTCTATGAGCAGCAGGAATATTTTGTTCCAGAACTATTAATGTGCGCAGATGCTATGTATGCCGGTTTGAACATCTTAAGGCCTCATATGGATGGCAAAGACATGGGAGTTAGTGGAGTTGTGGTAATGGGTGTTGTGCAGGGTGACGTTCACGATATCGGCAAAAATATTGTTAAGATGATGTTTGACGTAGCCGGTTTTGAAGTTCATGACCTGGGCAGAGACGTTCCTCTGGAAACATTCGTAGAAGAACAACTGAACACCAATGCTGACCTGGTATGTCTTTCCGCTATGATGACTACCACCATGGTAGGAATGAAGGACATCATTAAGCAGATTAAAGAAAAGAACCCCAATGCTAGAATCTTGATTGGTGGAGCTCCTGTAACTGAAGAAATCGCCGACAAGTTTGGTGCTGATGGATTTGCAGAAGATGCCAGCAACGCGCTTAAAGATGCCATCAACATGCTGAGCACCCTGAAGAGCATTCAAGAAGAAGCAGAACAAAATAAATAATATTTTACAGCAATTTAAGTAGTTTTTTAAGGAGGAAAGAGAGATGAAAACGTACACGGTTATATTCCAGCCTTCTGGGAGACGTGGGGAAGTTGAAGAAGGAAAAACTCTTCTGCAGGCAGCACAGGAACTGGGTGTTGATATTGAAGCCCCCTGCGGTTCAGCAAAGGTCTGTGGAAAATGTAAGGTAAAGGTGGAAGAAGGTTTCTTTGAAAAATTTGGGATTGAGTCCAAAAATGAAAACCTCTCCCCCGTAATTGAAGAAGAAAGAGACCAGTTGAGTGAGAAAGAATTAAGCGAAGACTACCGTTTAGCCTGCTGCACCGAGATAAAAGGCGATATCCTCCTGTTTGTACCCGAAGAATCCCGGGGAGCCGAGCAGGTAATCCTGGAACTGGGTCAGGATAGAGCGTTTACCTTAAACCCCGCAGTGAAAACTTACTATATTGAAATGCCTCCAGCCAATTTGGAGGATCAGACAGACGACTTTGTACGGATGAAGAGAGCCCTGAAGGAAAAGTATGAAGTTGAAGTTGAATCAGTAGATTATCCCACATTAATTAACCTGCCTGAGGCAATCCGCGGCGGCAACTGGAAAGTTACCGTGTTTGTATGGATGGGCAAGGAAATTATCAGGGTTTTACCGGGACTGGTAGAGGATTGGTATGGAATCGGTGTTGACGTAGGAAGTACTACCGTAGCCGGCTATCTATGCAATCTGAAAAACGGTGAAGTAATCAGTAAAAAGTCTGTTATGAACCCTCAAATAAGATATGGTGAAGATGTTCTTGCTCGGATAACTTACTCCATGATGAACGATGACGGGCTAGAAAAAATGCGTTCTTCTGTTATTGAAGCCATTAACAAACTGGTGGAGCAGATGACCGAAGAGGTTGGGCTTACTCCAGAAGATGTTATGGATATCACTTTGGTAGGGAACACCGCGATGCACCACATTAAGCTGGGAATTGACCCCAAATATGTGGGCCGTGCACCTTTTGCCCCTGCTATCAGAGACGGCATTGACATTAAAGCCAGAGATCTAGGCATTCAAATTGCTAAAAGCGCTTACTCTCACATGCTGCCTATCGAAGCTGGCTTTGTGGGTGCTGACAACGTAGCGGTGCTGATTGCTGAAGAACCTTATAATTTAGAGCCAATGGCCTTAATCATTGATATCGGCACCAATGGTGAAATTCTATTTGGAAACAAAGATAAGCTGTTTTCCACCTCCTGTGCCACTGGACCCGCCCTGGAGGGTGCTCAAATTAAGTTTGGTATGAGAGCTGCCCCCGGTGCTATTGAATGGGTTAAAATTGATCCCGATACAAAAGAGCCCTCAGTTAAAATCATTGGTGCAGAAGACTGGTATAAAGAGGGAGACGCTCCTGTAATCAAGGGTATCTGCGGCTCCGGTATCATTGATGTGGTGGCTGAGATGTTTAAAGCCGGTATTATCGACAAGACCGGACGTTTCAAAAAGATCGAACATCCCAGGGTGCGTAAGGGTGAAAATGGCAAAATGGAGTATATCCTGGTTTTCGCCAAAGATACTTCCATTGGAAAAGATGTTACCGTTACCCAGGGAGACATCCGGGCAATTCAGTTGGCCAAGTCTGCTCTCTACTGCGGTGCTGAGTATTTGATAGAAAAGCGCGGCGTAGATAAGCCCCAAAAGATTGTTTTAGCGGGAGCTTTCGGCAGCTACATCAACAAAGAAAGCACCATGGTTATGGGAATGGTTCCCGATTGTGACCTGGAGTTTGTAAATGCTGTAGGTAACGCAGCCGGTGACGGTGCTAAAATGGCATTGATGAGCCTGGAGAAGAGAGACGAAGCTAAATTATGGGCTAGAAAAGTTGAATTTGTGGAGACTGCAACAGAACCTGATTTCCAGGAGAGGTTTGCTAAGGCAATGGCCTTCCCCCACTTAACCCATAAATTCCCCAGCATTCAACATATCCTGGATAAAATTAAGTAAGTAATATGGTTTAGTATTTAAAGAAAGGTGGGAAACTGATGGATAAAATGTTTACTCTAAAGGGCGAACATAAAGCCTGCAAGATAGGTCCCTGGACCATTGGTGGACAGCCCGGGGATAACCCTCCCCTGCTGGTAGCATCTATGTTCCATAAGGGCGACCGTCTTCTGGAAAAAAGAAAAGAAGGAAAATTTGATAGAGCCAAAGCTACCGATTATATCAAGCGTCAGGAAGAGCTTTCCCAGCAGACCGGTATTCCTGCACTGACCGCTATGGTGGCCAACTCTGCCGATGAAATGAAAAGATATATTGATTTTTTCACCAGTGTCAGCGATATGCCCTTTGCCATCGACATGTGGATGCAGGAACCCCGTATTGAAGCAGTACGGTATGCTGCAGAACAGGGCCTGATGGACAAGGTATTATACAACAGTATTACCCCTTGGGATAAAGACATTCCCGGGCAAATTGAAGAGTTGAAAGAAATTGGTGTGAAGCACGTGGTTGTTCAGGTATATGACGACAATGACCCCACTCCTGCGGGACGGGTAAACTGTTTCCGGGATATGTTGGACAAGATTGGGAAAGACACCTTTGAAAGTATACTGGTGGATACCTCAGTGATGAATCTTCCGGCTACAGCATTTTCTTCCATTGCTAACAAAATGATTAAAGAAGAGTTCGGTGTTCCCTGCGGAATAGCTTCTTCCAACGGAACCTTTATGTGGAAAGAAGCAAAAGAAATGTGGGGAGTTAAAGGTTTCTCCGCAATGGACGCTGCCGGACAAGCTGTATCTACCATGTTTTGGTGCGACCTGATTTTCTATGGTCCCCAGGTGATTGCTGACCGGATTTTCCCAGCTGTGAGCAGTGCTGCTGTCCAACTGGCAACCTTTGCATACTATGAGACCGGAAAACTGCCCTCTAACCCCAACCATCCACTGTATA
Source organism: Candidatus Contubernalis alkalaceticus (assembly GCF_022558445.1). Lineage (NCBI taxonomy): Bacteria > Bacillati > Bacillota > Dethiobacteria > Dethiobacterales > Dethiobacteraceae > Candidatus Contubernalis > Candidatus Contubernalis alkaliaceticus. The sequence goes on from NZ_CP054699.1 coordinate 1,143,030, forward strand.
AGTTCTTTAACGACTTCGCTGATAAACTAAAATAGTGGCGTTGGATATAATTAAAATAATTAAGGTGGTGTAAGTATGACTTTAACTTCAAAAGAACGAGTAATTAAACTAATTAAGGGTGAAGAAGTGGATCGTCCAGCCTGCTTCAGTGGTATGGGTAATGTAACTACTGAGGGTTTAAACCAGCTGAACTACAGCTTCCCCGCAGTTCACGGTGATGCTAAAATGATGGCTACCCTGGCAGCCTCTACTTATAAGCTGTTTGGCTATGAGTGTGCTGTGGTTCCCTTTGATTTCTGCCTGGAGGCAGAAGTGCTGGGCTGCATGATGAACCCATATGAAAATGTTGATCAACTCTTATATCCTACGATTAAAGAAAAGGTACTGCACGAAGAAGAAGAACTGTGGAATTACCAGCCCCCCACAGACATTGAAGAAATTAAAAAATTAGGTAGAATTCCAGTAGTAATTGAAGCCATGCAATTACTAAAAGCAGATATTGGCGATAAGGTGCCCATTGGGACATACTACCTTGGACCCTTCACTCTATTAGGACAGATTTTTGACCTGGACAAAATATTTAAACTGGCCTTTAAAAAGCAGGATAAAATGGCAGTGGTGTTAGATAAATTGGCCGACTTTTTGATCATTATGGCTAAGATATTTAAAGAAGCTGGGGCAGATTACATTACTGTTCGGGAAATGGGAGCAACAACTGATATCCTCAGCCCGAAATTGTTTAATTCACTAATTATGCCTCCACTGAAGAAAATATTTGCTGCTTTAAATGAGATGAACTTTCCCAATAACCTTCACATTTGTGGAAGCACTAACTCAGTAATCAAGTTCATGAACGAAGCCGGTGCAGATACTATCAGTGTGGAGTTTAAAAATGATATGAATAAGACTCGGGAAGATATCGGAACCGAACCCATTATCTTCGGAAATCTAGATGCATACAAACTGCTCTGCCATGATTCTGTTGAGGACGTGGAAAATGCTGTAGTAAGTGCTCTGGAAGTCGGATGCGATGGCATTTGGCCCGGATGTGATATCTGGCCTGAAGCAAAGCCGGAAAACGTCAAAGCCATGGTAGATGCGGTAGCAAAGCATGGTGCCGAAAAGTGGAACCGAAAAAAGTAAGTGATTTAATAATTACAGGAAATAAACGCAGCTCACTATAAAAATTATATAAATAAAATAACACATCAAAAAACATAGTAATTATTATACAAAGGCTTACAGTTATCTAGAAATAATTTATGTGGAAAAAAATACAGCTTAATCCAAACAATTTCTCTTCCTTATCCAAGTCTGGCCCCCATTTTATTGGGGGCCAGACAAAAAAGTTAAAATGTCAGAATAATTCAAAATTATTTGACGATGATAGATAAACACCTGAAATGTATTGAATTAGCAATACCGCTGTTAACTGAACCAGTAAAAGTACATTGAAAAATGTCTTTTTAAAGCTTTTTGGTAATTACTTAAAAAGGGGTGTTTTACATGGTAGAACGTGTTTGTATCTATCCATGTGGTGGCATAAAAAGGGTAGAGTCCAGTGTGGCAAGGATAGCTGCTTATATTGTAAATGAAGATTTTCTCCCCAAGAAAACTTTAATTCTATGTGTCCCGGCATTTTTACGGGGAGTTGAAGAAGATTTAGTTATGGTTGAAGATTATCCCTCAGTGATTATTGACTGTTCTGATGATAATTGTGCAACAAATCTGTTTTACATGGCCGGGCTTAAGCCGGCAGCTCGTATTTTTATTCCAGAAATTGCAGAAGCTAACTCTATCAAAATGAGTGCCCAGCGGCGTGAACTGGATGACCAGGGAAGTGAGCTGGCTTCAGCTGTTGCCAGAGAAACTGCCCGGGTAGCCTCAGCTATGTTGGAGAATCCCAATTATGAGTTCCCAAAACAAAATATTAAAACTAACACTTGTCTGGCTAATGCCAGTATTATTCCTGAAAATCCTTTTCAATATAAAAAAATAGCACCAGGGATTTACATACCGGCAGAAATGCCTGAATTCTTTCCGGAGGGAGCGTGAGGATGGATGGAGAAGGCGAGTAAAGTGGCCATTTACCCCTGCGGAGGAGTTGGCTTTGTTTTATCCAGCGTGGCCAGGTATGCGGCTTATGTAGTAACGGAAGATATGCTGCCGGGCCAGACGGAGATTGTGGATGCGGTCAGGCTCATATCCGGGATTCCCGATGAAATTAAACTGGTAGAGGAAAACCCATCCATTATATTGGACGGTTGTGCTTATCAATGTGGTTCAAATCTTTTTAGGCTTTTGGGAATAAAGCCGGCTGCCAGGATACTGCTTCCACCTATTGCCAAAATGCCCCCAACTTTTGTTTGTGACTGCAAGAAACAGGAGACTAAACTGGCTCCCGGAACAAATCGCAGGGTTCCTGGAGAAACCGGAAGAAACCTGGCCATGGAAGTGGCAACTCAGGCGCAAAATGCTTGCATTGCAATACTAAACCTGAATTATCCTTATGAAAGACAAAAAGTGAATTGTGAACAGAATATAATCTGTGATTATGTGGAAAATATTCCCAAAAAAATGAAGTATGTGACGGTTAATGAAAGGATAGAACGGCCTGAGGATATGCCAGCCATACTGGGCCTGGAGTAATTCTTAAAGGGTTAGTTGGCAGAGATTAGTTAATGGAAGGAGTTGTCGACATGGCTTTAATCAATTTCGATGACTTTTATGGTCAGAGCGTAACCATTGAAGACCAATATCTTTATTATTTGCAGGAACATCTTTGGGTACAAGTTTGTGAGGACAATGTTTATAGATTTGGAGCGACTCATGCCGGTGTGATTCTGGTAAATGGCTTTAAGTTTTTAGACTATGCTGTAGAGTTAGAGGATGAAGTAGATGTTGATGACAGCATACTCTTTGTAGAAACCTATAAAGCTATGGTAAATTTAACAACCCCTGTATCAGGTAAGGTAATTGCCTTGAATGATAAACTAGTAGGTGAAGGGGCAGCCATTTTGGAGGAAAAGTATTACCAGGAATTCATGTTTGCTTTGAAGTGTGAAAACCTGGAGTCGGCCAACGTATTTATGACTGCACAGCAGTATCTGGAGGCGCTGGAGGCAGGAGATGTGGATCATTGTGGTGCCGGAGCCAGGGTAAAACGGAGAAACAGATAGGGATGGTGTGTGTTGTTGATGAACGAAAGGGTTTTAGTTGAAGCTTTTGTAGAGAACACCGTCCAATGAATGCCCTGTGTCTATCTGCTGGAAGCAGTGAGAGCAATGCCGGAGGCACTGGGTGACCTGGCAGAAAAAGTAGAATTTAGAGAATTGGATATGACTAATCCAAAAGATTTAAAAAGATTTTTAGAATTAAATGTTTGTGTATTCCCAAGCATTGCTATTAATGGCGAAATTGTTTTTAACAGTGTAATTCCTTCTTATGAAGTATTATTGGAGGCTATTTGTTCCAGGATACATGATTAATTAATTAGTTTCCTTTCTGGTTAAAAAAATTGGAAGAGGGATTAAGTTGATACCCCAAAAAAAACTATTGTTTGAAGCCTTTATTGTGAAAAATTTTTCATGAATACCTTGTATCTATCTGCTGGAAGCAGTAAGTAGACTGCCGGAAAATTTAGGTCAATTAGCAGAAAATGTAGAAATAAAAGAGTGGGATTTAAAAACACCGGAAGCCATGACAAGGTTTGATGAATTAAACATATTTGTATTTCCAGCCATTGCTATCAACGGCGAAGTTATTTTTAAAAGTGAAACCCCTTCAGAGGATGTGATACTGGAAGCCATCCGTTCCAGGATGTGATGTTATAAAAGATATAGCAAAGTATTTACCAGGGGGTGGTAATGGGCAATAAGTGAATGAAAAGCTATTGTATCGGCAAGAGTGTTGTATCAAATGCATTGAAAGTGTTTTATGAAGTGTATCGACAAGTGCTATTATCAAGTGCATTGAAAGAAAAATTATAAGAGGATGGTGTAAAAATGGCTAAACAATTACTGCTTGATGCCTATAACGGTAAGCCTACGGGCAATACAGTTCCTTGGGTGCCTTATGCAGGAGTACACTGCGCTTACTTAATTGGAGAGCCTGCAGATAAATATCTGCAGGATGCTGACTTGATTGCTAAGGGAGTTCTGCATACAGCAGAGCGTTATAAAGTTGACGGAATCCCTCTGATATTTGACCTGAACGTAGAAGGTATGTCCATGGGCTGTGAAGCTAGATGGTACAAGGATAATCCTCCTTCCATTGTGGGTCACCCTTTGGCAGACAAAACATTAGCCGAAGCTAATTTAAAAATTCCTACGGCTGCTGATGGACGCTGGCCTGTAGTAGTAGAAGCCGCTAAAAAGGTTAAAGCTCAGCAGGGGGATTGGGCCCTGATGGGTCTGTTCTGCGGCCCCTTAACCCTGGCCTCTCACCTTCGAGGTGTTAAAATCTTTACGGACGTTGTAAAGAATAAGCCGCTGGCTAAAGAGATTCTTGAGTTCTGCGGAAAAGTATGTGCTGAGTCCGCCAGAATTTATAGAGATATGGGCTGTGAGATTATCGCTATCGTTGACCCCGTAGCTTCTCAAATTCGGGCTGACATATTTGCTGAGTTCGTAACCCCATACTGCCAGGAAGCTCTGGAAGTAATTCATGAAGCCAACCTGACCTCTAGTTTCTTCATTTGTGGTGATGCTACCAAGGTTATGGATGAAGTATGTAAAATTGGCTGTCATGGTTTCGCCATTGATGAGCAGATGAACATGAACTATATCCGGGATTTAGCTACCAAATACGGCTTAGGTTTCGGTGGAAACTTGAAGCTGACCCTTTCTCTGTCCTTGGGTATGATTGACCCATTCTATGACACTTTAATCAGTCTAGCCGCCGGGGGCTATACAGGATTTACCTTGGCACCTGGCTGAGACATGCCTTATGACGTTCCCGTGGAGAACGTAGACAAAGTGTTGGAAGCTAAAGAATTCTATGAGAAGTATTATGCTAAGTATCCTACCAATGTTCCTGCTGGATTCATTACCAATGAGGATTTAAAAGGGGGTAAATAATATGGCGAAAATGGTAGTAGACATTCTTACCCTGGACGCTGTACAGTGTGCCGCATGTCAGTATATGCTGGAATCTATTTCCGCCCTACCGGACAACATCAAGAACTTAATTGAGTTCAAAGAATGGAACATCAAGACTCCCGAAGGAGTTAACAAGTTTGTTGAGTCTGGTGGAAGAGTGCTTCCCACCATTGTGATCAGCGGAGATATTGTCTTTGAAAGTATTATTCCAACTTTCGAAGAACTGCTGGATGCGCTAGAGGAAAGAGCAGTAGATGATGATTTAAAGGCCGAGATTTGTAAGGCTAGAGATGCAATTGAATAGTTAAGTTTCATATAAGTAAGGGGATAGGAAAATATCTCTTATCCCCTTACTTACAAATTTTTAAAATTTCTGGATGAAATCTTTTTTTCAAGGAAGGTGTATTAAAGTGGCAGTACCAAAGTGGCTGGTAAAAGAAATACCCAATTATCATGATTTTGCCCGGACAAGCCATACCGTTTCCTCAGTGGAAACAGTGTGCCGGCATGCTGCCTGTCCCAATATCATGGAATGCTTCAGCCGTGGGTGTGTTACTTTTTTGATTCTTGGAAAAAATTGTACCAGAAACTGTAAATTTTGTGCAGTGAACCATTTCACACCGCTGACGGTGGATTCTATGGAACCGGAGAGAGTAGCAGAGACGGTTCATAAGTTAAATCTTTCTCATGCGGTGGTGACCTCTGTAAGCCGGGATGATTTAGAAGATGGAGGGTCTAAACAGTTTTTCTTGACTATAAAAGCAATTCGTGAAACTACCAATGCCAGTATTGAAGTATTGATTCCTGATTTCATGGGGTCTTTTGCAGACCTGAAAAGAGTTGTGGAGGCAAAGCCAGATGTTTTGGCTCATAATTTGGAGACGGTGCAAAGATTACAATTAATGATAAGGCCTGAAGCAGATTACCGGCGTTCTCTGGAACTTTTACGCAGGGTAAAAGAAATTGATCCGAAGATGCTAACTAAATCTGGACTGATACTGGGGATGGGCGAAGAGGACTTTGAAATTGAGGAAGCACTTAAGGATTTACGGGATGCCGGTTGTGACATCCTCACCCTGGGACAATATCGACAGCCTGGAATCAAACAGATACCGGTGCATCGTTTTATTTTGGAAAAAGGGTTTAAGTATTGGGAAGAATTTGCATATAATAAAAATTATAAAAGAGTATTTTCTGGAACCTATGTGCGCAGCTCCTATCGATCAGGAGAAATAAAAGACCTGCTGAAGACAAAAAAATGATAAGCTGTTATGATTATAATTCTTTTTTTAAAAACGCCAGTATAACAGGTTTTTTCTATAAAGTAATGTTTAGTATGAGTAAAATATTGATTAACTGTGAATGAAAAATCGATCCATCTATTGTTTAAATGCATGAATAGGGAGGGATTACCTTGTATGATTTAATTATTGCAGGAGGCGGACCGGCGGGTTATGCTGCGGCTGTCAGAACAGCGCAAATGGGAGCAAAAGTTTTGATGGTGGAAAAGGATAAAGTTGGTGGCACCTGCCTGCACAGGGGATGTATCCCAACCAAAGTGTTACATGAGCATGCTCAAACTCACGAAAAAAGTATAAATGCATTTAAAAGTGGTTTTTTCAAAGGGGATATTACCCTTGATCTAAGTATCATAAAACAGCAGCAGCAGGAGACAGTCTCAAAGCTTTATACGGGACTGCAAAATGTGTTAAAAAACAGGCGCGTTAAAATAGTTAAAGGGTCGGCAGTATTAAAAACTCCTGACACTATGGTTGTGCAGAGGGATGAGGGAAAAGAGGAATATCACGCTCATAATATTTTAATTGCCACCGGTTCCAGGGAGGCAGAACTGGATATACCAGGTTCAAAAATAATCTCTTGCGTTGATGAATCATTACATCCTCCCCAAAAAATCTGCAGCGTTGCTATAATTGGCGGAGGTTATACCGGCTTGGAACTGGCCAGCAGTTATATTTCTCTAGGTTTTGAGGTTACTGTAATAGAGAGGGAAAAGGTACTTCTGTCTGGGTTGGAGGATAACGAACTGAGCAAGATGTTGGCTTTTCTTCTAAGGCGGCGGGGAATTAAAATACTGACTAATACTACTCTTTTGGCTGTAGAATGTGTAGATGATGAAATATCCCTATTAACTCAGACTTCCTCTAGGGAACAGGTATTAAAATTCCATAAGGTAATTTCAGCGGTAGGGCGCAGGCCTAATATGGAAGTTTTGGGCAGTGGAATAAAGGGTATTGAAATTACTTCCCAGGGGATTACGGTGAATCAAAGACAAGAAACCGGTGTATCTCATGTTTATGCTGCCGGAGATGTAACCGGACCTCCCCTTTTAGCTCATCTTTCTTATTTTGAAGGGATTGCTGCTGCAGAAAATATTATGGGCTTAGACAAAGTGCTGGATAAGAAAGCAGTTCCATTCTTCCTGGCAGCCCAGCCGGGGATGGCCTGGGTTGGGATTACTGAAAAGCAGGCCAAAGATTTGGAAATACCTTGTAAAATGGGGCGATTTTCCTTCAACGGTAACGGGAGAGCTGTGGTTAAGGGACACAGCCAGGGGCTTGTGAAAATTGTGATCCGGGAATCTGATGAAGTTGTGTTGGGTATGCAGGTGTTAGGAAACGATGCTGAAGATTTGATTATTGAAGGGGTATTGGCAGTACAGAACGCATTGACTTTAAAACAGATGGTTGAAACGATTCATCCTCATCCTACCCTGGGAGAAGCAGTATGGGAGGCATCTCTCTCTGCGTGGGGGAAGCCACTGCACGGTTAAGTAAACGAATAAGAAGGAGTGAAATAATACATTGGAATCTTTTCAATTTATGGCAAAACCGGTGCAAATGGATGAAAATCTCCGTTACTATATTCCCTTTGATTATTGGGTAAAGCTTGAAGAGGAGAGAGATTTGATTACATTGGGATTAACTCCCACCGGTAATATAAAAGAAGGAGAATACCGTTCAGTTGAATTTGCTTTAAAGGAAGGGGATGAAATAACCTGTGGTGAGGTAATTGCTGTAGCCATTACCGGAAAAATTAAATACCTGGACAGTATGGTAGAGGGCAGAGTGGTGGCGGTGAACCGGGATTTAGAAAAAGACATAGACACTCTAAAGGATTTTTTTAAAGATGGCTGGTTGTTGAGTATTAATATTTTAAATGCCAAGGAAGTTTATGAAGATATGGTGACATTGTCGGAATATAAAGAAATACTTAAGAAGTTTGAAGCAGGGGCAGTGCCTCCCGGAACTAAGGGTGGTACATCTCCAACCTGCAGGAGTGTTTATCAATCCATAAAAGAACAGAAGGAAAAGTAAATTATAATAAAATTTTTAAAAAAAATAGGAGGTTCAAAAAAAATGGAAAATTATTTAGACAAAAGTTATTGGAGCAGTTTATTGAAGATGGGGCTTTCTCGATTTTTTATTCTAAGAGTTCTTTACAGCGGGCCCCTGCATTGTTACGCTATGGCAAAGCGTATTTCACAGATGACCCACGGTAGTTGTTCCCCGGCAGAGGGAGCATTGTATCCGGTATTAAGTGAATTCATGGAGGGGGGATATGTTACCTGCACAGTGAAAAAGGTGTCTGGACGTCAGCGAAAAGTGTATACCCTAACCAAAAAAGGTATCCAGGCATATGATGCTGCTATGGAGTCCTGGTATGAGATGACCCAGATTTTAGTGGGAACCACCGATCGACATGTCGTTAATGAAGCCAAAGCTGGTGAAATTAGATAGTTAGTTGATAGGTAACATGTTATTTAATCTATTATTAAGTAGGAAACCCGTAATAGACACAATTACTAAAGGAATGTATAAATTTTTAAGTCAAATGAATTAATTAAAAAATGAGAGGTTTTATTATGGATTTTTCCAAGAGGGAAGCGATTCTTAACTCCATAAAAAATAAATATGAGGCTCTCCAAGGGATGGATTCCTGGTCTAACTGAATTAGCGGAGCCATCCCCGGTGGGGAGCAATTAAAGTTCCTTACAGAATGTATAATTATTTTTAATTTATTTTAAGAAAAACTATTATTAAAGAGGATATCTATAATTACACATCGAAATATAATTATACATGCATTCTATTATATATAGTAATACATATAGAAAAAAATGCTGCAGTGATTGAGGAGGAAAAGTTACGTGACATCCAGGGTAAGGGTAATGGCCGGAGCATGTGGTTTTACTAGTGTAGTAAGAGTTTCCCGAGTGGATAAAAAGCACGTGAGTGTTAAGATAATTTCCGCTTGTAAAATGCTTCGTAAAATGAATGAAGATTTGGCACTCTTGGATTGGCGTAAAGATTTATTTTGTAATATTAGTAACTCTATCATTTACCGTTCAGCCAACAAGCATCTGATGCATACAGACTGTCCAGTGCCTTGTGCCATTGTAAAAGTTATACAAATTGAACTGGAAGGTATGGTTCCTACTAATGTATGTATGCAGTTTGAAAGAATAGGGAAAGAAGATGAAATGTAATAAATAAGTTTATTGTATGTTAATGTTTAGTAGTAGAGAAACATTAGTTATATTTGAGAAGAATTAAGACAGATGTATCATTGCATTTGGTGCAAATATTTAGTAATAGAGAATATATTGTAAGCAAATTTTATAAAACCCCTTGCGATGTCATGGGAAGGAGGATGACTAAGGTGGTTTCTAAGTTACTGGCAGTTTCTACAGATTTAATTGACAGTGATGCTTTTAAACTGCATGTTAAAAAGATGGGAGCCAGTGTGGTAGATTTCGGTGATGTAAGTACCGGATTAGCAAGAGAGTTTTCTCACATGCCCAAAGCTATTTCTATGGGCATAAAGCACCCGCCCATAGAAAAGGATATAAACAATGTGGATTTTTACCCTCATCTATATATATCTATAGATAAGCGTTTGCAGAAAATTCAGAAAAAAATTAGTAAAGCCCTCCGGCAGTCAGGGTGGAGAGCACTTCCTATACCTCCAGATTCTCACCGGGTTGATACCAGTTTTATTTCCAGGTTGTTTCCCCTTTTTCCCCATAAGACTGCTGCAACCTGTGCAGGATTGGGTTGGGTAGGGAAAAGCGGCCTTTTAATAAGCCGTGATTTTGGATCCCGCATGAGTTGGGCGACTATATTAACTGATGCTCCACTGGAAGTATCCCCTCAGCCAATTATAGCCAGCCAGTGTGGGGAATGCTGCAGGTGTGTGAATGCTTGTCCTGCCGGGGCAATTTCCGGGAAACACTGGAAACGTTTAGAGAGTTATGAATCTATGATTGATACTGAAAAATGTTCAGCTTATCTCCAAAGGAACAATGAAAAATATGGGCAGTTTGTTTGTGGCATCTGCATTCTTGCATGTCCTCAGGGAATAAGTAAAGGAAACCATTAGGTAAATGCATAATTATATTTTGGGGGTATTTCAATGTCAATAAAACTAATTCTGGATGCCTATCAGGGTAAAAAAGTGCATAAGGTGCCCTGGGTTCCTTATGCGGGGGTACACTGTGCATATTTAATAGAAGAGTCAGCGGAGGTATATCTACAAAATCCTGATTTAATGGTAAAAGGGGTTTTGCAGGCTGCTCAGCGTTATCAGGTTGACGGAATACCTTTGCTGTTTGATGTAAGCGTGGAAGCTATGTCTATGGGGTGTGAATATAAGTGGAACAGTGATAATGCTCCCACCATTCTCAGTCACCCTCTGGCGGAACAAAGCATAGAGGAGGCGGCTTTAAAAATTCCTACAGCTGAGGAGGGCCGCTGGCCGATATTAATAGAAGCAGGAAAACGAATTATGGAAGAGAAGGGAGACTGGGCTCTGCTGGGCCTTTGCTGCGGGCCTTTAACTCTAGCATCTCACCTTCGGGGGGTTAAGCTTTTTACGGATATGGTTAAAAATAAACCTCTAGCTAAAGAAATTATTACCTTTTGTGGTGAGGTCTGTGCCCACTCCGCAAGCATTTATAGAGATATAGGCTGTGAAGTGATTGGTATCGTTGACCCTGTTGCTTCCCAGGTTAATCCGGTTATATTCAAGGAATTTGAAGTACCTGCCTGTCAGCCTGCCCTAGAGGTAATCAGGAGTGCTGGTCGTATTTCCAGCTTTTTAACTTGTGGCGATGCTTCTAAGGTGATGGAAGAAATCTGCCGGTTGGGGGTTGATAGTTTTTCTTGTGATGAACAGGTCAGTCTTACCTACGCCCGGGACCTGGCGTTAAAATATGGACTGGGTTTTACCGGAAGTTTAAATGTGGCACAATCTCTTACCCTGGGATTAATGGACCCTGGTAAAGATACCTTGGTGAGTATGGCCGCTGGAGGCATGACTGGCTATATACTTGCACCTGGCTGCAACATGCCTTATCATGTACCGCCGGAGAATGTTTTGAAAGTTCTGGAAGCTAAAGAATGGTTTGAGAAGTTTTTTGCTAAATATCCTGACCATGTCCCTCCTGGATATTTGACTTTGAAATAAATCCTTTAAGGTAATATGCAGTATCTCATGCAACTGGGGGAATATTTATGAAGCATGTCTTTGATTTCTATGGTGAGTTTATAGGAACTTTTATTCTGGTTTTCTTTGGTTGTGGAGCAGTGGCGGTAACAGTGCTTTTTTCTTCTCATGTAGGGCTTTTTCAATTAGCATCAATCTGGGGCCTGGCTGTAACACTGGCAATTTATGCTACTAGAAATCTTTCTTGTGCTCACCTTAATCCAGCAGTGAGCCTGGCTATGGTTTTGGGTGGGAGAATGTCTGCTTCTAAATTGATCAGGTATATGCTAGCCCAGTTTACAGGAGCTATTTTTGCGGCTTTTGCTTTGTATATTATATTTTCCAGTTCCATCACATATTTTGAACAGGTACATGGTATTGTTAGAGGAGAGCCCGGTTCTGTGGCAACGGCTGTGATTTTCAGCCAATATTATCCAAGCCCCTCTGCAGGCCAATTCTTACAAATAACCATGTTAAACGCTTTTTTAGTGGAGGCATTAGGCACATTTATTTTGGTGTTCATGATTTTTGCCCTTACTGATGGTTGTAATATCGGTAGGCCCGATGATAAACTGGCCCCTGTTTTTATAGGTTTAACTTTAACAATGATTATTTCTATACTGGCACCTTTGACTATGGCGGGGTTAAATCCGGCCAGAGATTTGTCTCCAAGGTTATTTGCTTATTTAGCTGGTTGGGGTAATGCTGCTTTTCCCGAACCTGCCTACGGAATTATTATTGTTTATGTCTTAGGTCCAATTATTGGTGCAGTTGCTTCTGCCTTCTTCTTTTCAAAATTGATCCAACCGGCCATGACTCAGAAAAATCTGGAAGTAAGCTGTTCTTGCGGATCAAGGGAAGAAATAATGAAAAATCCCTAAGATAATAAAAACTACTTTCTTGAAAAAAGCTGTAACAATTATGTAACCTTGGGAATTTGTTTTTGTAGTTTTAATTTAAAGCGTAAATGAAGATGTGAAAAATTTTGTCCACAACCACAGAGCACTGTGGTGTTTTTGATTTTAATAATTAGTTTTAAGGGCAAAGGGATAAGACAGGAGAGCCTACCTTGTCTTATTGGTTTTATATGTATAAAAAACCTAAGGCCTTTAGTAAAGGGCTATTGCAATTTGTGTAAAAATTTGATACATATAGATGTGTAAATAGTTGAAAAAAACTTAACGCTTAACGAAAGGATGTTTTTTTATATGGATTTTTATTTTAGAGATAGTATGCACCGAAAATTTTTTGGAGATTTTTTAAAGGTTTTAAATTTGGAAAGTACAGAGAAAAAATTATTTTCTGCTCTGTACCTGATCTGTGGAAGCAGAGAATTTGAATTATTAGGTCGATATATTGATACCGGTAGAAGGATTATTCATTTGGAAATCTTTATCGATTCAGAAGAATTTTTAAATATGGATTATCCGGATCAGGAGTTATCACGTCTAGCCGGGGCCCTTTATGCTGGGTTGGAATGTGATGTTAATGATTGTTTTAGTCAGTTTAAAGGCCCTGAATTAAAAATTGCCCTTACTGCACTTGAGCTGAGATATCAAAAGGAAAATACAATAACTGACTGAAAGGATAGACATGGCAGCACTAAATATTTGCGGTATAACAAAATATTATGGAAGCAGCCTGGTTATAAAGGATATTAATCTGGAAATCAGTGAAAATGAAAAAGTGGGGTTGATTGGCCCAAACGGTGCCGGGAAAACTACTTTGTTCAAAATAATTACCGGTGAAGAAGAACACGATGAAGGATATTATGTTTATGGTAAGGATATCTCTGTAGGCTATTTAAGGCAGACCAATGAGCTTACCCAGAAAATCACTCTTTATGAACAATTAAAGAGTTCCTTAAAACACCTTTACTGTCTTAAGGAAGAGTTGGTTCAGCTGGAACAAGAGATGCAGCGGGAGGAGATAAAGAATAACCCGCAGTCATTGGACAGAGTTATGGAACGTTATTCACGTCAAGTAAATATTTTTGAAAATCAGGGCGGGTATACCATGGAGAATCGGATCCGGCAGGTGGCCAGTGGACTGGGGTTCACTCCGGAGGATCTAGAAAGACCGGTAATAAGTTTTAGCGGTGGAGAAAAAACTTCTCTTTATTTGGCATCACTGCTTTTAGAACGTCACGACCTGCTTTTATTGGATGAACCTACCAACTATCTGGATTCCAGGGCTATGGAGTGGTTGGAGGATTACTTAAAAAGTTGGCCGGGAGCTCTTCTGGTAATTTCTCATGATCGTTATTTTTTGGACCGTGTGGTAAACCATATAGCAGCTTTAGAAAGCCGCTCTTTAAAAAGGTACAAGGGAAATTACTCAGAATACAAAAAACAATATGAGGTAGAAGGCCTCAGCCTGCAGAGAACATTAAAAAAACAACACTCTTTGATAAAGAAGGAAGAAGCCTTAATCAGAACCTCTGGTGCAGGGGAGAGGGACAAACGTCAGGCCAGGAGCCGGGAGAAGAGATTGCAAAGGTTAGAAAAAGTGGATCAGGGGCCTCGGGAAAAGAGTATATCTCTATCATTTGAATTTAGCGGTCGGGCAGGTCAGGAAGTGGTAGTTTTTCAAGAGGTGGCAAAGGTTTTTGATGGGACAGCACTATTTAAAGGAGCTTCGTTTACTTTAAAATGGGGGGATAAGGCAGCCTTGATTGGACCTAACGGTTCCGGGAAAACTACTCTTTTAAAGATGATTACCGGAACCCTGGAGCCTTCACGGGGGCAGGTAAAGATTGGGCCCAGCGTAAAGATATCTTATTTTGACCAGGAACAGGCACAGCTGAATCCGGCAAAAACCCTTTTAGAGGATATTATGGATTATTACGATTCTTTTACATTAACCGAAGCCAGGAGTTATTTAGGCAGGTATCTTTTTAAAGGGGATGAAGTTTTTAAAAAAATCGGGGATTTAAGTGGAGGAGAGAAAAGCAGGCTGGTTTTAGCCAGAACAGCCCTTTCTCAGGGGAACTTTCTTATACTGGATGAACCCACCAACCACCTGGACATAAAAGGTATGACCGAATTGGAGCAGGCTCTCACTCTATATCAGGGCACTCTGTTGGTGGTTTCTCATGATAGATATTTTATTGACGGCCTGGCGGATAAGATTTTAGAAATTGAAAATGGAAAGGTAGGCCTTTATCCTTTCGGTTACCAGGAGTATCTGGAACATAAGAGCAGAGTAAAGGAAGCAAATAAAGTTTCCGGCAGCAAGAAAAGTGAAACTAATCGGGAGGCCCGTCTTCGGGAAAGGGAACAGCGGGAGGAAATGCTGGCCCGCCGTCGAGAAAAAAGGGCACTGGAATCAAGAATAAATGAACTGGAGGATATTATTGAGGCTGCAGAAAATCGAGCTCTGCAGTTGGAAGAAAAAATGGCCGATCCTGATATTTATGATAATTTTGATGAAGTAAGAAAAGTTAACGAAGAACACCGCCGCCTGAAGGAAAAACTGGAGAACTACTATCACCAGTGGGAAAAAATAACTGTTATGATAGAAAAGAATCCTTGAAAAATAACCTTTAAGATATTATAGTAATATTAGAATTACTGTAATATTACGGGAGAGGTGGCAAAAATGAGATTATTTCTGTATGTTTTGTTAATAATATTACTGATTTTTCCCTTAAGCGGGTGCGGGAAAGATAACGGTGAGGAATTGGATTATTCCCTGGTTGACGTAGAAGGGGAAGAGTCGGAACAGTCTCCGGAGGGAAACGAAGTTGATTTAGATTCCGAGGAACTTACATTGAATGACCTGTTTGATCCAGTTTACATTACAGTTACGGGATCATCGGTTTATTTAAGGGAAGGTCCGGGCACCAGTTTTGATGTGGTGGGGTCTACTCAGAACGGGGATCAGTTGGAAGTAGTTTTTTTTATGGAACACTGGATTAGTATCAAAACCCAGGATGGACAGGAAGGTTTTATCGCAGGTTGGCTGACTGATGCCCAACTGCCGCAGCCTGACAGTGAGAGTTTACTGGAAGAAAAGCTGGAGGTAGTGCCGTAAGAGTTTTAAAAGATAAATAATATGAAGCTGCCCCGGTATTTTTTGTCTTACGCTTAAAAACCTGGGGTTTTTTATCTTTATCTTTAGGGAAGGAATTAATTAAGATTTGTCTAAATAACTAAGGTATGAAGTATAATTCAAGGAGTGTAGATGTGTCTTGAGACAGATTAATGTAGAAATAATTACCCAACATATTGCAGATATGTGCTGTGAGGTAAACTTTAACCTGGGGAAGGATGTACTTAGTGGCCTTAAAGAAGCATTTCATCAGGAGCATTCACCGGTGGGGAGAGAAGTTCTTCACCAGCTTATAGAGAATACAGATATTTCTTTCAGGGAAAAAATCCCTTTGTGTCAGGACACCGGTTTTGCAGTAGTATTTTTAGAAGTTGGACAGGAAGTGGTTGTGGTGGGAGGCGACCTGGAGGAAGCGATTAATGAAGGAGTCCGGGAAGGTTACCAACGCTATTATTTAAGGAAATCTATAGTTAAGGATCCTTTACGGAGGGAAAATACAGAAGATAATACTCCAGCAGTGATACATTATGACATTGTTCCGGGAGATACTTTTAAGATCACCTTTGTATCCAAGGGTGGGGGAAGTGAAAATATGAGCAGAGTAAAAATGCTTAAACCGGCTGAAGGGGAGAGGGGAATTATAGACTTTGTACTGGAAACTGTAAATACTGCCGGGGCCAATGCCTGTCCTCCTATAGTGGTAGGAGTAGGAATCGGAGGCACTTTTGAAACCTGTACACTTCTGGCAAAAAAGGCTCTCTTGAGACCCCTCAACCAACCAAACAAGGATAAATATTATGCTGATTTAGAAGGGCGAATTTTGGAGGATGTCAACCATTTGGGCATCGGCCCTCAGGGTTTTGGAGGGAGTATTACTGCATTGGCAGTGCACATCGAGTTTGCGCCTACCCATATCGCCTGTCTTCCGGCAGCAGTTAATCTAAACTGTCATGCTTCAAGGCATCTACAGAGAATTTTATAATGGGGTGATATATTGACCGGAATTAAGATAAACCTTCCATTGACTGAAGAGAAAATTAATATTTTAAAATCCGGAGACCAGTTGTTACTATCCGGTTTTTTATTTACAGCTAGAGATGCTGCTCACCAGCGATTGGTGCAGAGCCTGGGGGAAAAACAGGATCTGCCGGTAGAGCTTAATGGTCAGGTTATTTATTATGCAGGGCCTACCCCAGCACCCCCAGGACGGGTTATAGGGGCGGCCGGCCCCACTACCAGTATGAGGATGGATTCCATGACCATACCTCTCCTAAAACAGGGGCTTAAGGGTATGATCGGTAAAGGGAAAAGATCTTCAGAAGTAAAAAGTGCGTTAATTAAGTACCGTGCAGTTTACCTGGCAGCCACCGGGGGGGCAGGCGCCCTGCTGGCCCAGAGGATTAAATCGGCTGAAGTGGTTGCTTATGCTGATTTGGGTTCAGAAGCCATATACAAGTTGGAAGTGCAGGAGTTTCCTGTAGTAGTAATTAATGATATTTATGGGAATGATTTATATGAAGAAGGACAGGAAGCTTATAAAAAAAAGGGTCCAGAGAAGGTGTGAAAATGAAAAGAAAAGAAAAGTTTATTATCATCGATGGCAACAGCCTGGCCAGCAGGGCCTTTTATGCTCTTCCTCTATTAACTACCTCCAGAGGACAGTATACTAACGCTGTGTACGGATTTATTTCTATGTTTCTTCGGCTGCTGCAGGAGGAAAAGCCGGACTATATTACCGCAGCATTTGATATGTCCGCTCCCACCTTCAGGCATAAGGCCTATAAAGAGTATAAGGCTCAGAGAGCGGAAAGCCCTGCGGAATATAGAGAACAAATCCCATTAATTAAAGAGTTTTTAAACACCATGTCAATACCCTATTACCAGTTGGAAGGGTTTGAGGCAGATGATCTCATTGGCACATACAGCCAAAAAGCAGAGGAAAGCTTGCTGGAAACCCTGATTGTAACCGGGGATGCTGATGCCTTTCAATTGATTTCTCCCAATATAAAAGTCTTGATGACCCGTAAAGGGATTACCCATGTGGAATTGGTTGACCTGGACAGGTTAAAGGACAATTTCGGATTAACTCCCGGTCAAGTTGCTGATTTTAAAGCATTAAAGGGAGACCCTTCGGACAATATTCCCGGCATCCCAGGGATTGGCGAAAAAACCGCTTTGAAGCTTTTACATGAATTTGGTTCACTGGAAAACCTTTTAGAAAATATTCAACAGATAAAACAAAAAAAGGTAAGGGAAAAGGTGGAGGAATATCGAGAACAATCTATACTGAGTAAAAAGCTGGCTGCTATTAAAACCGACGTGGAGGATAGTTTTGATTTAAAGCAGTGCAGGTTTGAGACGGAGTCGATTGATTACAGCAGGGTAAGGGAGCTCTTTAAAACCCTGGAATTTAACACTCTTTTGGAGAGGCTTCCAGAGGCCTCAAAACCGGATGGGGAGGACAGCCAAAAGGTTTTTAAAAATGCGGCAGTGATTAAGGATACAGCTCAGCTGATTCAACTGACAGAAAAAATAGTAAACGCTAAAGAGTTGGCTGTCTTACTGGAGACAACAGGCCCCAATCCCTTCAGGACAGATATTGTAGGAGTAACTCTCAGCCTGGGGCCTGAGAGCTCTTATTATCTTCCTTTGAGTCACGGGACAAAAATCGATTGCTTGGGGAAAGAGGAGGTGCTGGAGAAGCTTAAGCCTTATCTGGAAAACCAGGAAATCAAAAAGATTTGTCCCGATGCAAAGTTTATAATAAACTGTTTAAAAAAAGAGGGTATCTTTCTCCAAGGTTTATATTTTGATCCTTTTATCGCTGCATATCTGTTATCTCCAGGGAAGCCGTCTCAAAAAGTATCCGAATTGATTAAAGAATTTTTGGGTCTGGAACTTACTGACCGGGAACAATTTCTGGGTAAGGGAGCCAAGGCTAGAAAAATTAAGGACATTAAACCGGAGGAGTTTAAAAATATCTGCTGCAGTGAAGCCGCACTGCTGTTTGACCTCTGCAGGGTTTTATCCGGGCAATTAAAGATGAGGGAATTGGATAATCTCTTTTTTACTTTGGAAATGCCCTTAATTGAAATTCTGTCTGCCATGGAAACCGAAGGAATTACTGTACAAAAAGATATTTTGGAGCATATGTCTGTGGAAATAAAGGACAAACTGGAGAAAATCCGGTCTCACATATATGAACTGGCAGGTCAGGAATTTAATTTGAATTCCCCTAAACAGCTGGCTTTTGTATTGTTTGAAACGTTAAAACTGCCGGCCTTCAAAAAAACGAAAACAGGTTATTCCACCAGTGCAGAGGTACTGGAGGAACTGGCATCAAAGTATGAAATAGCAGAAAAAATACTGCATTATCGACAGCTGGTAAAACTGCAGGGCACCTATGTTGATGGTTTGATTCCATTAATAAACTCTAAAACCGGAAAAATACACTCTACTTTTAAGCAGAATGTAACCGCCACCGGAAGGTTAAGCAGCACTGAGCCTAACCTTCAAAATATCCCCATCAGGATGGAGGAAGCCAGGAAAATTAGAAAAGCCTTCGTGTCCCAAAGTCCGGAAAGCTTTCTTTTAGCTTCGGATTATTCTCAAATTGAACTGAGGATTTTAGCTCATATTTCAGAGGATCAACAACTGGTGGACTCTTTTTTAAATGATGAGGATATTCATCGGAGGACGGCGGCAGAAGTCTTTGAAATCCCTCTGGAAGCTGTTACTTCTCAAATGAGGAACAGTGCTAAAGTTGTTAATTTCGGCATTATTTATGGTATGAGCGATTATGGTTTGTCGCAAAACCTGGGGATTGAAAGAAAGGAAGCAAAAAAATATATTCAAAGTTATTTTGAAAAATATCCGGGAGTTAGGAAATATTCTGAAGAAATTATTCAAAAAGCCCGTGACGATGGTTATGTGACTACTATTTTTAACCGCAGAAGATATCTTCCCGATATTAAGCATCGGAATAACAATATCCGTAGTTTTGCAGAAAGGACGGCTGTAAACACTCCCATACAGGGCTCAGCCGCCGATCTCATTAAAAAATCTATGCTGGATATTTTCAATGAATTAAACCATCATAATTTTAAGACAAAGATGCTTCTACAGGTTCACGACGAGTTAATCTTTGAAGTGCCTGTTTTGGAGTTGTCGGAAAGCTCCAAATTGATAAAGGACATGATGGAAAGTATTTTTCAGTTAAAAGTTCCTCTAAGGGTAGATTTAAAAGTAGGCAAAAATCTATACGACATGGATAAACTTGTGCTATAAGAGAGGGGGAAAGAAATGCCGGAGCTTCCTGAAGTAGAAACCATTAAAGAGAGTCTGAAGGAAACAATTTCATTTAAAAAAATTAAGGAAGTAGAAGTATTTTGTGCAAAGTTAATTAAGTTTCCCGAAGTGCTGCAATTTGTTAAAGATATAAAGAATAAAAAGATTAAAAGTTTGGAGAGAAGAGGAAAATATTTAATCATTAAGCTTACCTTTAACACTAACCTGGTTGTTCACCTGGGAATGACCGGTCAGTTGATATATTCTGATCTACCTTTACAGATGGATAAGCATACCCACCTGCTTTTTCATTTCGAAGATAACACAGTGCTTCAGTATAGAGATGTCAGGAAATTTGGCTGTTTATGGTTAGTTAAAGATGGCTGTCTCAGGTTTGTGTCGGGATTAGCTCAGTTGGGGCCTGAGCCTTTAAGCCAGGAATTTTCAATGGAATACTTTAACACCATACTTAACAAGAAAAGTATAATTAAATATCTTCTGCTTTCCCAAAATAATTTGGCGGGGCTGGGAAATATTTATGTGGATGAGATTCTCTTTAGGGCAGGGATTTCTCCAGAAAGAACTGCCGCTGACCTGTCTTTAAAGGAGAGAGAAAAACTATACCATACCATCCGTTCGGTTTTGGAGGAAGCAATTCGGGCAAGGGGTACCAGTGTAGTGAATTATATAGATAGTGATGGGAAAAAGGGCAGCTTTCAAGATTTTTTAAGAGTATATCGAAGGACTGGAGAGCTGTGTTTTGTATGCAGTACCCCCATAAAAAGAATTGTGCTGGCAGGCAGAGGAACATATTTCTGTCCAAAATGTCAACCTATGACATCAAATTCCTGCAGGGGTAAAACGGTGCGGCCCCGGGATAACACAGAGAGTTTAAACCAGTAAAGCTCTCTTCAAGACATGCACGCAAAGCTGATTATCCCCATAGTATGATACTGACTTAAAAAACAAGCCAGTAGGGGGTAGCAGCTTTGGTTGAGTTGTCCATTTTATTATCTATAATATTGTTAGGCCTTGCCGTAAGTTTGGATGGTTTTGGAGTAGGTATGGCCTATGGTGTTCGGAATATGAGGCTGCCATTTTTGTCTATAATAATTATCAGTCTTTCATCTGCTTTGGCTATTATGTTTTCTATGCTGACAGGAAAACTTGTGTCTGCCTTTTTTTCTCCAGAAGCAGCCTCTATGGTTGGGGGGATAATGTTGGTGGGCATAGGTACTTGGATTAGCTTTCAAGCCTTTTTAAATGTCAAGCGCTTACTGCCCGGTGAAGAAACTGAGTACAATGAAAGTTTAAATAATGCTAAAGGGGGCAAAAATGTTTCCGACGGAAGATATCTCTCGTTTTTTTCTGATATTTTAAAAGACCCCCAGAAGGCAGACTTTGATAGGTCTGGAGAAATCAGGGGTGGAGAGGCAGTAGCCTTGGGAGTTGCTCTGGCTATGGACGCTTTTGGAGCAGGGTTTGGAGCCGCCATGATGGGTTTTAATCCCTTTATCACTTCGGCTGCAGTGGGTGCAGCGAAGCTGGTTATGCTTCCGGCAGGATTTTATCTAGGAAATTATTATTTTTCCAAACATTTGGGCAGCAAGGCATCATACCTGTCGGGATTTGTTCTGATAGTTTTGGGAATGCTAAATCTTTTTAATGTGATTTAATGGTAAATTTATGTTATGAGGTGAGGCCAGGTGCCTACGGTAGGATTAACCGGAAGTATTGCCTGTGGAAAGTCTGCAGTTTCAAAGATGTTAGCCCGAAAAGGGGCTTATGTTATTGATTTAGACCAGGTTGCCAGAGAAGTTGTCCAGCCGGGTACAGCCGCCTGGTTAAAAATCGTTTCATTTTTTGGACAAGATGTTTTGGCCCAGGATGGAAATTTAGACAGGGGAAAATTGGGACAGATTATTTTTGCTGATGTAAACTTACGAATGAAGTTAAATGAAATTACCCATGGTCCAATTATAAAAAAAGTTTTAGGGCGGAAACAAAAATTTTTTTCTGATCCTAATAATGCTGAAAAGTTACTGGTTATCATGGCTCCTCTATTAATTGAAGCGGGTATGAATAATATGGTAGACATGATTATAGTAGTAATATGTCGTGAAGAAATTCAAAAAAAAAGGCTAATGGAGCGGGAGAATATTAATGAGATAGAGGCAGAGAGGAGAATCAGGTCTCAAATGCCTCCGGAGGAAAAAAACAAATATGCCGATTTTATTATTGATAACAGCGGTTCACTAAATGATACAGCTGAACAAGTGGATCATGTTTGGGTCAACTTGAGTTCAAAAGGGAAGAACATATAGTTGTATCTGCCTTTGGGATCCCCTGTTTTTTTGCCAGGCATTGATGGAGTGATTATATGGCTGTAAAAATATTAAAAAAAAGATTAGTTTTCCGGGTTCTTCTAGTTCTTGTGTTGATCATGGTTTTTTATTCTAATTGTTTTCAAAGGCTGATAAACCCGATACAATTTAAGGAGACTATTGATTATTATTCGGAAATACATCAGGTAGACCCACTTTTGGTATCAGCAGTGATCCGGGTGGAAAGCAGGTTTAATCAGAAGGCCGTTTCTCAAAAAGGTGCCATGGGGTTAATGCAGATTATGCCAACTACGGGGGAATGGGCAGCGGAACAGATAGGTATTTCTGATTTTGAATCCTCTATGCTTTTGGACCCCCAATTTAATATTCGGTTGGGAACCTGGTATATTGCTAATCTCCAAAAGGAATTTCAAGACAAAAATCCTTTGGTTATTGCTGCTTATAATGGAGGCCGGGGAAATGTTAATAAGTGGCTGGAACAGAAAATATGGGATGGACAGGAAGAGACAATATATGACATTCCTTATCCTGAAACCAGAGAATATGTAAAAAAAGTGCTGTTTAATTATAGAAAATATCAAAAAATTTATGAGTAATGGGTATTTTAAGCAGGAAAATAGCTGAAGAAGAGCGAACTTGAGATAATTAATTGACATAAAATCGACATAGTTCGTTACAAAAGGAGGAGTTTTATTGGCTAGAAAATTTATTTTTCTGCTGTTGGCCCTGGTGATAGTGCTCAGTATTTTTGGATGTGCTCCGGTAGAATCTCCACAGGGACAGCTGCGGGTGGCTTCTCTAGGCAGCCCTAACACATTAAATCCGCTGTTTATTAGGGATAATTATTCTTTTGAAGTAGTTTCCCTGCTGCACGCAAACCTGTTTACCTTTAATCATGAAACATTAGAGGCAGAGCCGGCCCTGGTGGAACAATGGTCTGTGGAAGAGGAAGGGACGGTATATATTTTACAATTAAGAGATGATGTAAAATGGTCTGATGGTGAGCCATTAACAGCTGAAGATGTTGCCTTCACTCTTAGGGTGATATGTCACCCGGACTTCACCGGATATCATTATGCCCTGTATTTTAATGTAATAACCGGTTCCCGGGATTATCACTTAAATCACGACAGTCCTTTAGCGGAGGGAAGTATTAAAGGCATAGAGGTAATTGATGATATTACATTAAAAATAACGTTGGATCAGGTAATGGCTCCATTTTTAACTTATCTGGATTTATTTCCCCTTCCAGCTCATGTTTTGGGGGATGTCCCGGTAGCTCAAATGGAAGGTCATGATTACAGTCTCAATCCTGAAATAACTGCTGGACCCTATATTTTAAATGATTGGGCAGTTGATGAGTATTTGCATTTTGTGTACAATCCTAATTATTATTTAGGACAGCCGGGAATTGATGAAATTTATTACAGGATAATACCCAACCAGGAGGCACAGCTTATTGATCTAAAGGGTGGAAACCTGGACTTGATTCCTACAGCTGTTAAAATAGAAGACGTAGAAGATTTAAAAGAGGATTCAAACATTAATATTTATTCCAACTTGAGATTGGTTTATGATTATTTGGGATTTAATATGGCTAATCCTGAAAGCCCTCTGTACACAAAAGAGGTGAGACAGGCCTTGTCTATGGTTTTGGATAGGGAAGCTGTGGTTAGAGATTTACTGCTGGGTTACGGGAGGGTAGCCCATGGGCCTCTGGCACCGCTGCATTTTCCCTTCGATGAAAACTTCACATCTTATTCTGTGGATATACAAAAAGCCCGGCAGCTGCTGGATGAATCCGGTTATGGTGATGGATTTGAGCTAAAGCTCATAGTCAATGCCGGTAATGAAGTAAGGGAAAATACTGCCTTGATGTTTAAGGAGGCGGCAGATGCCATTGGTGTGGAGGTTACAATTCAAGTCTTGGAATGGCAGACTTACATGGAATTAGCCATGCAGGGAGATTTTGATGTAATAATTTCTGGACAGGGTACAGGTATTGATCCCGACTTAATTTCCATCTGGCACAGTCAAAGCCCTCTTAACGAACTGGGGTATGTAAACCACCAGGTGGACACTGTTATCCAGGAAGCGCAGGTGTCAATGGACAGGGAGGAAAGGTCCCGGATGTACCGTAGTGCTCAAGAGATGATTGTAGAAGATGCTCCTATGGTGTGGCTTTATTACAGAGAGGCCCTGCATGCAGCGTCAGAGGGTCTGCGTAATTTTGCCCCGCATCCTGAAATTACTTTTTATAAGGTGCATCAGTGGGAGATAGAATAATGTTTTTAATTTCGGTAATCCTTCCCCCGGTCCCCTGGGACCGGGGGAGAGGGAGGCCGTTTTCTTATGAGTTTATTCCTTACTAAAAGAATAATGCAGACCATTGTGGTACTGGTGGGGGTTTCCGTACTTACTTTTTTTATGATGAATCTGGCTCCGGGAGACCCTTTTATAATGGATTCGGAAATGAAGATGAATCCGGAAGCTGTGGCCCGATGGAAAGAAATACGTCAGTTAGATCGTCCCCTTCATGAGCAGTATTATTCCTGGCTGTTAAATCTGATTAAAGGGGATTTTGGCATTTCACTGATTCATAACCGGCCTGTTTTGGAACTAATTACTGAAAGGCTTCCGGCTACTCTATTGTTAACTGTTACCTCCCTTGCGGCAGCTCTTTTAATTTCTATTCCGTTAGGTTTATTATCAGCGATAAAACAAGGGTCCTTTCTGGATAAATTTATATCATTTTTTACCCTTTGTGGAGTGTCTATACCAAATTTCTGGCTGGGGATGCTCCTTATTTTATTATTTGCTTATCAGTTTAACTGGCTTCCTGCGGGAGGTTTGAGGACGGTAGGTGCAGAGATAGGTTTTGTGGATTCTATTAGACATTTAATTCTTCCCGTTTTTGTATTGTCCACCGGTAGTGCTGCCTATTATATCCGGTATATCAGGGCTGCTATCCTGGAGGTACTGGGACAGGATTATGTGCTGACTGCTAAGGCTAAGGGGTTAAATGAATCTACGGTACTTTTTCGTCATATCGTAAGAAATGCCATGATTCCCCTGGTAACAGTGGTTTCACTTTCTTTACCCCATCTATTCACCGGTGCTATGGTTACGGAATATGTTTTTAGCTGGCCCGGTATGGGCCGCTGGATTATTATGGCTACTTTGTCCCGGGATTATCCATCTGTCCTGGCAGTTAATGTTATTGTGGCCGCTCTGGTTACTTTGTGTAATCTTGGTGCAGATTTGCTGTACGTATTTATTGACCCACGGATAAAATATAGATGAGAAGAGGTTTTATTGCATTGTTTTTTAATTGGAAAAAGTTTAGAAAAAATCCTCTATCCTGTGCCGGCCTGGTGATTGTGCTGCTTCTTTACTGTACTGCAGTTTTCGCTCCTATCTTGGCCAGGGAGGATCCTTATCAAACCAATACTGAGAACTGGTTGAGCTCTCCCGATGAACAAAACTGGTTTGGAACTGATAGATTGGGGAGGGACGTTTTCAGCCGGGTTGTCCATGGGTCCCGGATATCTCTGGCAGTAGGGTTTGTTTCTACTGCTCTGGTGATTTTAGTGGGTACCATTTTGGGTTCTTTGTCCGGTTATTATGGAGGATTATTGGATACCTTAATTATGCGTTTTACCGATGTAATCATGGTATTTCCTACATTATTTCTTATCATTACATTGGTTTTGCTGTTTGAGCCGGGAATTCTCTATATTATTTTGGTTATTGGTTTTGTGGGTTGGACCAGTGCAGCTAGATTGGTCCGGGCAGAATTTATTACTTTACGGGAGAGAGAATATGTACAGGCAGCCCGGGCTCTGGGGGCTTCAGACATCAGAATTATATTCAGGCATATTCTTCCCAATGCCATGAGCACTATTATCGTTGCGGCTACATTAAGTGTCCCTGCCGCTATTTTGGCTGAAGCAGGATTGAGCTTTCTGGGTTTAGGAGTTCCAGCCCCTATTCCCAGCTGGGGCAATATGTTGAGGGAAGCTCAAGGGTATTTGAGACAAGCCTGGTGGTATGCTGCTTTCCCCGGCGCGTTTATATTTCTGACGGTCATGGCTTTTAATTTGTTAGGGGAAGGCCTTCGAGATTCCATGGATCCATAAGCAAAAGACCAGGGAGATTTATTTTACCTGACGGATAAGGGGGAGGGCAGTTGAGGGTGCCTTTGCTGCAGGTGAAAGACTTAACCATTGTATTTGATTCTAAGACCCGGGAAGCAGTAAAGGCAGTAGATGGGGTTAGTTTTAGTATTTGGCCCGGTGAAGTGGTGGGTTTGGTGGGGGAAAGTGGTTCAGGAAAAAGTGTAACTGCACTTTCAATACTGAATCTTATCTCATTTAAGAAAGGTAGAATTGAAAGCGGAGAGATATTATATAAAGGTAAAGAAATTTTATCCCTGCCCCCAAAAAAAATAAGAAAAATCAGGGGCAGTGAAATAGCGATTATTTTTCAGGAACCTATGACCAGCTTGAACCCTGTTCTTCATGTGGGACTTCAGATTACGGAGGTCATCTGCACCCATTTTGGCGTATCCCGCAAAGATGCCAACGTTATGGCTGTGGATTTATTGAGAAATGTAGGGATCCCCGATGCCGAAAGGCGGATGAAATCATATCCCCATCACTTAAGCGGAGGTATGAGGCAGAGGGTAATGATTTCCATGGCACTGGCCTGCAAACCCGGCTTGTTGATTGCCGATGAACCTACTACCGCCCTGGATGTGACTATTCAGAGACAAATACTTGATTATCTTCAGCAGGTGATGAAAAAAGGACAGATGTCTATGCTCTTTATCAGTCATGATCTGGGGGTAATCGGAGAGGTATGTGACCGGGTGATGGTTATGTATGCTGGAAGGATACTTGAAACCGGAACTACCTTGGAGATTTTTAAAACACCTCTTCATCCGTATACCCGGGCTTTAGTGAAGGTTTCTGGTGGTTTTTACCATGCCGGGAACAAGCTTCCGGTTGTTCCCGGCATGGCTGCCGATTTATCCGGACTGCCCAAGGGCTGTAAGTTTCATCCCCGCTGTTCCCAGGTTCATAGGCTGTGCCGGGAGGTAGAACCAACACTTAAAAGCTATCAAAAAAGCGGTCTATCGGGGAAAGAACGTTGGGTAAGGTGCTGGGAATATACTAAGATGTGTAAGAAGGAGAGCAGTTCATGACTTTGCCGCTTTTATCTGTTCAATCTTTATCTAAATACTATCCAATAGAAGAAGGTTTCCACAGCTTTTGGGCTGGGGAAGGAAAATTTTTGGCGGTGGACAACGTGAGTTTTAATATTGAGGCGGGTGAAACCTTAAGTATAATTGGTGAAAGTGGATGTGGGAAGACTACCCTGGCTAAGATGTTGGTAAGACTTGTGGAACCTCAAGGGGGCAGCATTATATTTAAGGGTAATGACTTGCTGCAGTTAAGTCATAAGAAAATGCGAAAGATGCGCAGAGAAATACAAATGATTTTCCAAGACCCATATGGATCCTTGAACCCTAGATTAACAGTGCAGCAAATTATCGGAGAAGGTCTTGAGATCCACGGACTTTTCAACCGCACTGAGCGGGCTGCTATTATCAAGCTTATATTAGAAGAAGTAGGTTTAAACCCCAGGGATAAAGATAGATACCCAAGAGAGTTTAGCGGGGGACAGAGACAGAGAGTTACTATCGCCCGGGCCTTAGTGCTGCGCCCCAGCTTAATTATTGCCGATGAACCAGTATCTGCCCTGGATATTTCCATCAAATCTCAAATCGTTAATTTATTGCTGGAATCTCAGGAAAAATATAAGTTTTCTACTCTTTTTATTTCTCATGATTTGACTCTGGTAAGACAATTTAGCAGTAGAGTGGCTATTATGTATCTGGGACGCATTGTTGAAATGGCTAGAACCTCACAACTGTTTGAAAACCCTCTGCATATATACACCCAGGCGTTAATGTCTGCAGTGCCCCAATTCTTTTCAGACATCAAAATGGAACGTTTCACTTTAAAGGGGGAGGCTCCCAGCCTAACGAACCCTCCTTCTGGATGCCATTTCCATCCCCGGTGTTTCAAGGCTAAAAGTATATGTAAAAGAGAAAGGCCTGAATTAAAGCTGGTGGAACATAATCATTATATTGCTTGTCATTTATTATAATTTTTTGTTATAATTAGTTATAACAGCTATTGACTATTTGTAAATATAAGGGGGATTTATTTTGAAAATAACACTGATTCCCGGTGACGGTATTGGGCCCGATATAACAGCAGCAACTTTAAAAGTATTAGATGCCACCGGGCTTAAGTTTGAATGGGATGAACAAATTGCCGGTGAAGGCGCTATATCTAAATACGGCACTCCACTGCCCCAGGAAGTTATTGATTCTATTAAAAGGAATAAAATCGCTTTGAAGGGTCCCCTCACCACTCCCATTGGTACTGGCTTTCGTAGTGTAAACGTAACTTTAAGAAAGGAATTAGATCTTTATGCTAACCTTCGTCCTACCAGAACTTTTATAGGAGTAAAATCCCGTTATGATAATATTGATCTGGTAGTTGTCAGGGAAAATACCGAAGACCTTTATGCCGGTATAGAGCATATGGTAGGGGCAGATGCTGCGGAGAGTATAAAGATTATTACTAGAAAAGGCTCTGAGAGGGTTGCCAGATTTGCCTTTGATTACGCAGTAAAGGCGGGCAGAAGGAAGGTTACCGCAGTACATAAGGCTAATATTATGAAGTGTACAGACGGCCTGTTTCTGGAATGTGTCCGAAAGGTAGCAGAGGATTATCCGGAGATAGAATTTGAAGACCGCCTGGTGGATAATATGTGCATGCAGTTGGTGCAGAAGCCGGAGATTTATGATGTTATGGTGATGCCTAACCTTTATGGAGATATTATCTCAGATCTGTGTGCGGGACTGGTAGGAGGATTAGGGATGGCTCCAGGAGCCAACATAGGTGCCAGAGAGGCAATATTTGAACCGGTCCATGGCAGTGCACCTAAGTATGCCGGTATGGATAAAGTAAATCCCATCTCGATGATTCTCTCTGGAGTGTTGATGATGGAATATATAGGAGAAAAAGAAACCGCAGACCGGGTCCTAAAGGCGGTCAAAGAAGTGGTTGCTGAAGGAAAAGTAGTAACTTACGACCTGGGCGGGACGGCAAAAACTTCTGAAATGGCAGAGGCTATTGCTGCCAGAGTATAAATCAAATTTTAGGATTGTCAAGGGGATGGTTCTTCTGGCAATCCTATTTTTGTTAAAAATGGCAATGGAAGGATTGTAAAGAACTGTCCCCTTGACAACTCCCTTGACAACCTGACAATATTTAAAAAGAAGCTTGTATAAAAATAGGCGCTGAACTCATAATAAGAGTACAAAGGAGGAAAAATGTATGACTGTTGATTTTGAGCAGCGCCTTTTATATAAGCAGACTTTTAAAGAAATATTTCAGTTGGTGGACAATTATATTGAATTCTGTCCGGCAAAAGACTATAACTGCTCTTATTCTTGCGTTAACTGTAAGGCTCGGCTGGGTAAATTAGTGTATAAGAGTATGGATAAATGTCTGGAGATGATAGACTGATGATTCAAATTACAGCACTTGAAAAAGTGCTGTTTTTAACTTTATAGGCTCAAAATGTTTCTCAAAGAGTGGTATAATATGATAGTATAATTAAAATTGTTAGAATATTATGGACAGATAATCTGTTCTGGAGGGGGAATTAAAATGTCTGAATTAATGTCTCTGGGGGAAAATTTTTATGTTTTTAAAAGTTCTTACTGGGAATTAAACTCAGGAATAATGCATAATGAAGAGGAATGTGTTCTTATAGACCCTGGTTATTCGCCGGATGAATTAGGAGAGATAGATGATTTTTTAAAGGAACAGGGGGGCCCCCCTGGCCAAAGTTACTTGATATATACTCATTCTGACTTTGACCATATTGTAGGGGGGCAGCAGTTTCCACTGGCAAAAGAAATCGCTCAGGAAAATTTTTTAAGGTGTTTTCAGGGAGAGCAGTTTCAATACCTGGAGGAAGCTGATAAGGAACGGGGAATTACTCGTTTGGATTTTCGTTTTCCTGTCCCCGAAGTCACATTTAAAGACAGCTTAGAAATTTCCTTAAAAAATGAAACCTTGGCGTTATTTGCTGCTCCCGGTCATACCCGAGACTCCCTGTTTGTGGTGTTAAAAAACAGAGGGGTCCTGCTATCTGGGGATACCCTTTCTGATCAGGAATTTCCCTTTATTCATTACAATGCACAGCATTACAAAGAAACCTTGCAGCTGGCCGGTTCATTGTTGGAACAGTATGATATTAATTTTTTGGTTCCGGGGCATGGAAATTGGACAGGCAAAAAGGAAGAAATGAAAAAAAGGGTAGAGCAGGATATAGACTATTTGGACAATCTTATGGTAAATATTAGAGAATACTATTGTCAGGGACTGGCCACAGCTGAGATTCACTCGGTATTAAGGGAAGTAAGATACAAGGGAGATTATATTGGTGAAGTTTTGATGCCAGAACATACTAAAAACATTGAAAAAGTAATTCAGGAAATAGGAGATAATTTGTAAAGGACAAAAATGCCCGGTTTTATTTAAAAAACCCGGGCATTTTTAAAATTTTTTAATACTGTTCAAAGTTATACAAAATATATTAAGTGAGATACACTGGAGAATAGGGGAGGAAATAGATTGACACCTGGTAATATTTGCCTATGCTTAAAAAAGGCCCTGGATAAAGGGAAAGACGTGCCTGGAAACAAAATACAGAACAATTATGAGGCCTAACAGCCAGGATCCGTATTTTATAGCATGGGAAGCTACTTCATTTTCCCTGACATCTTCTTTGGAATCCATATAAACCACCTCATTTTTATTTTAGTATTCCCAATGATTTTAAAAATAAACTACAGTGATTTTAGAATGCAGTTGTATAAGTGAGGTAAGTTTTTCAAATAATAAAGAAACAAAATTTTGTTTTATTTAGGGGTGTCTGTTTTTGGATATACTGCTTTTAATAGTCGGCTTTGCTTTTATCGCTGCAGCCGTTGTAAAACCTATTGCAGCTGATGACTCTCTGATTGATATCAGGGAATTAACAGATGGGGGACCTCCTCCAGATGGGATCCCTTCTATTGACAACCCTATATTTTTAAAGAACGATAAAGTGGAGGAATGGTTAAGCAATAGAGATCCCGTGATTGTTTTGAGAGGAAAAAGAGAGGTTAAGGCATATCCACTTCAAATACTAATTTGGCATGAAATTGTAAATGACTTTCTAGATGGGAGGGCGGTGGCTGTAACTTACAGTGTTATGTCTAACAGTGTGGTGGCTATGGACAGGCACATTCTGGGTAATGACTTAGAATTCGGTACAACAGGGAAGCTTTTTAAAGGTACTTCAGTATATTATGACCGTCAAACCGGCTCATATTGGCTTCATTATTCAGGTCTATGTATTAGAGGGGAAATGGCCGCAGCCAAAATGGAACTACTGCCGGTTTTGGTAACTTCTTTTAGGGAGTACAGGAAGTCATATCCTAAGGGAGAGGTTTTATCTAGATATACAGGACATAGAAGGAAATATGGCAGGAATCCATATGTTAGATATGGGCGCCCCGATGAACGCCCTCTTCTTTTTCTTGGGGAGTTGGACAACAGGATTCTCCCTAAGGAAAAGATAGTTGGTGTTTCTCATGACCTGGGGAAGATAGCTTATCCCTATTCTCTTTTTGGTGGAGATTACCGACGGGTTATTCATGATGAACTCTGGGGGTTGGAAGTGGTTGTTTTTTATTCACGGGGCACAAATTCTCCTCTGGATGCTGCATCTATCTCTTTTTCCAGGGACATTGGTTCCGCGGCAGTTTTTTGCCCTTACCTGGAGGGGAAGCGGTTACATTTTTATGCCGGAGAAGAAGGATTTAAGGATAGGGAAACAGAAAGTAACTGGTCTATGCTGGGGAAATGTTTAACGGGAAGATTAGAGGGAAAGGAGCTGGAAATAATAAAACACCATGATACCTTTTGGTTCGCCTGGTCCACTTTATTTCCTGAAACGAAGATATATTCGGAGGAACTGGTACAAATTTTAAGTTAAATAATTATGAATTAAATGAAAGGATACTTATGGAAAACATAATATTGGTCTTAATCATTAGTATGGTTGGCGGTTTAGCGGCTTTGCTGTGGTTTTTATTTCAACCTGAAGAAAAATGTTCCCGGTGTGGTAAAGGTCGGCCGCATTTTAAAAAATCCTATAAGAATCTGGGTTTAGGTTTAGTTGACTGTTCCAGCTGTAACTGTGAAGTTGAACCTTTGGATTTAGATTTGGATGACCTGGGGAATGATAAAGTTAAAGGGCATGGTAGGTAGAAAGTCTTATTGTAAATGGGCATGAAAAAAAGCCGAGCTGGAAAAGCCCGGCATTTATCACGCTCTTGACAGAAGCCTATTTTGATTTTGCTACAGCTTCATCTACTGCTTCAAAAAGTGCGTTGGAACTTACTGTAGCACCGCTTACGGTGTCTATTCCTTCAGTACTTTGAGCTTCGATGATTTTAGGGATAAGTTCTTCAAAAGCTGCGTCTCCCAGGCCTTTGGTTTCATTTTCTTCAATCACTTCAATGCTAACAATTTTACCGTCATCCATAGTTACTTCTACAATAACCGGCCCGTGTCCACCTTCAGCTTCACCGGTATACACCTGACTACCTTCCTCAATGTCATTATCTACGGCATCTTCAGTGTCCTCAGCATCTTCAATATCCTCGGTTTCCTTAACATCTTCAGTTTCCGGGGCATCTTTAGTATCTGGCGTAGTTTCTCCACAACCTGCCATCATAACCAGAGCACCTATTAAGAGAATGGATAGCAGACAAATGAACGTTTTGCTTGGCTTCATTTTTTTAACCCTCCTAAAAAATAGTATATACTTATAATGATAAATTCTATATATACTTTTTTAAACCTCTTAATGTTAAAAAAATTAAATAAGATTAATTAATTCCCGATTATTTTGGTTCCAAATTTGATCTAACAAAAATAAAATTGTAATAGAGATTAATAGGAAGGTGGAAGAATCGTTTTGGAGAGAGTCAGCGTGCATGTATTTATAAATGGTCTGGTCCAGGGGGTATATTTTAGGAAGAGTTTAAAGGAAGAGGCTTTAAAAAATAATGTTACGGGATGGGCCAGAAATCTTCCCGATAGCCGGGTGGAAGCTGTTTTACAGGGAAGGAAAGAGGATGTTAAAAAGGTTGTTAATTGGGCAAAGCATGGTCCTCCTCGGGCTCGAGTGACGGAGGTAGAGGAGGATTGGCAGTGCCCGGCTAAAGAATATAAGAAATTTCGTATTCGTTAAGGGAGCTGAACCAGCTCCCTTAACGATATTATCAGCCGCTGCCGCCGCATCCGCTTAAAAGTAACATTAATCCTGTTAAAATAAGAGAAATCATTAAGTAACTTACTTTGTTCTTCATATATAAATCATCTCCTTTTAATTTTTACCAATACATCTTGTACACATTCTATCCGCAGAACAGTTTAATTTCCAGTGCCGGGTAATTTACTATTGTGAAGCTGCTAAAACTTCTACTTCCTTCTCTTTAAAACCTGTTACTATACTGGAACCATCAGAAAAAAGGGGTCTAATCATGGTGCGAGGATTTTCCATTATAATGTTTACGGCTTCATTTATTGAAATTTTTAATGGGTCAATCTTAAGATCTTTAAACCCTTTACTTTTTTTATTAATAAGGTCTACTATGGAAATACCGCCCAGGTTTGCCAATCCCAGAAGTTCCTCCTCTGACAGAGGTGCTTTTAAAATATTTCGGTATTCAAAATCCATCTGTTTTTCCAAAAGCCACGCTTTTGCCTTTTGACAGGTTCTTCAAGCAGGGAAACAGTAAAATGTAAGCAATCAACATTCCTCCTTTGTTATAATTTTAATGAGTAAATTATATCATGATTGAAATAATTCACGCAAATTCTAATTCCTTAACCTGATTGCAGTTGTTTTGGGAACATGTTATTTTTTACTAAAGATAATAATGTAAAAATTTTCATAGGGTTAAAAAAACTAAATAAAGGCCTAAAAATCATAATTCTTGGGAGTAATGAGCAGGTATATTTTGAGAACATTCTTTTAATCTAAGATTATGCAAAATAACGGTAACTATAAGACAGGCTTATGGTCTTATACAGTATCTATACTTATTAAACATCGTTTGACTTTAACCCCTAACCTGAAATACAGTATAAGTAAATAATTGTCGTAAGAGGAGAGATAATAGTGAAATATGTTCCTGTTGGTAAAGGCCATAAGGCTATATTGATAAGCATTTTAGTAATTGCAATTTTTATTCCTTTTTGTCTCCAGGGATGTTCTCTATCAACTGAAACTGGAACTGAAGACTTTCAATCTGAAGATGTAAAAGAGGGTGAAGGGGTAGTTCAAGAAGAAGATCCGGAAGAAGAACGTCTGCGCGTTGAAGAAGAGGAGAGAGAACTGCAGAAGAAATTAGAGGAAGAGAGGAAATTGCGGGAAGAGGCCTTAAGGGTAGACTTGGGACATTTCTTTGTGCCGCTTCCTCCATTAGAACAGGAGGACAACCCTCCTGTAAAAGCCAAGGGCATCTATGTCACCGGTAACTCCGTAGGGTTAACCAGTCGGTTTGAGCGGCTTTTAGATATGGTGGCAGCTACTGAATTAAACGCCATGGTTATAGATGTGAAAAATGACCATGGGTTAATGACCTATCGCAGTGAAATTGATATTCTTATCCAGTCCGGTGCTAATAAATCTGCTCCTGTTAAGGATATGCAGGAGGTGGTTGCTATGCTTAAAGAAAAGGGTATTTATACCATAGCCCGGGTGGTGGTATTTAGAGACCCCCTGCTTCCGGAGTTTAAACCGGAATGGGCTATCCAGAAAAACCAGGGGGGTGTCTGGAGAGATAATAAAGGAATGGGCTGGGTAAATCCTTATAATAAAAACGTCTGGGATTATAATATTGCTATTGCCAAGGAAGCAGCTCTCATGGGTTTTCAGGAAATACAGTTTGATTATGTTAGGTTTCCGGAAAATGCTCATCGGGTAGACCGGGAGGCATACTATCCTGGAGAAGACGGAAAACCAAAGGATAAAGCCATACAGGACTTTCTAACTTATGCTCAGAAGCAGCTGGAGGAATATAATGTGTATATCGCTGCGGATGTTTTTGGTGTAATTGCTACATCTTGGGGAGACACCGATAAGATTGGCCAGACCTGGGAGAAGATTGCTCCCCTTGTAGATTACAACTGTCCCATGATTTATCCCAGTCATTACGGAAGTGGTTACTTTGGGTTTGACGTGCCTGATGCTCATCCCGCTGGAACTGTAACTCATGCCCTTAATGATGCTATTAAGCGTAATGCACACATGGAAAATCCTGGAATAATCCGGCCGTGGCTGCAAAGTTTTACAGCTTCCTGGATTCGGGGAAATATACCTTACGGCCCCCAAGAGGTCAGGGCTCAGATCGATGCTGCCCTGGAGTTGGGCATTGACGAATATTTAATCTGGAATGCAGGAAACAGGTATCAGCCTGATGCTTTTCTATCCCCTGAGGAGGCTCTTATAAATGAAGAAAAAATAAAAAGCGATCGGGAACAAAAGGGACATGATGTTTTGGGTCACACTGCTGAGAAAGCTCTGGAAGAGTATTTGGAATCGGTGCGTAGAAAAGACTGGCGTGAAGCAATGGTCTATCAGTCTACAGGTTTTTCTTATGATCACCACCAGTTTCGGGAGTGGGTAGGTCAATGGACCGGCAGACTTACTTCCTATGATATAATCGCCCGGGATAATCTCTCTGAGGGGAAAGTATTTAGTTTGGATTTCACCATTACCATTGATGGCAATGAACTTATAACAAAGGGGAAAAATTTTGAAGTGTATAAGGAAAATATGATATGGAGGGTAAAACCACCGACAGAGTTCATAGAGACATTGGCATTTATCCCGGAAGCTACGATGGAAGAAGAGCAGGACACTAATAATTAACTTGTCGTCCTTCAAGTGAACAAAAATGTTTTGGGCCGGTGGCTGTTGCATGGCACAATCACCAGGTAAACTAGTAACCTTTCGGGAAAGAGTAGAATAATTCCATGGATTTTAATGAGGAGATATAAATCTATGAAAAAGACTGTGATTATTATGCATTTGTTTATGTTATTAACATTGTTTATTATGCTCGCCGTTGGTTGTGAAATGGTTACTCCCAGCCAGGATAAATCACAGGAAAATGTTGATTCATTGATTCCTGGCTTTAAAGGGAAACCCGGGGAATCTTCTTTAGAAAATAATGAAAAGAATGAGGGAGTTAATTCTCAACAGGGAGAGGAATTAGATGTCTCCCGTAATCTTACCAGGGAAGAGCTGAGTTTATTCCAGCCCAACGAACTGGGGGAAGTTATGATTTTAATGTATCACCGAATTGGTTACCCTGAGAGTGAATGGACCCGTACCCCAGAAAACTTTCAGAGGGATTTAGAAGAGCTTTATAGCCAGGGTTATAGAACGGTCAGCCTGCTGGATTATGTGCGGGGAGAAATAGATATACCCTTGGGCACAAGTCCGGTGATATTGACCTTTGATGATGGGACTCAAGGGCAGTTTAACTATATAGAGGGAGATAACGGGCCAATCATTGACCCTGAGTGTGCTGTAGGAATATTGGAGGATTTTTACCTTGAAAATCCTGACTTTGGTCGTGCCGCTACTTTCTATATCTATTATCCACTGCCCTTCCGTCAGAGTGAATACATTGAGGACAAACTGGAATACTTACGGGAAAACGGTTATGATATTGGTAACCACAGTTATACTCATGCCAACCTATCTAAAATCAGTTCGGAAGAAGTTGAAAAGGAGCTGGCACAGCATGCACGGAAAACCCAGGAGATTCTTCCTGGTTATCAGGTGCGAAGTCTGGCACTTCCTTTTGGGATTTTCCCTCAGGATAATGACCTGGTGAAGCAGGGGGAATACGAAGGGTTTAACTTTGAAAACGAAGCGGTTCTATTGGTTGGCTATCGACCGGCGCCTTCGCCATTTAGTATAGCCTTGGACCCCTACCGGCTGCCTAGAATAAGAGCCAGCGAGACGAAAGTTGAAGAAGTAGGCCTGTATGACTGGCTTTCTTATTTTGAAACGTATCCTGACCGCCGTTACGTCAGTGATGGCAGTACAAGCACCCTGACTGCACCGGAAGATCAACGACACAAGCTGTCTCCGGAGGTGGTGGGGGAACGGGAAGTAATTTTTTACGCAGTTGATGAAGAAGATTTAAGTGAGGAGACATAGGTAATAATGATTTTTTTAAAATAGAAGGTAAAAACAGATTTGTTCCATAAAAAAAAATAACCCGGGAGGCCGGGTTATTTTTTTTAATATCTTGTTTTTTAGAGTATAAAGTCTCAATTAATTCCCCGATGTTTCAGCTTTCTGAAACGAGTTCACGTGAGAATGTTTTTTCGTAATTTATGTTCTTTGTTCCAGTGGTATGAAACTGCTTTTTTCTATGATGTTTTTATAGGCCGGGCGGATAATTTTACCACTATTTACCAGCTCTTCGATCCGGTGGGCGCACCATCCGGCGACTCTGGACATGGCAAAAATGGGTGTATACAGTTCCAGGGGAATGTTCAGCATCTTGTAGACGAAACCGGAATAGAAATCAACATTAGGTACTATAGTCCGGACGTCTTTGTTAATTTCGGAAAAAACTTGAGGAGCTAATTTTTCTATGGAACAGTAAAGGTTGAATTCTTCCTCCAGGTGTTTTTCCTTGGCCAGTTCCTTTGCTTTTTCCTTTAGTAATATAGCTCTGGGGTCAGACAGGGTATAGACAGCATGTCCAATTCCATAAAGTAAGCCGGTGCGGTCAAAAGCTTCTTTCTTTATTATCTTCGCCAGGTAGTCTTCCAATTCTTTTTCGTTGTTCCAATCTTTTACATTTTGCTTGATGTCCTCCATCATCTGAGTGACCTTGATATTGGCTCCTCCATGTTTGGGCCCTTTGAGAGAACCTACTGCGGCGGCAATAGCTGAATATGTATCTGTATCTGTGGAGGTTACCACCCGTGCAGTAAAGGTAGAATTGTTTCCTCCGCCGTGTTCCGCATGCAGTACCAGGCACAGGTCTAAAACTTCTGCCTCCAGTTTAGTATATCGATTGTTTGGTCGAATAAGGTGAAGAAAATTCT
This sequence comes from Candidatus Contubernalis alkalaceticus, assembly GCF_022558445.1. Taxonomy (NCBI): domain Bacteria; kingdom Bacillati; phylum Bacillota; class Dethiobacteria; order Dethiobacterales; family Dethiobacteraceae; genus Candidatus Contubernalis; species Candidatus Contubernalis alkaliaceticus. The sequence goes on from NZ_CP054699.1 coordinate 1,181,604, forward strand.
CCGATGTAGATAATTCTGGATCCGGGATATGGATGAACAGGCTCATCTGGTCATAAAAATGTACTTTGGCCTGGTACCCATAGGCGGACATGGTAGGAAATTCAGCTATCAGCTCAATGGATTGCCTTAAAACATTGGAGAGGCTGTTGTCTTCGGGATTGCTGTCATAGGAGTAGCAGGTGAGTACATTTCTGGCTAATTTATTCATAATGTCACTGCTGGGGGCTTTAAGAATCATGTCTTCAGTGAAACCATCAGGTAACGTTCGGTTTTTGCCCAGTGTTTCTTTGAACTGAAGAAGCTGATTTTTGTTGGGAAGACTGCCGAAGAGGAGCAGATAACAGACTTCTTCGAACCCGTGCCTTTGTTCATTTTGATATCCTTTTACCAGGTCTGTAATTTCAATTCCCCTATAGAAAAGTCGTCCTTCCATGGGAATCTTTTCACCATTATCATCCTGACTATAGGCTTGCACCTCACCAACTTTAGAAAAACCAATCAGAACCCCGGTGCCATCCACATTTCTCAGCCCTTGTTTTGCCCCACTGTCCTTGTATAACTGGGGGTCGATTTGGTTGTTTTGCTGAGCCTTCGAAGATAGTTCATTAAAAAAAGTTTCATTCGCTACAAAAATATCAAGTTTTGATTTCATATATTAAGGCCTCCTTTTTAATGCAAAATATTTTATATGAAAGATTAACATATATATCAGTTTATGAGGCATGGCCTTTGTACTGATATTATGTTGGTAACATAAAAAGAGATTACAGAACATAATATTGAGCCAATTATATCATATTTTTGCCTTTGATAATAGGGATAAAATAAAATTCTTTTTCGGTTTTCAAAGGTGCCCCGGTTTTCAAAGGTGCCCCAAAGGTGATTTAAAAGTGCCATAGGTGTTGCATGGGTAACATAGGGTGTTTTTTAAGGCAGTATCATTTTTTTAGGGTAATCCGTATGTTTTTGCCGGAGGAACAAGGTTCGTTTATCCATATATTGTTAAATTGCTAAAAAGGAAAGTATTTCTAGGGTTTTCTTTTCAATGATTATTGACATTATAGTTTGTATTATGGTATCCTTTACCCATTATATTAAAAAACGATGAGAGGAAAGAGTAATCTGCAGTTTCTTACCCAGAGAGCTGTCGGAGGGTGCAAGACAGTATGGACTGTAGAGGAAAGCCATCCTTGAGTGGGCGATTGAATAAAGTAAATCGCCACGGCAGCTGGCCGTTATCTAGACTTTTTTGAGGAATAAAGAGGATTCAGGATTAACCCTGAATCAATAAGGGTGGTACCGCGGGTAATCTCTCGTCCCTGTTGGGAAGAGGGGTTTTTTGTTTTTTGAATTTTTTTATAAGGAGCTGACACAAATAATGGATGATGTGAAAACTCGTCTTTTACAGACCTTGGAACAAAATCATAGAGTGACCACAAAGACCCTGGCTACCATGTTGAAGTTGACAGAAGATAATGTAAAAGAAATGATAAAGGAACTGGAAGAGGCGAAGATTATTCTTGGCTATGTAACTTTAGTAGATTGGGAAAAGGCGGGTAACAATGATAATGTTACAGCTATTATTGATGTTAAAGTAACGCCACAGCGGGATGTGGGTTTTGATGAGATAGCTGAAAGAATTCGCAGGTTTCCGGAGGTTAAAAGTGTTTACCTGATGTCGGGAAGCCACGATTTACATGTCATGATTGAAGGTACATCTATGAAAAAGGTAGCCTTCTTTGTGGCTGAGAAATTAGCTTCCCTGGATAATGTTCAAAGTACAGCAACCTATTTTGTATTAAAGAAATATAAACAGGATGGAATTATTTTTGAAGAAGACAATAAAGACCACAGGCTGGTGGTGAGCCCATGAGCAGAAGGCCTTTTATTAAAAAAGATATTCAACAGCTTCCGACGTCAGGCATCCGAAAGTTTTTTGATCTGGCCAGCGGGGTAAAGGGGATTATCTCTTTGGGGGTGGGAGAGCCGGACTTTGTGACTCCCTGGCATATTCGGGAAGCCAGTGTGTATTCTCTGGAAAAGGGATACACCAATTATACTTCTAACTGTGGGCTGCCGGAACTTCGCCGGGAAATAAGCAGTTATTTGGAAAGGAAGCATGGAACTTTATATGATTATGATAGAGAAATTTTAGTAACTGTAGGGGTCAGTGAAGCAGTTGATATTGCTCTGCGGTGTGTCCTGGAAATTGGAGATGAAGTAATTATACCCGAGCCCTGTTTTGTTTCTTATAAGCCTTGTACCATAATGGCTGGGGGAATCCCCAAAACTGTTGTCACCCGGGAGTCAAATCAGTTTAAGCTGAAACCGGAGGACCTGCAAAATGCTATTACAGAAAAGAGTAAGGTGCTTCTTCTGTGTTACCCCAATAATCCTACCGGAGCCATAATGAACAGGAGAGAATTATTAGAAATCTCCAGAATTGTGGAGAAGCATGATCTTTTGGTTATCTCCGATGAAATATACAGTGAACTGACGTATGAAGGAGAACATGTTTCCTTTTCCTCACTGCTGGGCATGAAGGAACGCACTGTGGTTGTTAATGGTTTTTCTAAATCTTTTGCTATGACCGGTTGGAGGATCGGATACGCTGCCGCCCCGGAGGAGATTATTGGAGCCATGTTAAAAATACATCAGTACACCATCATGTGTGCCCCGGTTATGGGACAGATGGCAGCTTTAGAAGCGTTGAAAAACGGGGAAGAAGAAGTGAGAAGAATGGCTGAGCAGTATGATCAACGAAGAAACCTTATGGTGAATGGTTTAAGGGAGATTGGGATTTCCTGTTTTGAACCTCAAGGAGCTTTTTACGTGTTTCCCTCTATAAAATCTATCGGCATGACCTCTGAAACCTTTTGTGAAGCACTATTGAAAGAAGAAAAGGTTGCCGTGGTACCGGGAAATGCTTTTGGAAATTGTGGTGAAGGTTATGTGCGCTGTTCCTATGCTGCGTCTCTGCAAGAAATTACCGAGGCTTTGGAAAGAATTCAAAATTTTATTATTAAGCATCAAAAAAAGAAAAATGTCTGCGCAGCCCAATAAAAAGCCCGCCTTCAGGCGGGCTTTTACTTTTCCTTCAAGTAGTAAAAACCCAGGATGCCTATCAGCAGAGATAACCCGGCGGCAAGGGAAAACATATGAGTGTCTCCCATTTGTAGAAGAGAAAATACCGGGGGCCCCAGGGCAATACCTATAAACCGGGCACTTCCATAGAGTGCAGTAACACTGCCCCTCTGACTGCTTTTGGAAGCCCCGGTAATCATGGTATTTGTGGCCGGGAGCACCAGACCGCTTCCTACACCCAACAGTCCAAGCATTACAGGAAAGATAATGGGGCTTTCAATGCAAAGGGGGAAGATAAACATGGAAAAACTTAAAATGATAAAGCCCAAAAGAAAAGAATGTCTAAAAAAAAGAGTTTTCTTTTTCAAATATAGTCCTGTCAGGTAAGCGGTGACACCAAGGCTTAGGAGAGGAACCGAAAGGATTAAACCTCTGCTGATCCCCCAAAGGTCAAAATTATTAACAATAATATCGGAGCTAAAGGAAAGGGCACCGAAAAGCATAAGGAGCACCATCAACCCTCCTGTAAAATTTATCAAAAGGTAAATACCTTTATCTATAAAAAGCAGATTTATATCCTGAAAATAGTTAATGCTATTTTTAGATTTTACTTCAAGGGGTTCTTTTACCCAAAACCAGATCATCAGGGCAATGGGAATGGAAAGTAAGGCATAGGAGAAAAAAATAGCATACCATACCAATAGTGCTGTAGCTGATCCTATGATTGGGCTTATTGCTTTTCCTAACCCGTTGGCAGCTTCCATAGCCCCCATACTTTCGCTGCGTTCTTCTATAGGGAATAGATCGCCGGCCAAAGCCATAGCAATGGGGGCTGTTCCTGCAGCACCTACTCCCTGGACCACCCGGCCTGCCAGAATGTAGTAGTATGGGTTTTGAACTAAGGCAGCTGCCGTACCGGAAAGAATCCCTCCCAGACCATATAAAAGTATCCCGGGTACAATTATGTTTTTTCTGCCCCATAGATCGGAAAAATAGCCTACAAAGGGAATGGTAATAGCAGCAGATGCTGAAAAAAAAGTTATCAAAAGTCCTACCTGCAGTTGATTTATTCCCAGTATGTTTTTAATGGTGTTAAATTCCGGGATTAACATGGAATTCCCTAAAACCATGAGAAAGGGCACAGTACTTAATACCAGCAGGATTTTATTATTCTTATGTTGTTTTTGCATGGATAATGTCCTCATTTGTAGAGCATTTATAATTTATTTTTTTCAATACTGTAAGTAATAATAAGTGCCAAAATAAGGGTACTTTCTTTTTCGTATATTTCTAAAATCCTATGGAAAAGCTTTAAAAAATAATATTTCTAATGGGGGCTTTACAAATGAGTGATATTTTGATATTAGGCGGCGGTATTGGGGGAATCGTTGCTGCCAATGTTTTAAGCAAAACTCTGGACAAAAAAAAGCACAATATCAAGCTGATTGACCAAAAAGATAAGCATGTTTTTCAATCAGCATACCCCCATCTCCTGGTAAACAAAAGAAAACCTGGGGATATTACCCGTAAATTGGAGAGGCTGGAAAGAAAAGGCGTTAAATATTACCAGGCCCGCGTAGAGGGAGTAACTCCTGAAGAAAGCAAGGTGATTACAGATCAAGGGCCCATGAAATATGATTATTTAATCATATCTTTAGGAGTGGAACACCATCCGGAAACCGTCCCGGGGTTCACAGAAACAGCATATAATATCTACAACTTTGACGATTTAATTAGCCTTCAAAAAATACTAAAAAATTTTAAAAATGGAAAAATTGTTTTGTTTATTTCAAGCCTTCCTTTTTCGTGTCCCCCTGCTCCCTATGAGACGAGCTTTTTGCTGGATAATTATTTCCGAGAGAGGGGGCTTCGGGAAAAGATAGAGATATCGGTGTTTACTCCTGAAACTTCTCCAGAACCTCTGGCAGGGCCAAAGGTTGGGGAGAGTGTCCGTCGTATGATGGAACAGCGAAATATTAAGTTGACTACCGAAGCAAAGGTTTTGTCCCTGGACCCTGTGAACAAGAAACTTAATTTGGATCAGGGGGTCTCTGTGGAAGCAGACCTTTTTTTGGGTATTCCGTCACATTGGGGCCCTCAGGTGCTTCACAGCAGCGGTTTGGTGGAGGAGGGCGGCTGGATTAAAGTGGATCCCACTACCTTGGAAACAGATAACAAACAAATATTTGCCGTGGGGGATGCCACAGCTTTGAGGCTGCCTGTGATCAATACTTTGGCTCCTAAGGCGGGTATATTTGCTCATTACCAGGCTGAAGTGGTAGCCAGGAATATTGCCTGTATTTTAAAGGGGGAAAAACCAGAATTTCGTTACACTGCCAAAGGTTTGTGACTTATGGCCACCGGGTTCGGTCGAGCCCGTTATTCTACCGTACGTTACTATGTGAAACCAAAACCCTTTGTCACTCTATTACGGCCCACACGAATTGCCTACTGGGGAAAAATAGCCTTTGAAAAATATTGGCTGCGAAATTGGTTTTAGGGAATATTTAATCGTATAGTTTCATCAGTTAAAATAAATACTAAGGATATAACCTTTAAAAAAAGATGGAGGTATAAAATGGGTATCCTAAACGATGACAAAAGTAAAAATGACCATTTGCATTATGGAGAAGCGTTCGGAATTTGGACGTACCTTTTAGTCTCTCAAGGATTATTGTCTGCTTATCAAACCTATATAAATCATGCAGGGGATAAAGAATTAAAGAATTTTCTTGGGGACATGATTGAAAATGTTTTAAGGCCAGAAATTGAAAAAACACAAGAATTATTAAAGGTAACTGGAATTGCACTTCCCCCGGCTCCCCCAGAAAAAGCTAAAGCATCACTGGAAGATATTCCTGCGGGGGCCAGGATTAATGACCCGGAAATATCCGGTGCTGTAGCTATGGATATAGCCGGCGGCCTTCTTTCCTGCAGTGAGATTATGGGTATTTCTGTTAGAGAGGATGTTGGAGCTATGTTTGGTCAGTTTCATATGAATAAGGCTCAGCATGGACTCAGGCTTCTACGCTTAAACAAGGATAAGGGGTGGATGGTAATACCTCCTATTCATGAAAGAGTCCGGGAATTTGCTTAAGACATAGAAAAGAAATAATGGAAAATAATGTTGCCCTGCCCTCCTGGCAGGTCTTTTTTTTGTTAAAAACACTCTGGTTTCCTTGACAGGGAATATTTTGAGATATATAATAAGTAATAAACTAAGTAATTTTATAGCGGAAACGATGGTGATGTTAGATGCTCATAGGAAACAAATTGGAATATGCATTAAAAATTTTGATAGAATTAGTTAATGCACAGGATCAGGGATTAATTCCTTCCAGACATATTGCAGAAAAGTGTGGAATACCAACAAATTTTATGCCTCAAATTACTTCGGTTTTAACTAAGAAAGGTTGGGTCATTTCCAGTCGAGGGCCTGGGGGTGGCCTTAGAATTTCTGCGGTTCCTGGGGAATTGACGGTACTGGAGGTAATGGAAGCCTTAGACAACAGGCTGACGGTGAAGGATTGCCTGTTTGCTGACAGGAGCTGTAGTCAAAGTGAAAGTTGTCCTCTATTCCCCTTGTGGAAGAATATTCAGCATGGAATTCAAGAGGTGGTTAAAAACACCACCATTGCAGATCTGGTTAAAGATAAGTTGATATTGGAACAACGTAAATCTATGTCATAGAACTTTTATTCTTTGAAATTATACTTCCTAAGAAAAACAGAACTCCTGCTGCGGTTACCAGCAGTCCGGTAAGACCGAAGGTTGACCCCAGGCCTATCCAGGTGCCTAACAATCCAAAGAAGAAGGATCCCAAAGCGATAGATGAATCGATAACACTTTCCAGGAGAGCCAGAGCAGTGGCTCTCATTTTTTCTTCTATGGTGTCTACAACCCAGGCATAACCAACGGAGATACTGCCGGCTGTTCCAATTCCCGATAACAGGCTGCTGAACATTAAAATTTCACTCCGGTTTGGAAGGAAAAATAAAAGTATAAGCCCAAGGCCCGAAAGTATAATAGCAGGCCATAGTACAGCCTGTCGGCCCAGTCGGTCTGAGAGACGGCCAACAAATATATTGGCCGTTATGCCTGCCAGGGCATAATAGGTAAAATAAACTGCAGGATTGGCCAGCTCTGTGGACCGGGAGACATGAATAATGGCGTAGGTCAAAAGAGCTCCTATACAGATAGCCACCAATGTAACCCCTTGTAGTATTAACCTTAACTTAGAATTCATAAGAACCAGCTTATATCGCTGCCAGGAGCCAATTTTATCAATTTTAACCAGGGTGGGGGGGGTAAGGAGTGCAGTTAAAATAATCCCCAATAAACCTATGGAAAAGCTGGATATAAACCATATGCTGTAACCATATTGGTTGACCAGAATCATAGAGCCCGTCGGCCCCGTGAGAAGAGCCAGGCTCATGAGAATACGGAAAGAACTGATATAGGTACCCTTCTTATTTTCTGGAGCCAGGTCGGCTACCAGAGAAGTGCTGCTGGAAAAAAAGGCAGCCAGGCCCACAGCCTGATAAACACGGGAAAGAAGCAGCATCCATAGGCTGTTGCTTACTAAAAATAAAAGCGGTGCGGTGGCAAAAGCAAAAGCCCCAATTATTAAAGGAAGTTTTCTGCCATTACTGTCTGCCAGGGGACCAAAATAAAAACGCAAAAAAATAGCTGCAAGAAAAAATATTGTGTTTTGTAGGCCCGATACAAATTCTGTGCCCCCTAGTTCCAGGACATATAAAGGCAGCACCGTCAGAGATGAACTGAAATTTATAAAAACAATGAAAGCAGCCCCGAATAGAAGGCCCAAATTAATAAACGTTTTCCTTCTTTTTTTTTCTTCTTTAAGTTCCTCAGTATTCTTTTCTAAAATCACGCCGAAAACACCCGGCCTTTCTATTTAACCATTAGATAAATTTTAACAGGAATATAGCATGATGTGAAGTAAAAAGAATATTTAGATTTAAGCAGCTTCTTTCTTTATCTAAGAAGCATGCAAATCATTTTATAAATTAATATGGCATGATAATGTAGCAAAAATGAACTCAAAAACTATAATGGTATTGGATAAGAGCAGGGAATGAGCATGTTTTTTATAAGAGTGAACTCGTTTCAGCAAGCTGAAACATCGGGGAATCTGGTGGAGACTTTACTCCACCAGATTTTAAGCCCCACCTACGCTAACGCTTAGAGGTGTGGGCCTTATACCCTAAAAAAAGAGATTAATAATGGAAGGGAGGGCTTTATATGTCAGACAAAGAAAGACTATTTGATGATAATCAGGTTCAGGTGCCCATTGCAGCGGCAGCAATTTTTGCCGCCGCCGCCGCTGCAGCTTCTGCTGCCAAGTCCAAATGTAAAAATATTAATCAAAACGGGGCTGCTAATAATGCTTTTAATCCCGGCGAAAATCAAGGTTAATTTTTGGTTTTTCAAATTATAAAAGGGGGGAATAAAATGTCTGAGGAATATGTAAAATTTATGGAAGTTTTCAGGCAGTTTATAGATATTGAAGATAACCAGATTCAGTTACCCATTGCGGCAGCTGCCGGTTTGGCGGCAGCTGCCTCTGCAGCCGCCGGTGCCAAATCAAAGTGTGAAAATATAAATCAAAACGGTTCGGCTAATACTGCTACTTCCAATGATTAAATAATTAATATTCCCTGCTTTTATCTTTTCTAAATAGTTCTGTTAAAGTATTTATTAGAAGAATGCTCCGCATTTAATAAGAAAGGAATGAGAAGTAAGTGAGGGCACGAAAGGACAGTACCCGGGGCTCATCTCACGGGGAGAGTCAAACCTCTGATTGCATAATTTTTACAGGGTCAAATTCCTTCAATAATAATAGATACAGCGATAATAGATACGGCATTAATAAGGGAAAAAAGCAGGGGCCAATTATCTGTGATAATTTAGAAAAAGAAAAGAAAACTGATTTAAAAACTGTTGTTTTATGGATTTATAATGTTAATCAGAATGGATCAGCCAATATTTTTCAGGAGGAATTGAGCCAGTATCTAGCTAATGACGAGAAAGGGTCAGTTTCTTTAAAAGACTTTGATGTGGAAAAAACAGCTGAATTTCTGGCCAATCTTAGTATGTCTAAGGAAGTAATCCTTAAGGACCTCGGCATAAGATTATTACTGTTTATTATAAATTGCAACCAAAATGGATCCAGTAATAGTGCAGAGGTTAATTATAACCAAGATTAAATTAATTGTCAGATTAAGAGGGAAAATAAGCGTAGGTATCGAATAATTATTATAAATTATGGGTTTGGATAGACTGGGAAGCCCTGCTTTGATAAATGGAGTGTTATCCATGCCCCGGCTGCTAAATAAATTGTAACGCCGGGGCTCTTTTGTTTAACTTATCTCACAGCACTATTTATAATGTTTATAGAAATATTTTTTTATATAGTAGTTAACATTTTCATAAAAATACCATATAATTAATACACTACTGCAAAATATGTAGAAAGGAGGCTTCTATGCGCAGAATTTCATTAGACTCAGCTCAGCCTGGAATGGTTTTGGGTAAAACTATTTCTGGTAGTGCAGGTCAGGTTTTACTGCATGCCAGGGTGAAGATTAAACCCCAGTACCTTACCTACTTGAAACGCCTGGGTGTAAATTATATTTATGTAGAGGACAGCAGAATGGATGATGTAGTATTATGTGATGTAATTAGCGAAGATACTCGCCGTGAAGCCTGTTCATTGATTAAGGACTGTATGAAAGAGGTAAAGAGTTCCAAAATTCAAAAAAAAGGGCTTAATGTTAAAGGTGAAAAAATACTTCAAACGGTTTCTAAAATTGTAGAGGAACTTCTAGACAATAAAGAAATGCTGGCTCAATTAATGGATATTCGGTGTAAAGATGACTATAAGTTTGCACATAGTGTCAATTGTTGTGTGCTGGCAACTCTTGTGGCAGTTAAAATGAAATACGACACTGCATCTTTAAAAAGCCTGGCTACAGGTGCCCTGCTTCACGATATAGGGTTAGCCGCTGTACCGGAAAATATTTTGCAAAAGCCCGGTGACTTGACAAATGATGAATACGAAACCATTAAAAATCATCCATTTTACGGTTATGAAATTTTTAAGAAAACCTCTTTTTTTTCTTCTGTGTCAGGGGCAATAATTTTACAACATCATGAACGGTATCAAGGAAAGGGTTACCCCCAGGGGCTTAGAGGTAAAAACATTAATCCCCTGGCCCAAATTTTGGCTGTTGCAGATGTTTATGATGCTCTCACTTCAGACAGGCCTTATCGAAAGGCTTTTCAGCCCCATCAGGCGGTAGAAATGCTTTTTTCCTGGGGGGGGGAACTCTTCGATTTAAATATATTAAATCACTTTCTTGCAAACATAGCTGCTTACCCTGTAGGTTTTCACGTATTCTTAAATAATGGGGAAAGCGGGTTGGTAATCGCTAATACTCCGGGCTTTACCTTGCGGCCCGTAGTCAGGATATTATATACAGGGGAGGATCTGGCATCTCATCCTGCTCCCTACGATATTGATTTGTCAAGAGTGTTAGATTTAACTATTGTCAAAGTAAAGGAATAAAGTCTACTGGAGGGGGAAGATGTATGGAAGCTGATCGGGATAAAGATAATAAATATATAGAGAAACTTACCCTTCAGGAAGAACGGGATTTCATTTCTGCTGTGAACGATACCATCAGCAGCCTGGTTATTGTTCTCAATAATTGGGGTAAGATCATTCGTTATAACCGTGCCTGTGAAAGTATTACCGGGCTTGCTTTTTCTGAGGCAAAAGAAAAGGATTACTGGGATGTTTTTTGTCTGCCGGAGGAAAGAGAACTCTACAAAGCCTTCTTTATGAGTTTGGAGCCGATAGATTACCCCTTTGAATCAGAGACACAGTTTATTGGAATAGATGGTTTAATCTATACAATACTTTGGACTTATAATGTTTTGTTGGAGCTGGACGGCACGATAAAATATTTTGTTATGACTGGAACTGATGTAACCAAATACAGGGAATCCAAGAAAGCACTACAGGAAATTGGAGAAAAGTACAGGGGATTAATCCATGCTTCACCGGTAGCTTTTATTTCCCTTAATTCTTTGCACATGGTGAAGAGCTGGAGCTCTGCGGCAGAACGGATTTTTGGTTGGTCGGAAAAAGAAGTGCTGGAAAAAGATGTTTCCCTTTTCATGTATGATATCCATAACAGTATTTATGATCAATGCAACAAAGTAATTGTAGAGAGAAAATCAATTAATGATTTTGAATTAAATTGTTTCAGGAAAGACGGTTCACCTATCTTTGTCAGCCTTTCCCTGGCGCCGTTGTATGACCTTACTGGAGAGGTAGACGGTATTTTGTTAGCTGCTGTTAACATTACTGAGCGTAAGCTGGCAGAAGATAAGATTCGTTACATAAGTTTTCATGACATTACTACGGGGCTTTATAATCGGGCATATATGGAGCAAGAAATGCAGAGGTTGGATACAGACCGTCAGCTGCCTATCAGTATAATAATGGGGGATTTAAACGGCCTTAAATTAGTAAATGATACCTATGGACACAGTGTAGGGGACGAGATGCTGATAAGTACTGCTGATATCCTCAGGAAATCCTGCCGCCAAGAAGATATAATAGCCCGCTGGGGGGGGGATGAATTTGTAGTCCTTCTGCCCCAAGTTACAAAGGAAGATGCTCTGGGAATATGTAAAAGAATTATATCTTATTGTGAAAAAACATTTGTTAAAACGGTGCCTCTATCTATAGCCTTAGGTATTGCTTGTAAGCAGATGGGGGAGAAGGATTGTCTTGCGGAGATTTTAAAACAGGCTGAAGACAATATGTATAAACATAAGCTGGCTGAAAGTAGAAGTGTCAGGAGTTCGGTGCTAAATGCTCTACTGAAAACCCTGGAAGAAAAGAGTTATGAGACAGAGGAACATGCCCGGCGTATGCAGGATATGGCTTTAAAAATTGGCAAAAAGTTTAATCTATCGGAAACAGAATTGGACAGGTTAACTCTTCTTATTTATCTGCATGATATAGGCAAAATTACTATTTCTGAGGAAATCCTAACGAAAAAGGACAGTTTAACCGAAGAAGAATGGACAGCTATTAAGAAGCACCCTGAAACAGGGTATCGAATAGCTCGTTCTACGGAAGAATTTGCCCATGTTGCAAAAGATATTATCTCCCATCATGAACGCTGGGATGGGCAGGGTTACCCTGAAGGATTAAGAAAGCAGCAGATTCCTTTATTGGCTCGGATCACAGCCATTGTTGATGCCTATGATGTAATGACCAACGGAAGACCTTATAAAAAACCTTTATCACAAATAGAAGCTGCGGCTGAAGTTAAAAGGTGTGCTGGAAGCCAGTTTGATCCGGAGTTGGTGGAGGTTTTTCTAGCGGTTTTAGAAGAGAACACTGTATTGGAAAAATGATTAAGATATATATGGAATAATTTATCTCTTTTTTTCAGGGTATAAGATCCCCACCTCTAAGCGTTAGCGTAGGTGGGGCTTTGTCATTTCTTCGACAAAAATTCTAAAATTACCACAAATTGTAACAAGGAAATAATGTTTAATTGTAGAATATAATCCATTAATATAACATTTTAGCAATCTAAACCAATTACATTAGTTTGGATTGCAGTTGAATGGGCAAAAAACAATAAAAATACTTATAATGGTTTTTTTATCTTAAATATTGACGTTTTTATAAAACTTGTTTATAAGGGCATGCGTTGTTGTTAGTAACAGCAAATAATATCTTTAGACATTTTTTTTTATATAATGACAAAATACAACAAGGAAATATTGTGTATTAATAGAATATATTATATTAGAATATTATGGCATAACAAATAATCTTTTAGACATGGTTTGAATTTGATTTGGAATGAGGGGGGATAGGCTTAACTGTTAAAATATAATATATAAGTTGAAAAAGGCAAACCTGGTGAAAACCAGGGACGCAAAACCAAGGGTCTAAAGCTTTTTATGCTGAAGACAGCCGGTTGCCAGCTTTTCCTAAAGATTATAGTTTCTTCTAATTATAATTTTTGCTTTTAGAAAACTGGCGCTGCCATGTTTTTTTATTTTTGCACTATTTTAAATTCATTGGAGGGGAAGTATCTTATGTTTAAAAAAATGAGCCTTAAAATTAAATTAATCTCTTTATTTTTATTGGTCGGGTTAGTACCGGTTATTGCAATCAGTGTAATTTCTTACAACAGCGCCAGTGCAAACATTCAGGAGGAAATTGAAGCAGCCAATTACATGTACGCCGGCCTGGTACAAGAACAGTTAGACACCTATTTTAACGATGTAAAAAATAACGCTGTGGTGCTGGCTGCCACCCGAGATGTATACCAGAGCATGAATATTTTAAGTGAAGTGGAATGGGACACCCAGGACCCCCGTTGGCTTGAAAGGGTAGAGATTTTAGATGATATAAGCAGCGCGGTTTTGGCAGAGATGGGTTATGCCTTGTTTTATTTAACAGACCCCACCGGAAGAGTGGTATATACCACCAACACCGATAACAATTTTTTGGGGGCTGATTTATCCGATCGGCAGTATGTTCAAGATGGCCTGGCCGGCCGTGTAGCCTGGTCTGACCTGTTTTATTCCAACGTCGCTCTAGATAACATTATGACCGCCGTATCTCCCGTCAGAAGCGATGGTCAATCGGGAAGCATAATTGGTACATTTAACATTTCTGTAAATGCTCAAGGAATTGACCAGTTAGTTCATAACGGACTTGAGAATCTGGGGTCAACAGCGGATGCTTACCTTGTGGATTCTAACGGTCTGCTGCACAGCAACCTCAGGCATGGGGAATTATCCCAGGGAGCCGTGCTGCAGCAGACTGTTACTACCTGGCCTGCACAGGTATTGTCAGCACCCATCAGTTCCGGAAGCCTGGATTTCAGTGCCCAAGGTGAATATGTAAACACCATGGGTAATGCAGTTTTGGGAACTGTAGAGGTTCTAGAACTAGGGGACATGCCCATGGGCCTAGTCGTAATGATTGACCAGGCGGAAGCCTTTGCCGGGGTTGATATATTACGTAACTTAATGGTAATGGTTGCTGTCATCTCTGCCTTAATGGTGGCTGTTTTAGGGTATTTCATAGCTCTCAGCATTGCCAATCCCATTCAAAAAATTACTAAGATTGCCAATCAAGTAGCCCAAGGGGACTTCACCGTGCAGACCGAAATGAACCGTAAAGACGAAATCGGTCAGCTGGCCAATGCCTTTAATACCATGAATTCAAATCTATCCCAGTTGATACGGCAGGCAGTCGAAACAGCACAGGGAGTAAAGGATTCCAGCGAGGGATTATCTTCTGCCGCTGAGTCCACCAGCGCAACCTTAGAGCAGGTGGCCGCTACCACAAACCAGTTCGCCGGCAACAGCCAGGAGCTCAGCACCGGTGCTCAGGAGATGGCTGACATATCTAGAGAGGTGTCAGAGAGCGCCGCAGAAGGTGCCGAAGCTATAAAAAATGCTGTAACTCAAATGAAGGATATTAATGACATGGTGGAGGGCCTGCGGAGTATTATCGAAGGCCTGGACAACCGTTCCTCAGAAATCGGAAATATAGTCAGCATGATTACCGCCGTAGCAGACCAGACCAACCTTTTGGCCTTGAATGCTGCCATAGAAGCCGCCCGGGCCGGAGAACAGGGCCGGGGTTTTGCGGTGGTAGCGGAAGAAGTTCGTAAGCTGGCAGAGCAGACAGGAAAAGCTGCCGTAGACATCACCGCATTAATCAAGGAAACCCAGGAGGAGACAGGCCGTGCGGTAGAAAGCATGGACAAAGGGGTAGAAAAAGTCCGGGAAGGTTCCGATGTCATCATGTCCAACAGTGAAACCTTCAACCAAATCGTGGGAGAAGTACAGAGAATCGTAGAAAAAATTACTGAAGTTACTGTGGCAGCGGAGCAGATTAGTTCCGGAAGCCAGGAGATTGCAGCCTCTACAGAGGAACAGTCCTCTTCCATGGAAGAGATTACTGCAACCGCAGAAGATTTACGGAATTCTGCCGATGAGCTTTATAAATCCATGGAACGTTTTAAATATGACCAGGCGTAAGCTAAAAGTAAAAGGAAACAAAGTCATAGGAGGAGGTTATTTATGAACACTGAAAATAAAGCCGGTTTAGAGTATAAGCAGTTTGTAGTTTTTAAGCTGAGGGAAGAAGAATACGCCATCGGGATATATAGTGTCAAAGAAATTTTGAAACTGTTGCCCATAACCTCATTACCCCACGCCAGTGATTTTATAGAGGGAGTAGTTAATATAAGAAATACAGTAATACCGGTAATTGACCTGTGCAGACGTTTTAATTTGCCTGAATGCAGAACCAGTGACAGTAGAATTATCATCGTAGAAATAAACGGTCATCAAACAGGCCTCATAGTGGATGCAGTAACAGAAGTGCTGCAGGTTGCAGATAGTGATATACAGTACTCTCTAAGTGGGGTAACAGGCTCAAAGAACTTTTTAGAGGGAATTGCCAGGTATGATGACCGCCTGATTATTCTTCTGGGAATGGAAAACATCTTAAACTCTTCAGAAATCCTATCGTTAGAAGAATTAAAGGCCGGCAATGAAATTTTAAAAGAAGAAATGGCAGGGCAGTAAGTAAAATATTTTATCAATTTAGAGAAGAAATAAGTTTATTGCATCAGCCGGAGCAGAGGCTTTAACCTCTGCTCTTTTTTTGTAAATTCATATTTTTGTTTTTAATAATTTGTGTTTTTTATATTTTTTTCATCGTTAAACGAGAATTTGTGCAATTATATGTGACAAAAGAAAACTATTTAGGCAATTTTTTTTAAAACATTACATATTATAACAAGGAAATATATCGCAGATGTAGAATATAAATAATTAGAATATTTTGAATAAATAAAAAATTACATAATAAATTTTCGTTGTTTGAAGGGGGGATAAAACTTAGAAAAACTTTTATAATAAATTAAGTTGAATAAAGGCAACCCCGTTTAAAACCGGGGACGCAAAGCCAAGGGTCTAAAACATTTCCATGCTGAAGACAGCCGGTTGCCAACTTTTTTTAAAGATTATAGTTATCTTAATTATTTATAATCTGCGCTTTTAGAAGGACATGGCAATGCTTGTTCTTTATAATAAGACCCCCACCTCTAAGCGTTAGCGTAGGTGGGGCTTTTAATCAGGTGAGTAGAGTCTTTACCTGATTCCCTGATTTTAAAGCTTGCTGAAACGAGTTCACTTTTTGAAATCAAATTAGGGAGGTACAAACAATGTTTAAAAAAATGAGCCTTAAAACTAAATTAATCTCTTTATTTTTATTGGTCGGGTTAGTACCGGTTATTGCAATCAGTGTGATTTCATACATCAGCGCCAGTGCAAACATTCAGGAGGAAATTGAAGCAGCCAGTCATATGTACGCAGGCCTGGTAGAAGAACAGTTAAACACCTATTTTGATGATATAAAAAATAACGCTGTGGTGCTGGCTGCCACCCGAGATGTATACCAGAGCATGAATATTTTAAGCGAAGTGGAATGGGACACCCAGGACCCCCGTTGGCTTGAAAGGGTAGAGATTTTAGATGATATAAGCAGCGCGGTTTTGGCAGAGATGGGCTATGCTTTGTTTTATTTAACAGACCCCACCGGAAGAGTGGTATATACCACCAACACCGATAACAATTTTTTGGGGGCTGATTTATCCCAACGGCAGTATGTTCAAGATGGCCTGGCCGGCCGTGTGGCCTGGTCTGACCTGTTTTATTCCAACATTGCTCTTGATACGATCATGACCGCCGTATCTCCCGTCAGAAGCAATAGTCAATCCGGAAGCATAATTGGTACATTTAACGTTTCTGTAAATGCTCAAGGAATTGACCAGTTAGTTCATACCGGCCTTGAGAATCTGGGAACAACGGCGGATGCTTACCTTGTGGATGCTAACGGTCTGCTGCACAGCAACCTCAGGCATGGGGAATTATCCCAGGGAGCCGTGCTGCAGCAGACTGTTACTACCTGGCCTGCACAGGTATTGTCAGCACCCATTAGTTCCGGAAGCCTGGATTTCAGTGCCCAAGGTGAATATGTAAACACCATGGGTAATGCAGTTTTAGGAACTGTAGAGGTTGTAGAACTGGGGGACATGCCCATGGGCTTAGTCGTAATGATTGACCAGGCGGAGGCCTTTGCCGGGGTTACAGTATTACGTAACTTAATGGTAATGGTTGCTGTCATCGCTGTCTTAATCGTTGCTGTTTTAGGGTACTTCATAGCTCTCAGCATCGCCAATCCCATTCAAAAAATTACTAAGGTTGCCAACCAGGTAGCCCAAGGGGACTTCACTGTGCAGACCGAAATGAACCGTAAAGACGAAATCGGCCAGCTGGCCAATGCCTTTAATACCATGAATTCAAGTCTATCCCAGTTGATACGGCAGGCAGTTGAAACAGCTCTAGGGGTAAAGGATTCCAGCGAGGGATTATCTTCTGCCGCTGAGTCCACCAGCGCAACCCTGGAGCAGGTGGCCGCTACCACAAACCAGTTCGCCGGCAACAGCCAGGAGCTCAGCATCGGTGCTCAGGAGATGGCTGACATATCCAGGGAGGTGTCAGAGAGCGCCTCAGAAGGTGCCGAAGCTATCAAAAATGCTGTAACTCAAATGAAGGATATCAATGACATGGTGGAGGGCCTCCGGAGTATCATCGAAGGCCTGGACAACCGTTCCTCAGAAATTGGAAATATTGTCAGCATGATTACCGCCGTAGCAGACCAGACCAACCTTTTAGCCCTGAACGCAGCCATAGAAGCCGCCCGGGCCGGAGAACAGGGCCGGGGTTTTGCCGTGGTAGCGGAAGAAGTTCGTAAGCTGGCAGAGCAGACAGGAAAAGCCGCCGTAGACATCACCGCCTTAATCAAGGAAACCCAGGAGGAGACCGGCCGTGCAGTAGAAAGCATGGACAAAGGGGTAGAAAAAGTGCGCGAAGGTTCTGATGTCATCATGTCCAACAGTGAAACCTTCAACCAAATCGTGGGAGAAGTACAGAGAATCGTTGAAAAAATCAATGAGGTAACTTCAGCCGCTGAACAGATTAGTTCCGGAAGCCAGGAGATTGCAGCCTCTACAGAGGAACAGTCCTCTTCCATGGAAGAGATTACTGCAACCGCAGAAGATTTACGGAATTCTGCCGATGAGCTTTATAAATCCATGGAACGTTTTAAATATGACCAGGCGGAAGCTTAAGTAAACTGGTTTCAGCAAGCTCAAAACATCGGGGAATCAGGCGGAGACTTTACTCCACCTGAAGAAGGTCCCCACCTACGCTACCCCTTAGAGTTGGGGACCTTATGAGTAGGATATTTATAATACGAAAATAGTTTTTAGTTTTAAAAGAAATAGAGGAATATGTTGGAATATGGAGAAAAAATAAAATGTAAGCTTTGTCAGGAGGTATTTTATGGGACAAGAAAGTGATCGATATCGCTCACTAATAGAAAATATGCCTGATGCTTTTGCCTACCATCGAATAATCATGGATGATTCGGGAAATCCCGTTAATTATGAATTTATAGATGTAAATCATGCTTTTGAAAAGATGACAGGGCTAAAAAGAGAAAATATTATTGGAAAAAAGGTTACTGAGCTGCCCCCAGGGACTGATGACTTCAGTTTTGATTATATGGGCAATTATGGTAGAATTGCTCTTACTGGTGGAACTATATATATTGAACAGAATTCCGAATTCCTTGGATGGCATTATGAAGTTACTGCTTACAGTGAAAAGGACAATTATTTTTCTGTAGTTTTTAGAGACATTACCGATAGGAAGGAAAAAGAAGAGCGGATTAAGGAACTGAATTGTCTTCATAATTTTTCCCGTTTGCTCCGAAAAGAAAAATATAATTTGGAAAAAATCTTACGGGAAGCGGTTAACCTACTGCCCCCATATTTTCAGAATTCACAGGAGGTATGTGTGCGCATTGTTTTAAACGGTCGTGAATTCCAGTCACCAAACTATAAAACTACCCCTTGGAAAATCGTTTCTTTTATTGAACTACAGGGTGAACAAATGGGTTTTATTGAAGTGTGCTCTTCAAAGCCATCCCGACAAGAAAAAAGTCCTTTTTTAAAAGAAGAGGAGTTGATGCTTACCACAGTTGCTGAGCACCTGGGCCGAGTTATTGATCAGGAGTATGCGGAAGAGTCGATACGAAAAAGTGAAGAATATTTATCGATTACACTTAACTCTATTGGCGACGCCGTGATTACAACCGATGAAAATGGATTCGTCGTAAGAATGAATCCTGTGGCTGAAAAACTGTGCGGTTGGTCATGTTTAGAAGCAAAGGGAAAACCGCTGTCAGATGTTTTCCAGATAATTAATTCTGAAACCCGAAAGCCCGTATCAGATCCGGTTAAAGTAGTTTTGGAAAAGGGTGAAATAGTCGGACTTGCTAATCACACTGCTCTTATTTCCAGAGAGGGCAGTGAATATCAGATTGCTGATAGTGCCGCCCCAATCGTTAACAATGAGAAGAGAATTGTGGGAGTAGTGTTAGTCTTTCGCGATGTAAGTGAAGAATATGGTTTGCGAAAAGATATTAAAGAAAGCGAGTTACGATGGCAGTTTGCTCTGGAAGGGGCCGGGGACGGGGTTTGGGATTGGAATGCTCAAACCGATGAAGTGTTTTTTTCTCGGCAGTGGAAAAAGATGTTGGGTTATGAAGAACATGAAGTTGGCAGCACTTTACAGGAATGGGATAAGCGAATCCACCCGGAAGATAAGAAAGCTTGTTATGAAGATTTGGAAAAACATTTCAGTGGTCAAACCTCGGTCTATCAAAGTGAACATCGTGTTTTATGTAAAGATGGTACCTATAAATGGATTTTAGACCGAGGTAAAGTAATTAAGTGGACCAAAGAAGGTAAACCTCTGCGGGTAATAGGGATCCACTCGGATATTACTAAGAGGAAACAGGTGGAAGATAACCTTAAAAAGTCCGAAAAGGAAAAATCTTTGATTCTTAACGCTATGTCTGAAAGGATTTCATATCTAGATTCAAAATACCAGGTAATTTGGGCAAACCGCCTGGCTGCCGAATCCGTGGATATGAAGTTAGAAGAATTAACCGGTAAAATGTGTTATGAATTGTGGTATCAGAAGGATGAGCCCTGCTCCGGCTGTCCCATTCAAAATGCATATGATACAAAACAGCCTCAGGAGGGTGAAGTGATAACCCCGGACGGCCGTTGTTGGTTTGTGCGGGGTTACCCGGTGCTGGATCATGAACAGGGGCTTATTGGGGTGATAAAGTTGGGGCAGGATATAACAGAAAAAAAGGGTATGGATTTAGATCTTAAGGATAGTGAACAGCGATTCAGAAGCCTGGTGGAACTGGCTCCTGATGCCATCTTTGTGCAGGCGGATAAGCAGTTCGTTTACGTCAACCAGGCGGCGGTGAATCTCTTTGGTGCGGAGTCCAGGGAGCAGTTAATAGGTACGCCGGTCATGGAACGCTTTCATCCGGATTACCACCAACAGGTTTTACAGAGAATAAAAATTTTAAACCAAAAAAAAGAGCCGGTTCCCTGGTTGGAACAAGTTTATCTCAAATTGGACGGCACCTCTGTAGACGTGGAGGTGGCAGCAGTTCCCATTCGTTTTGCCTCCCGGGATGGCGCACTGGTGTATATTCGGGATATCACCGAAAGAAAGCGAAAAGAACAGAAGAAAATGTATGAACTGGCTTTGTTACGGCAGCAGCAAAAGTTGGAAGCCATTGGAGTCCTGGCCAGCGGGGTAGCTCACGAAATAAACAATCCCATCAATGGGATCATGAATTACGGACAGCTGCTCTTAGATAACGAGGAGCCCGGTAGTACTAATGCAAAATATTTAGGTGAAATTATTGATGAATGTGAAAGGGTGTCTTCCATAGTTCAAAATCTTTTGCAGTTTGCCCGTCATGAAAAGCAGTCACACAGTCCGGCACAGGTTAAGGACATTATCACAAAAACTCTGCTATTGATTGATTCTGTTTTTCGAAAGGAGCAAATTGTCTTGGAAGTTACTATTCCGGAAGGCCTGCCCAGTATAAAATGCCGAAGCCAACAGATTCAGCAGGTACTGATGAATTTGTTGACCAACGCTCGGGATTCGTTGAATGTGAGATTTCCGGGGTATCATGTAAACAAAATTATTAAAATTATTTGCAGTCATATTATAAAAGATGGTCGACGCTGGATACGAATTACTGTGGAAG
This sequence comes from Candidatus Contubernalis alkalaceticus, assembly GCF_022558445.1. Classification (NCBI taxonomy): domain Bacteria; kingdom Bacillati; phylum Bacillota; class Dethiobacteria; order Dethiobacterales; family Dethiobacteraceae; genus Candidatus Contubernalis; species Candidatus Contubernalis alkaliaceticus. The sequence continues at coordinate 1,202,986 of NZ_CP054699.1, forward strand.
ATTGCGGTACAGGAATACCTGAAAGCATTCATGAGAAGCTCTATGAACCCTTTTTCACTACAAAAATTAGGGAACAGGGGACTGGATTAGGTTTGGCCATCAGCTATGGAATTGTAAAAGAACATAATGGACATATAAGTTTTGAGACAAAAGTAGAAAGTTTTACTAAGTTTTACCTGGACTTGCCTGTTGATAATGGATGGGCCATTGAAAGCGTTGAAGAGTAATAATTATCAGTAATGAAAGGAAGCTAAGATGGGGAAAGTTCTAATTGTGGATGACGAAAAAAGTATGCGTTATACCTTACGGGAATTTCTTCGTAGAGAGGGATATGAAGTAGAGGCTGCCGAAGATGCGGTAAAAGCCTTAGCACTCCTTAAACAGGATGCTTTTGATGTGGTGGTAACAGACATCATTATGCCCTGTCTCTCCGGGGTGGAATTGTTGGAACAGATTCGTAATATAATGCCTGACCTGCAGGTGATTTTAATGACCGGGGAGCCCACGGTGGAGACCGCGGTGAAAGCTGTACAGGTCGGTGCGTATGATTATATAAGTAAACCCATCCTGAAGAGTACTTTACTTAAAGTGGTAAAGAAGGCTCTGCATCTGAAAGAAATTACGGATAAAAAGCAAAGGCTGGAGGAGGCTAATCGTCACCATCAAGAGAATCTGGAGCAGCTGGTGGAGGAACGAACTCGGGCACTCCACCAGTCTATGCAGAGTTCCATTAAGGTTCTGGCATCCATGTTGGACCTGAGAGATCCATATACAGCGGGTCATCAGAGACGGGCGGGCAACTTAGCTTCGGCAATAGGCAGGGAATTAGGACTCTCCAACAATGTAATAGAAGGGCTTCGGGTTACCGGTTACCTGCACGACATTGGAAAAATTGCACTGCCGGCAGAGATATTGGCCAAGCCAGGGAAAATCAATGAACTGGAATATGAAATTATAAAAACCCATGCAGCTCAAGGGTACACCATTTTGAAGGATTTAGAATTACCATGGCCGGTGGCCCAGGTGGTTTGCCAGCATCATGAGAGGCTGGACGGCAGCGGCTATCCCATTGGCTTGAAAAATGAAGATATTTTAACGGAAGCTAAAATCCTTATGGTTGCAGACGTGGTGGAGGCCATGTCTTCTCACCGGCCCTATCGAACAAGCTTGGGAATAGAGATGGCATTGGAGGAAATAGAAGAGAACTCCGGCAGGTTGTATGACCCACAGGCGGTAACAGTTTGTCTTCAATTATTCAGGGACAAGGGTTACAAAATTACGGATTCCTTTAGTAAAACAAATTTCTTTCATATCCATTAACATATCTCTAATCTTTTTAAAAACTCATCCCTTTTAGGGTATGCGTAATTAAAAGTGATAATAAATATGTTTTTAGACAAACTTATTTAAAAAATTTCATATTATAACCAGGGAATATTGAATAGTAAGTGACACCAAAAAAATGTAAATCTAATAAAGGACAGGTCCTATGAATTTTTTTATTGCCAGACAGCCAATTTTTAATAAAAATGAATCTATATTTGGGTATAAATTGTTTTACAGCCCTTTTGCTGCTGTAATTGATGGTGAAGGCGTTGAAAAGGACTCTCCTTTGGACAATATAATGTCTATTGGCAAACAAACTCTTTCTTCCGGAAAAAAAATAATTATAAATTTTTCAAGCTCACTGCTTCAAAATAATTTCTTGTATCTTAAGGATACCTTTGTTTTGGTTACGGCAAATAACAATGGTGACCCTTTCAAAGTATGTAGAGAGTTAAAAAGGACAGGTTATTCAATCGCCCTGGATTTCCGGTGCTTAGAAAATCAGGAGTATATTATTAATCACTGTGACCTTATAGTGGTTGATTTTACAGATGAGAATGCGGAATATTATTGTGGTGAATTAACAAAATATTATAATCCAAAGGTTTTAGCTGATAATATTTTTACAAGAAAGATTTATGACAAGGCTGTTTTGAGTGGGTGCACCTATTTTAACGGGGAATATTTTAAACTGCCCTTAGTGGATGGTAAAAAACCCCTCAGCGGGAACAGATATATCTATATTGAACTTCTAAAAGCAGTTAATACTCCCAACCCGGACTTTGAAGAGATAGAGGATTTAATTAAAAAGGACGTAACCATAACTTACAGCTTATTAAAATATATAAATTCCGGGGCTTTCTATTTTGTAAATGAGATAACCTCTGTTCAACAGACGCTGGCACTGCTGGGCCAAAAAGGTACGGTTAAGTGGCTTTCTTGGATAGTGTTAAGTGTAATGTCACAAAAAAAACCTGGAGAGATAATTACCCTATCCCTAATCAGGGCCATATTTTCTGAGGAAATTGCTGAGCTTATTGGCTACATTAACAGTTTTCATTTTTTTATTATGGGTATGTTTTCTTTTCTGGATATCATGCTGGACTGTCCCATGGAGGAAGTGCTAAAGGAAATTCCAATATCAAAAGAAATAAAAGATGCCTTGCTGGGAATAGATAATGAATATAAAATCATCTATGATTTAGTTTGTTTTTACGAACAAGGCAATTTTCAAAAAGTATTAGAAATAACTGAAAGTTTTAATCTTGCTCCCCAAGAGATTACCGGAGCTTATATTAAGGCTTTAAATGGTGTACTTTAGGAGCAACAGAGGGACAGGTCCCTTTTCTTCATAGCCCTTAGTGTTTGTACCTAGTTTTTTTCTATAGATTTTTATAATGGTTTCCCAGGGGACATCCATAAATGTAGTATTTCCATATACCATAATACCCACTGGTTGATATTTATTAGCTGAAACAAAAACTTTTTGACCATATTCATTAGTATTTGAGATGTTTCCTTCTGCTTCTCCGTCCCCTCCGGATCCAGCTCCAGATTAACTTCAGCCAACTTCCTTCCCGGGCCTTGGGAGCAAAGTGGTAACAAGTCATCCCTGAAACTACTCAACCAATTTCTTAACCAGTGAGTTAAAAAGCCCTTCAATGAAATCAGCGCCGGCATATCCTGTTGCTATTATCATTAATTTCAATATCTCTAAATCCTTATCAAGGAGCATCAATCCAATAATCCCGGCAATTCCTCCTATGATAAGGCTTACCAGCAGAAGCTTCAAGTTGAACCAATCCTCAAAATTTTTACCAGACTTATTAGCCTCTTCAAGTTGTTTTTTTATTCCTATAAGAGCTCTTATCCCTTGTCCCAGGACACCATATAAAAATGATTCAAATAGTCCCAATATCCAGGCCTCCTTTTTGATGATTGTATTTCACTAATTTTTTTTCTGCTCTTCCCTCTCCAATGGAACCAGCTCCAGGTTAAACTTCACCCAGATTCCTTCCCCGGCCCTCTTGGGAGCAGGACCCGGGGAATGTCTATCTTACACGTCGTCAAAAAATATTTTATTATTCATCCATAAACATCCATAATGATTGTTTGGACAAAATGTTACTTACTTCTTCTGCGCTAATCCCATGTTCTTCTGCTACCTGTGCAGTTATTTCATCTTCATCTGGCAAAGCAAATGGATCTTCATCCATTTCATCTTCCATATCTTCAAAAACTTTACTATAAGCATCATTCCATGATGCCCAAACTTTAACTTCATCAGGAGAAAGCTGTTGACTCCAGTCTTTATTTCTTAGCTTCCAGGAAAAAGACATCTTGTCATATTCTCCAGACCTTACACTATCAGCTTTACTCCAATCGCCTTCAGGGGCAAATATTGCGTCCCCTAATGTATATCCATGCCCCATATATTCTGGATAATCATAAAACATAATCGATAGAGCATTAAACTTTTCTTTTGCTTTAGCTTCTTCAAGCACCTCTTTAGCAACTTCTTTTAATTCTTCAGTTGTTGCGGGCTCATTAATTATTACGTGCCAGGTAAAACGGTCTACATTACCAAAAGATATGTTTTCTATAGATTCCACTTCATAGGAAACCAGTTTTATTTCTTGTTCGGGTTCAGCAGTGTCACTTCCGCAGCCTATACAGAAAGAAAAGAGTAACAGTACCAATCCTATAATTAATAATTTGTTATACATTTTATTCTCCTTTAAATATTTTTTAATTTTTTTCCAATCGGGGGCTTGCCCCATAAAATAATTGTCTATATCTGTCATATTGTGTCGAAGTTCCCATAAAACATAAAAACTACCTTCTTCTGGTAGTTGTTTTTCTTAGATGCTGTCTAATTTTGTTTTTTAGGTCCTAGAAACTATCTGCCGCCACTTCAACCGGTTGCCCGGAGGTTGCCCAGCCCTGATGAACCCTACTTTCATTTCAAAAAACCACTTTTCTACATCGAAGTATTCACACCAATCCCATATGTGGTGGAGGCCCCGGTCAGCATACTCCCAGAACGCATGGTCTGGAATCAGCAGGCCGGTAGCAAATTTCAGTGCCCGGCGTTCATCCTTACTGACCAGGTATTCTATATTTCCCCTGGAGGTATAATCCAGCCCAGTCCAGGCACCAGCGATATGGTAGCTGACGTGGCCGGGAACCGGTGGATAGAGTACGTGGCCAATTTCCTCTGCCAGTATGCATTTGTATTTTCTAGGGTTGTCCTGTAGTGATGTGTATAAGGTTATGATTGTGCCCGATGTGTAGGCTAATAACTGGGGATGCTTATCTTGGAGGTTTTTAAATTGCAGCTTAATTAACATTTAACTGGGTAGGTCTAATAAAGATTCAAAGCCTATCATGCATGTATCACTGCTTGCTGTCTTTAGTTTTTTCCAGAACGTGAATTTGGATGTCGTGTGTAGCAACTTTTTTCTCGATGCGCTCTAAGCGAAGGGTATGGTCTGTTAGGGTCTCTGAATTGTGTTTGTAACCGTCAAAAAGAGCGGCTAGTTTTTGTCCATGCTCGTTTTCTATTTTGATTACGATTTCTTGAATAGATTTAACATCAGCCTTAACCTCAGCCAACTCATCTTTAGTGGCCATGTTTGCTTTAACCTCAGCCAGCTCTTTCTTGGTCGCCATATTTGCATCTATTTCGGAGATTTTGTTAAGTATGGCCTCTAACAGCTGCCGGTCAGTCATGGGGTTCACTCCTATTCATTTTCTTCACGCCCAATCTGCCCTGGCATATTCGGCCCATGGGCTGCCCAGCTGCCTTCTGGCGCTTTAGGTATTCCGCCTGAGACAGTTTGTGTTTGTAGGCTATGGCTGATATTTTGACTAGCGCCTGGCCAAGGTCGGGCTCGTATCTGGGGATAAGTTTGTCCAGGTCGGGGTTGTAGGTGAGCTGCTGTTCTTTGATTGTTGGTTGATCTTTTTCTTTTTTTTTTTCATTTTTTTTTAAAGTATGGAGATGTGTAAGATAGCCGGTACGAGCGAGCATTTCTTCTTCAGAAACTTTTAGAAATGGCGCAAGCTTCTTAAGTACTTTTGCTGAAGGAGTTCCTCTTTCGCCTGTTTCAATCTGCGAAATATAAGGAGAAGAAACACCGAGTTTTTTGCCAGCTTTCTTTGTGTACCGTATTTTTCTCTTTTTTTCTTAAACCATGTTTTAAAATCCATAATCAAAGCCTCGTTTTCAAATTACTGCTTGCATTTGCTTGCATATATTATAATCATTTATCCAAAAAAAGTATATAAATTTCTTAAAGAAGTGCTTGCAAATGCAAGTAGGGGAAGTGGGATGAGAGATACCAGTGTTGGTATATCGAAAAAGAGGATCTGGAAGCAACTGAAGTCGATCCCCAGGAAGAAACAGTTGGCAATCTGCCTCGGTACCTTACCTGGGACGCACAGCTGGAAGCGGCTTTTAAACAAATAGATAAACTGCTGGAATTGGCCTTCATGATATCGGAGACCAGCCCCGATGCTTTCGGTTTGGGCAAGGACGGTCATGCAGAAACCGGGCGGGCTCAAAACAGTAGAGGAGATGGGGGGAAATGGGCTCCTGCGGTGGATTATGGGCAGAGTATTGTCCGGGATTATCTTACAGATATGTTGGCTACGGAGGAGCAGGAGTCGATAAAACCGCCAGAGGATGATGAGTGCTCCAAGTGCCAAGAGCTTGAAGATCATATTGATCAACTGGATGCGCTGCTGGACAAAAAGGAAAAGAAAATTCATGCGCTTGAAGCATCAATGAGGTTGATTGTTGCGGAAGGCTCAAAACACATTTAATACCTTCTCATGGCCTCCCGCAAGGGAGGCTTTTTTATTTCGGCCGAAATAAAATAACCCGTCTAAATTAACGGGTTAAAAGTTCATCACGGATTATATCCGCAAATAGTGCGCATAAATATGGTGTCGGGGAGGCGACATAAGCGGTATCCGAAGGGTCCCAAACCGTGTGAAATTCGGCATCTTCACCTTTTCCCCGAATAATGATTTTTTTAATAATGCGGTGTATAACCGCTTTTTTTTCTTCTTCAGTTTCTGCTTTTCTGGGATCAAACATGTCTATTAACGCCTGCACTTGTTCGGGGGTAACATACTGGGCAAGTTTTTCTACTTCTGCCTTTCTCAGTGTTTCCTGAAGGAGCTGTTTCCGTTCTGTATGAGCCTTAAGCCGGCTCTTTACATCTACGCCAGCTTCGATGGCGTCCAGCAGTCTGTCCACTTTAACGGATATTTCTTTTAGCTCTTTGTTAATGCTATGAATCCTCTCAAATGCTCCTTCCGTAAACATGTCAAGGAAAGCATTATATTCCCTGGTAAACTCTTCTGGGTCCAATTCCTCGGTCTGCTGGACAATATAATTAACAGCAGCTTCTTCAAGAACTTCTTTTCGGATTCTGCCCTTACTTTCACAGTTACCCCGGCGCTTTTTTCCGCTGCACTCATACCAAAGGTATTCTTTTTTATCACAGTATGAATTGGTGCCTACATATGCAGCTCCGCAGCTTCCGCATTCTATTAGGCCTGTGAGAATATATGTGTTCTTCCGTCCCCGAGGACGGACTCTCCCCCGTAAAATACCTTGAACTCTGTTGAAAGTTTCCTTTGAAATTATTACTGGCATGCCTCCGGGAATTCGGACTACTTCATCGTTTTCTTTTTTAATTCGATTATTTCGCTTATCATTAACCTTCCTGGGGGTTTCATTATATATATAAACACCGGTATAGCGCTCATTTTTAAGCATGTCGTAGATGGTATTTTTGTTCCAATGTTTGCCCCGCCGTAAGATACCACGAATTTTAAAGTCCTGAATTATTTTACCGTAAGACCACCCATTATGAACTCTGTCAAAGATTTCCCGGACTATTTTTGCTTCTTCCGGTTCAATTTCATATTTTCTTTCATCATTTACTTTGTAGCCGTAGAGAACCCATCCTCCATTGTAAAGACACTTGTCTGCATTGACCAGAAGACCCTTCATGGTCTCCGCCGCCAGCTCCAGGGAATAGAACTCAGCAAGGCCTTCCAGGACGGATTCCATCAAAACTGCATGGTGGCCATCTCCAAAGTCTTCCGCTACAGCAATTACCTTCACTCCATTTTGCTTAAGGGCATACTTGTTGATAGCGCTTTCAATGCGGTTCCGGGCAAAACGGTTTCCCTTGTGGACCAGGGCAAGGGAGAAGAGGCCCCCAGCTGAGTCTTTAATCATCTGCTGGAAGGCAGGGCGCTTATCTGTTGTGCCGGTCATGGCTTCATCTTTGTATTCCCGGATAATGGTTATATTGTTCCGGTCAGCATATTCTTTTATGGATTTCATCTGGGCCTCTATTGATTCTTCTCGCTGGTTGTCTGAGGAGAATCGGGTGTAGGCGACGGCCTTGGTCATATTTAAACTCCTTAAGCGAATATATGTTTGGGGCAAAAGGAAAAAAAGAGAAGTTATTCCTCCAACACATTACTCCCTGTTGAGCTATGCTTATAAATTGTATGTCCATTAATCTCCAGATATTTTATTCTGAGCAAAAAACAAAAAATAGAACATAAAGTTATTTCAAAAAAAGCCGGAATAATAAGAAAAAGTGGATGTAGTTGTTGCACTTCAGTTTGTGTTATAAAAGAATATATTAAAAAAGCAATTTTTGGAGTAATTACTAATCCAGCAATTATTAATAGTAGTAGGCATAAACTAAAGTTAAATCTCTCGTATGGCTTCCAATCTTTAGGATTTACAAATTCTTTTAACAGAGAAATGTTAACATTATTATTCATTAAAAATATTCTCCTTGTTATATTTGTATGCTATTATAACCGTAACAAAAAGTCCCATGGAAGCTATTAGCCCTGTTAATATATAGTAAGGATGGAACAAAAGGATATCTTTAAATAAAGACAAGAACAATGAAACGAGGAATATCGCAATACCAAAGGTGCTAATTACAATAAATGATAAATAAGGAGTAAGTGAGAAAAGCTTAATTTTTTTCTTCATCATAATGTTCTCCTTAACAATGCTTGATAGAAAATATTCTGAAAAAGCATTTTTTATTCCTGCTTTTTCATTATACTCCAAAAAGCTGCTAGTTGTGAATTGAGTAGAAGTCTTTTTTTCACTTATTTTTTTCTCATTATAGTAAGTATTTGGGTATATGTTTGTTTCTGCCGTACTGTTTGGTGGGACTATTATGAACGCTCTTATTGGGAAATCAGAAGAAGGATTACTAACAATGGCAGGTGTTTCTACGGAAGTTTCTTCTAGCTTAGGACTATCTTTAGCAATTATCATAAACTCATCCCCTATAAATAATTTAAAAAATAACAAATGTCTGACTCAATATAGTTTTTAACATTATTAATAAATTCTAGTGCTTTCTTAACATTAATATTTTCATAAAAAAAATCTCCATCAATAATTAGTCCTTCAATTTTTATATCTTGCATTATTTTTGAATCTTTAATATTAATTCTTTGATGTGCACCGGAAAGTAATCTTATATTTACCTGATATTCTTTCTTTATATAAAAGGTAAGTTGAGTACGATGTTTTGCTTCCTTTAATTCTTTTGGTAGACTTGAAGTTTTTATTAATTTTGATTTTAAAAATTTATCCGCTTCATCCATATCTCTAAATTGCTTAATAAGAAAAAAACGAATGCCTATTCTTTTAATTTTTGTGGGTTTCAATAAATCAAGTAATATTTCAATAATTATTTTTGAGCTACTTATAAACGAGTTAATGTTATCTGGTTCTGTGTCAAGGCCAATTCGATTAATGGATAGGCTTAAATTTGTTGCCTTTTCAGGGTTGGTAAAAGATATGGAATTATTAGGTTGCACGTTATATATAGGAAAAATATCTTGTATTTTATTTACTATTTCACCCTTTACTTCGTTAAAATTGAGAGAGTCTGGATATTGTATATCAATTATTGCTCTATCAACAAATAAGTTTTCCAAAGAAAACGCTGCCACAATTGTTTTCCCCCTTTTTAATTTTTATTCTTTCTAAGTTTAACTACGAGAGACTTCAACCAGTCTCCCTTACCGGCAAATCCATCAATGTAAAACTTTTGTCTTGCTTTTTGTGTAGCATTCGTATAAGCAGGCAAATAAGCTTGTAAATACTTAAGTTTTTCTTTTGACCATTCTCCAACCAACTCGTTTTTACCATAGCCCAAAGAATCACTTCCTTTAGTAATTTGCTGGTTTTTTATTTTTTAAGATCATTTAATCTTTTAACTAAAGAAGCATACTGGTATACTGCTTTTAATACTTCCTTGGTTACATCTATGGCCAGTTCAACTTCTTCTTTCCCGATATTTTGATAAATTTGGGCTTCAACATGTGCAGCATCATTACCTAATAATCTAAGATTATCTAAACCCTCTAATAACTCACTGGGTATGATTACTTTATTGCCTAAAGCAATTATTTTTTCTTTTAAGTTCTCACCTTGTGCGCTTTTATCATTACAAAGTTCTTCTAAAGTTCGTCTAACCATTATAGCACTCGCAATAAAAGTTTTATTCGCATGACAAATTAATGCTTCTTCAAAGATATTTATTATATTAGGCGGAATGTTACTTGAATCGAAATCCAGAAGTTCAGGAGGGTAAGATATCATTATATTACGATCACTGTCCCATACTATAAATACATGTGCTAAACAATCTTCATTTGGACAAACTCTGTGGCCTAGGAAAATTAATTGTTGTCCAGTATGTTTTCTTATACATTCAGATAATAAAGATTTGAACGAGCCCAATTGACGACAAGAAGGACAACGCATATTTAAAGATTCTTCATTATTATGCCTTTCAACGTTTCCATCTAATTTTATAATCATTTTTGTTCCTCCAATCTCATCTTTATTTAATATTAAAAGGATATTTAATTCAAAAGTAGCCAACATCTAAATTACTTTGAAGATTATGAAAGAAATTACTAATTATAAAATAACTCTACCAATTTTACCAAATCATATACCAAAAATATTGTAAGCTATTCTTATGAAGATTCAAGCAATTGTGAATGGTAAAATATGAGAGTTTGAAATAACTAGGAAATAAATTCTAAAGAAACCTTTATTAATTCTAACAATTGAAATTCTTCCTTTCTTACGTTTTAAATTACGGGATTACTTGTTTTTATCCAGCAACCTCTTCAACTTTCCCTCAATCTTTCCCTTCTGCTTTTCCGTCCCCTCCGGATCCAGCTCAAGGATAAGCTTCAGCCAGTTGTTTTCCCGGGCCCAAAAAAAGAACTTATGCCTTTTCCAAAAACTCAAATGGTATAATGGGTATATATTTTATGATTTTACATTTTTCCAAGTGCTCTTTTATTTTACCAATAAATTCTTCAGGAACAATTAACGCTTCAACATCTTCTATCTTATAGTTAAAATCTCCGTTTAAGCTTCTCCACTCTCTTTCCCTGTAGAATGTTTCATCATCTTTGTCACTAAATCTTGTAATCTTAATTAAGTTTTTCATATTTCCAAAATATTTTTTAAGATACTGATTATATTCAGGACTTTCATTTAGTCCTAATAAAATATCAATAAGATCAAATGGAGCATCTAAATCAACTAATGTGTCTAATCTAATTTTGGCGTTCATATCAAATTTTAAATCATCAGGAATAGGGAAGTTTTTTTCAATATACAATACCGGATTAAAACAGCTATGAATTGCATTGGCATTAAAACCTATTGCAACCTTGCCATAATATTTAGCATGATTTGTTAAGTCCTTAATTGGTATATCGCAAACGCAACAGAACTCTCCGGTAATTATATCTCCATGGATTTTTTCTGGGCTACCAGCTTTTAATTTTTTAGAAGAAAGTATTAATTTTAAATTATCGACTGCTTTTTCAGTGCTTTTTAACTTGCCTTCTATTTCTTTTGGTGCCTTTACTTTACTCCAGTCATCTACTTCAGGTCCACCTGTAAAATGCCAATAAATATTTGAATAGTATCTTTGCATATAATTCTCCTTCTGTAACTTATATTTATTTTTAAAAAAGTAATTATCTATTTTTATCCAACAACCTCTTAATCTTATTCTCAATCTTTTTCTGCTGCTTCTCCGTCCCCTCCGGATCCAGCCCTAAAAAAGCCTTTACTAATATGCCTTTTTGAGTTAATCAAATGATGCAAATATACTACACCTACATCCAGGATGATATGGAGGCATTTTGTCAGTTTGCTTTATCGAAATATACATTCCGTTTTTAGCACCGCATATCGGACAAGGATCATCTGTAATACCACTAACTTTTGCCTTTTTAAAGCCACCTTGTTTAATTGATTCAATATCCCTATACCGGTATAAAGTGAACTGGATAGTATGGGCAAGGAGTCGTATTTTATTAATTTCCCATTGTATTGCATTTCTAGCTCTCAAAGGAAGAGAGAACCCAATTGCAGCACTATCCCGCTGTGCTTCACTTGGTAGATTCTTTTTAAGCTCTTCTTCTGGAACTTCTTGGACTAAGCGATCTATTAAATCTGCTTTTTTACCTGACTTAGCGACATTAAATTCGTTACATATTTCTTTAAGCTCATCTACTTTTAAGACCATTAATTGTTGGTTTAATTTGAGAGAATATTGTGCTAACCCATATTCTTGGAGCTCTAATATTAAAGGCTTAGCCTGACTTTCAATTAAATTTACTCTTCTTCCTAAGTCTGCTATTGCTTTGGTTATTGGTTTTGCTGATGTAATGGCATAGTTTCCTATTAGCAATCTTCTTGTGTTTAGTGATAATTTTGAAAATACTTCAAGGGCATTAAGAGCTTCTTCAGGAATTTCAGGGGGTATGTTTTCTAAAGATGACCACATATGTGGGAAATAACCTAGCTCTGAAAACTTATTATGCCATTCTTCAAATTCTGGCCATTCCCATGAACTGCCAAGCATCAATGCAATTATTTCTCTTTCCATTGCTCGTGGATCCGAGGAATAATTATCAATAATTGACTCAATCTGTTCCTGTTGTTGCTTAGTAATTCCAGAAGGAAAAATAGATGGCTTTTTCTGTTTTGGTGTTTGTATAAAATTAGTTGCTTTTTCAGTGTTTACATGGGTATTCGCCTTACTATCATAATCATTAAGTTCGGGTGTTGATATAATTGACATAGTATGTTCTTCAGAAACTTTTTTTCTTTTCTTTACTCCATTAGAAATAAGAATAGCACATGAAAAAATAAGCAGTAATCCCGGAAGAATATCCCCTGATGCTAGTGCCCCTAATCCTACAAGACCCAAAAAACCTCCGATAATAAGATATAATATTGTAATCCCTCCCCATTTGTTTATTCTAAGAGAATTTGATTTGGAAGACTAAACATGTTTTTTATTCAGGGATTTCTATCCTTATATCAAATTCATTTACGCTGGTCCGTTCAGCTGCCTCGTCATAACAATTAAATTTTACCCTTACCCATTCAATGTCAAATACATGGCCACGTTCTAAAAACCATATTATGACACCATCTTTGATGACACCCTCATATATTTCTCCGCTAATGGAATCTGATTCGCCGGTCATTGGCTTAACCTGTTCTCCTGTAGAGGTAACAAGAGTTCCTTGTGTTGGGTAAACCTTAAATGAGCCATCTCCATCTGCACGGGTGTTTTCTATTCTGAATTTTAATGCAATTGCATCAGCTGGTTCATCCAGATATCTGGTTTCTTTTTGCTCTCCGATTGAGAGTGCCAATATTTCTACCTTTAGGTCTTTCCATTCTTCCTCTATTGATAATTCATAAACTTCCCACTCATCTTCCGATGCTTCTTGTTGGACTTCTTGCTGCTCATCGTTGCTACTTTCAGACACTTTTGCTGCGGGCTGATCCCCCATTACCCCATTGTCTCTTACAGAGTCAATTTCGGTTGAACTGCAGCCCATAAACATTAAAGATAAGCAGAGTAATAAAGCCAACCATAGAAACGTTTTTTTAAACATTCTCATCCTCCTTAATAATTCTATTTTCTAATAATAAGATAAAATGTTTATACCTGTCATAATATGTCGAACCCTTTACAAACACAAAAACTACCTTCTTTTGGTAGTTGTTTTTTCTTTGATGCTGTCAATTTTTGTTTTCTCTATGATGTCCTCGAAACTATCTGCCGCCATTTCAGCCGGTTGCCTGGTGGCTGTCCGGCCCTGACAAATCCTACTTTCATCTCAAAAAACCATTGCTCAACTTCAAAGTGTTCGCACCATTCCCATATGTGGTGACGTCCCTGGTCGGCATACTCCCAAAAAGCATGGTCCGGGATCAGCAGGCCGGTGGCAAACTTTAGTGCCCGGCGCTCATCTTTGCTAACCATGTATTCAATGTTCCCCCGGGATGTAAAGTCCAGTCCAGCCCAGGTTCCAGCTTTGTGATAGCTGACGTGCCCGGGAGCCGGTGGGTAGAGAACGTGGCCAATTTCTTCTGCCAGTATGCATTTGTATTTTCTAGGGTTGTCCTGTAGTGATGTGTCTAAGGTTATGATTGTGCCCGATGTGTAAGCTAATAACTGGGGATGTTTATCTTGGAGGTTTTTAAATTGCAGCTTAATTAACATTTTACTGGATAGGTCTAATAAAAATTCCAAGCCTATCATGCATGTATCACCGCTTGCTGTCTTTAGTTTTTTCCAGAACGTGAATTTGAATGTCGTGAGTAGTAAATTTTTTCTCGATGCGCTCTAAGCAAAGGGTATGGTCTGTTAGGATCTCTGAATTGTGCTTGTAACCGTCAAAAAGAGCGGCTAATTTTTGTCCGTGCTCGTTTTCGATTTTGATAACGGTTTCTTTTACAAATTTTATTTCGGTATTAAGTTCTGTAATTTCATCTTTAACCCCGGATAGTTCACCTTTAACTCCTTTTAAATCATCTTTAACCCCGGATAGTTCACCTTTAACTCCTTTTAAATCATCTTTAACCCCGGATAGATCACCTTTGGTGGCCATACTTGCATCCATTTCAGAGATTTTGTTAAGTATGGCCTCTAACATCTGCCGGTCAGTCATGGGGTTCACTCCTTTTCATTTTCTTCACGCCCAATTTGACCCGGCATATTCGGGCCGTGAGCCGCCCAGCTGTCTTCTGGTGCCTCAGGTATCCCGTAGTGGTCTATTGCCTTTTGTGTTAGGTAAAGTGTTTCTTCTTGGGACAGTTTATGTTTGTAGGCTGTGGCTGATATTTTCACCAGCGCCTGACCGAGGTCGGGTTCGTCTCTGGGGACAAGTTTTTCCAAATCGGGGTTGTAATTGAATTGCTGTTCTTTGACTGTGGGCAGGTCTTTTTTTTGTTTTTCTTTGATAGTAGAGGGTTCTTTTTTTCTTTTAAGCATCCTAGTGAAGTCGATAATGAATTCTTTGTCTTCATCGTCCAGGGGCTCGCCGTGAAATTTAATATTTCTGTGTTTAAGGAGTTCTTCCAGTTCTTGGTCGGTGGGTTCGGGTAAAACTTTTTTGCGGTTGTTGGTACGTGAGAGAAGATAATCGGTTGTGACGTTATAGAAATCTGCTATTATTTGCAACGTTTCATAATCAGGATTGCGTTCTCCAAGTTCATACATGGAAATAGAGCCACGTGAGATATTAATTTTCTCCGCAAGCTGATGTTGAGTTAATTTTTTTTCTTTTCTAAGTTCAATTAACCTACGTGCTAAGGCTTTCAAAGTATCCCCACCCTTATAAGCATAATACCACATAATGTTGCATTGATAAACGGTAAAAACAGCACAATCATTAAGTGCAACAAAAAAGTGCAAAAACTTCGGAAAAGGGGTTGACATGCAACGATAGGTGGCAATATAATAAAGCTAAGGTTGCAACGTTTAGTGGCATTAAAGGGGGCACATCTTATGAGAGAGATTTTAATTAAGCATAGAAAGAGTAGAAAGCTAACACAGCAAGAAGTAGCTGATGACCTACACATTACAAGAAGCTTTTATGGAATGATTGAAACAGGAAACCGTAATCCCACTATAAAGCTTGCATTGGAAATAGCTAAATATTTCAATGCTGACGTGAAAGAACTTTTTTTTGAAGATAATTGCCACGATACGAGGCACTCCAAATCTAGTACCGCCTAAGGAGGTGAGAATAATGGCCGGCAAAAGTGCAAAACAAGTAAAAAAATGTCCATCAAATATGTGTGACTATATAAGGCGCCATGAAGAAAAAAACATAGAAGCAAAAAAATATGTTGAAAATGTAACAAGGAAAAACAGGATAAAAAAAAGATTAAGCGTTACATTTGCTATCATCTTTATTGCACTGCTTGGCATGGTCACATGGTGGAATTTGGCCTAATATTCCTTCTTCATCTAAATCCAGAAATTGTTCTGCCTTGCCTGCCCTTGATAAATGAACTAAGGATGTTCTTAGTAAAAGTTTTAGGCTCATAATGCTTTGCTCTCTAATTTGTGAGAAATGCGGGCAGAGAATATCGTGCTGAAGTTTCCAGCTTTCCAAATGTTCATAAGTTTTCACAAGAAGCCCAAATAAATCTTTTTTACAATATTTTGCTAATTCGTATTTTACTGTTTTCCAAACGGTTGTGTTGAAGGAATGGCTTTGGTCGAATATATCTTTCTCAATTAAAACAATAGCTTGGTAATTTGTTTGAAGTTCCTCCATGAGAACTCTAAAAAGATTCTGATAGTGACGTTTATTATTTCGCCAGTCCCAGTAAGCCGTTAATCCGAAGACCAAGATTGCAGTTACTAGGCCTTCAAATAGCCAATTCAAACCTAGAAGAACAGACATTGTTTCGCTCCTTTCTTTACTTTATATGATTACAGTTCTATAGGAGGTGAAAGTGTGACCAAACAGGCTAAAGCAACAGAGATAAAGGCAAAGTTCTCGTTGGATACAGAGGAAGCAGAATTAAAGATATCTGAACTTGGAAAGCGTGTTGATTCTATCTTAGTCAAAATAGAAAGAATTGCACAGATAGAAGGCAAGGAGAAGGGAGTTTAGTTATTTTAGCTTTTGTTTAAGCGGTCAATGTTTTTCTGCAGATTCTTAATGCTCTTATTAACATTGTCAACTGATTTATTAACCGATTCGTCAGTAACCATCTTAAACCCACACGAAGGACATTCAATTAAGTGTCCGGATTCCAACAGCTTTGTGGCGGCAACCTTGAAAGCTGTATGGCAGTTCGGACAGGTAACATCAGTGTTTTTACCTTTAAACAAGTCTTTAAAATTAATGTTATTCAAAGGTAACTCCTTTCCCCATCTCCTTGCCTCTAATAAATATTATAACTGGAAAGAGCTACCTGTAACAGAAGAAGTTTTAAAAAGGAGCCTAACCATGAAAGCCTACCTGTCAGTGCGACGCACTGTAAACTTAAAAACCGGAAAAATCATACACGATGAAAAGCGATGGGTAGAGCTATCCACAGAGCAGATTCAGGCGTTTTGTAAATTGCTTCACATGGGGTCTGGAAAAGCTCAAGAATTTGAAGGGGAGGAGGTGAAATCATGCAAAAAGTCATCCGAATTAACCGGGACCAGATTCTCAAGGATGCCCGGGACGTCGCAGAAAGCACAGAATACCCGGCGGTGAGAGAGTTCATGAAAAAGGTTATAGGCAAGGTCATGTCTCGTGAATACCAGGAATGTGTAGAGGTGGGCGGCACTCTCTACCCTAACAGCTGCTCCTGGTGCGAGAAGGAGCTGGGAGAGAGCGCCAGTGTGAATGAGGCTTTTCCTGAAGAGATTTACTGCGGGGGGACGTGCGAAGCTGAGCGGTTTGCTTCAAGGTCTAAAGTCATCACTATCAGAGAGGCTTATGAAAGAAAGGGGGTTAAGGGCAATTTACACTAAGCTTATCCGCTGGTTAGAAAATGATAGGAACGCCTGGATATTTACCTATGCAGCAATAGCAATCATGATTATCATTTTCCTTCTATAACCATTATCTTACCAACATTTACCGGGTCAAGAAATAACCCAAGTTGTCAAATTATGAGAAAAAGGAGGTGACAAAGCATCATGAGAGATTTAATCGAGGCTGCCAGATACCGTAAGAAAGTCCCCCAGCGCTATGTTGCGAAGAAGTTACATATGTCACTCAGTAGTTACCAGCGCCTGATCACTGACGAAGAGAACATGACTCCTGAAGATGCCCTTCAACTGTCCGACATTCTGGATTGCCCCACTCTTACAATGGTTTACTGCCGAAAACAGTGTGTAATAGGCCACAGATACTGCTACGATGTGCTGAACAATGTGGACCTTTCACCCACTGCCATCCTGACCAAATACCGGATGGAGGAGAGGGAGGCAGCCGAGGCACTAGAAGTTCTGGCAGAGCTGTTTCTGAATAAAAGGGACAAAGGTGATTGCACGGAAGGGGAGCTAACCCAAATAGGGAAATGGGCCCAGGAGCTTTTAGACCTTGAGCATGTGATTGAGACCTTGAAGCTTAGACTGTGGGATTTCCTTGATGTAGGCCAGCTGGTCAAGGAACATAACCAGAAATGTTTTGAAAAGCGGTATGTGGACAGCAGGAAGCCGGAACTATCTTTTGAGGAGGCGGTGTGATGTTTGAGGTGGGAGAAAGGGTGCTTTCCAGATACGGCATATGGCACAGGATAAAATCCATTCTCAGCAACGGTCACTACTATGAGTGTGAGCGCCTGGATACTGGCAAAACGAACATCATCCATAAAAACAATCTGAGGAAAGCGAGGGAAGCGGATGAAAGAGCAGAGAATCATGGTTAAGTTTATAGGCTCTAACAAACGGTTTAAGCGTTGGCTCAAAGGCTGGAAACCATTGGCGGAAAAGATGGCTGAAAGGAATAGAGGAAAGAAAGGAGTTGCTGCTGGTGGAAGGGTGTCTTAAATGCAAGGAGTTAGAAGCTACAATAAAGCAGCGGCTACAAATACTCCGTAATGTCAAAAAAGATATGCAGTGCAATCCTGATGATGGTGATTATGTCCGGGGACAGAGCTCGGGGTTTATGGCCATGGTCAAACATACAGAAGAATGGCTAGAAGAATGCCTGGGGATCCTGGGATGCTCGGAAAAAGAAAAAACCGCCCTTGAGGCGGTAGTAAGGTAATTCGTCGAAGATTGATTTGTTAAAAAGATAATATCACAAGTTAGGCCGGCCTGCAATAGCTCCCCCGCGGGCCGGCTGAAAATAAAATGCAGGGTAATGGATGTGGACGGAATGAGCCGCGGGGAATACCAAGGCTGGGGCCGGGGAAAAGGGATGCCGGCAAACACTCTGCCTAATTAAAGGAAGGTGATTAAATGCTCCAGTTAAGCAAAGAAGAGGTAAGGGAACTATCGATATTCCTTGGATATATAGCAAGTAACCACGAATGGGCCTTTTCTGGCAATGAGAAAGTATACAAAATAATGGAAAAACTTGATAAGGCTTTAGATGAGGTAGAGGGGGAGTGCCAGGAAGAGTGGCAAGAACCCGTGGAGAATTGCCAAGGATGCGGTGCTGATATTTACCCGGGAGAAATTGTTTGGGTATATAGAGAGCGCGCCTATTGTGCACGAATAACTTGCCTGATAAAAAGCGGGCTTGAGGTTGGAGTTGCTGTTGAGGAAATTACGGTAGAGGACTGGCTTGAGAGTGAATAACCTTCGGCGGGGTGGCGGAAAGGGTAGACGCACTTTTACGAGAGAATCAATGGGATTCTGTCGTTGAGTTTCTGAGGTGCCAGTGAGTTAGAGGCAACACTGAACTTTCTTATCTCGTAGATGAGCGACATGCAGAGTTCAAATCCCTGCCCCCGCCAATCATTAAAAAGGAGGAAGCATAATGCCAAAAACCAAAGAGCCTATCGGCACAGCACAAGCAAAAATGGGCTATACTGTTTGGTCCGTGGAGATATACGAAGAGAGCAGCAATCTTTACAGGGTTGCAGGCCGGGGTACGGCCATGCTGGTATCGGTCATGGATACGCCCCGTGGATTCCTTGTCTCGGTTCCTTCTTCCGGCTTTAGTCGTGCCGGTTTCGTGCCGGCTGACTGCCAGGGGTGGGACATTGAAGAATACCTGGACTTTGAGAATCCTGTAGATGCCGAAACGATTGCTACAGCTGTAAGATGGCTGATAGAGGAAGGAGAGGTGATCTGCTGATGGCGAGAATGATGTTGCTTCCTCCTAAGCCCGGCGTTTGCCAAGAGTGTGCTACAGACCACCCCTCTGAACTACCACACAACCAGCAGAGCCTTTATTACCAATATGCTTTTTATGCAAAACATGGTCGGTGGCCCACATGGAAGGATGCCATGGAACACTGTAGTGAGGAAGTAAAAGAGATGTGGATTAAGGCGCTAAAAGAAGAAGGAATAGAGGTGATTTGCTGATGGCGGATGCGAAGATATGCCCTATGATGTCAAGGCCAATAAGTGAATATAGTCCATTAAGTGGGCCTAGCGCAGACTTGCATATAGTGGAATGCCCAAAAGAAAAATGCGCCTGGTGGGCTGATAATTTTGGTGTATGTGCCATTAAGGGGATTGATGATAGCCTGAATAACATGGATGAATAGGGATTAAAAATAAGTAGCCTGACACAGTTTGCTTTGGCCAAAGAATAACAGGAGGAGCATAAATGCGTGGGCACCTAAAAAAACGTGGCAAACATTATACTATTGTTCTTTATATGGGTACTGGGCCTGGTGGGAAGCCGGAATATAAGTGGTTTTCTGCTACAAAAATCTTAAGCCAGGGACGCCCAGCTAATAAAAAAGAGGCTGAGGCCATTATGAATGATCTCATTAAAAAGGTAAATACCGGGGCCTATGTGGTGACAGAGGACATGACGGTGGCTGATTATTTAAAATTCTGGTTAACCCATGCCCAAACAAAGGTTGCCCATAGCACTTACAGCCGATATGAAGGGATTGTTAAAAGGCACCTGATACCAAAACTGGGGGACGTTAAATTGGGTAAGCTACAAGCCCATCACCTGCAGCAGATGTATAACGATTTATTAAAGCCAGGTAGCCGCTTGGATGGTAGACCTGGACCCCTTTCCCCAAGATCCGTTCGCTACATTCACGCCACTATCAGGCGTGCCTTAGGACAAGCCGTATATCCGTGGAAGATGTTGGCCACAAACCCGTCTGAAAGCCTTGAACTTCCGGAGCGAAAGAAGAAAGATATGAATGTTTGGGAAGAGCCCCAAGTAAAGCGGTTCTTGGATTTTATGAAAGATAATTCTTATTACGCACTATACTTCCTCGCGTTTGCAACAGGGATGCGCCAGTCAGAAATTTTGGGCCTGCGGTGGCGTGATGTATACCTAGATATTAAAGCTTTGGCCGTCCGTCAAGTCTTAGAATATATTGGGAAAAGCGTTCAGTTTAAGGAACCTAAAAGCCAAAAATCCCGACGAACCATATCTTTACCCTCTAGCGTCGTTAATGTGCTGAGGAGCTACCAGTCAGAAATGCAGGCCAAGGGTGAGCAAACCAAAAAGGCTGCTAAAGCCCGGGATGAAAATGACCTAGTGTTCCAAACTAGATGTGGAACCCCCATCAATAAAAGGAACCTAATCCGACATTTCAGCGATGCCCAGGAAGCCTTGAACCGGGAGCTGGTGAAAGAGGATCAGCCGTTACTCCCTCGGCTCACGTTCCATGAAATTCGCCATACCCATGCTACCCTACTGCTTAAAGCTGGGGAGCCCACCAAAGTGGTACAGGAAAGGCTGGGCCATGCGAATATTGGTATTACCTCTGACCTCTATAGTCATGTATTGCCAAACATGCAGGCCCATGCAGCGGACAAAATTCAAGAAATGTTATTCAATAATTAGGGGTCAGCGGAACCAAGGGAATCTAAATAACCCAATGGAAGTGCCTTTTTAGGGGTTCCACCAACGGACTTTAAATCCGTTGGTCAGCTTATAAATAGTTAGTCGGCTAAGGTGGAAAAAACAACTATAAATAAAGGTTTATCTGTTTTTAATATCCGCTTAACACTTTAAAATAAAAGACTAAATGCTAATGTTTTGCTAATGCAAGTTGAGGTGAGAGTGATGGATGAAAGTATGGTAAACCAAACGGGAAGAAGGTGTCGTTGCAAGCATGAGAAAAGGTGACTGGATTGAGACATATACCGGTAGAAAGTTTTGGCCGCTGGATCCCAGGCCGGAAGATATCTGTATTAAGGATATAGCGCACGGGTTAAGTCATATGTGCCGCTACAACGGACAAAGCAAGTTTTTCTTTTCAGTAGCCCAGCACAGCTTAAATTGTGCCGAACATGCAAAGAGGATGAAACTTCCGCAAAGGTATCAGTTACTCTGCTTATTGCATGATGCGGCAGAGGCTTATGTTTCAGATGTGGCTAAGCCCTTAAAGCCGTATTTACCTCAGTTTAAGAACATTGAAAATAATATCATGACAACTGTCTATGAAGCGTTAAATGTTCGGCCGCCGAACTCCATAGAAGGGAATACGATTTCTAAAATTGATACAATCATGCTGGTTACAGAGGCCAAGGTCCTGATGACGTTTGATAGTTGGGGGGATTGGCTGACTGATATTTCTCCAGATGACGAAACTGTTATTTGTGAGAGGCCTATTACTGACATTAAACATCTTTTTGTAAATCAATTGGAGATGCTTTTAAGGTGATTAATACAACTTAACCGAATGACTAAAAATTTTTGCTTTTGGGAGAAATATTTTCCTCTGTTGATTGACTAGTGGACAAACAGGGAAATCTGAACAAGTGAGGTGGAAAGATGAAAAACGGGAAAAAGTTGCAC
Source organism: Candidatus Contubernalis alkalaceticus (assembly GCF_022558445.1). Classification (NCBI taxonomy): domain Bacteria; kingdom Bacillati; phylum Bacillota; class Dethiobacteria; order Dethiobacterales; family Dethiobacteraceae; genus Candidatus Contubernalis; species Candidatus Contubernalis alkaliaceticus. The sequence goes on from NZ_CP054699.1 coordinate 1,225,126, forward strand.
CGTTCAATGATAGATGTATTGGAAAAGGAAGGCCTGGATCCAGCTGATTGGTTATATGTCAAAAATGAGATGAACAAGCTGACCTTGGCGCATCGGGAGACCGGGCAGAAGAAGACAATATACCGGAAGCTGGCGAGGGGTTAGCGTTTAATCTGTGATTAGCGAAAAGGAGAGTGATTTTGTGAATATTGAAAAATCAATTAATGACGTAATTACAAAGAAACTAGAAGAAGGCATAGTGGAAAAGTTAATAGCTGAAAATCTTGAAAAAGGGATCAATAATGCCCTTGAAAAATTATTGGGCCACTACGGAGACGTTACAAAAGTAATCGAAGAAAAAATTAAAAGCGTTATGTTAGAGCAGCTATCCGGTTACGATTACTCAAAATACATTGTTAAATTAGACTGCATTTTAACCGAAATCCTGAAGAAGACAGCGCTGGACAATAAAAAAATACTTGAGAATTTTAAAGAATTAATGGTTGATCGTGAACTGCCAAAAATTATTAAAGTGTCTGAGATTTTTGAAGAGTTTGCAAAATATGTGGCCGAAAATGTAGATACCGATGGCTTGGAAGTATGTATGGATGATTCGCCTTCTTACGAAAATGTTAATATCGCCATGGAAATAGAATATAACGAACAAAAATCCTGGAGCTGGTATAAGTCTGCAAAAATTATTTTTGAGTGTGAAGAAGATGAAAAAATGAATCACGAAATTATCATTACCAAATTCCAAGAATCCCCATGGAGGTTTGAGGATAAAATCGATTCTTCTATCGAATCTTTAAGATACTTAGATCCATTTAAGCTCTATCTTCTCAAGCTGTATCAGGCTAGATCAACAATTGAAGTCGATTCTGATTATCTAGAGGACGAGGTTGAGCCGGAGGAAGAACCTCAGGCAGAATTTAGGTAAGATGCATTAAATTTGTGGTTAACAAAGGGAGTTGAGTGAACCTGTGGCAAGTAAATGTCAAACATGCCAGCATTACCAGTATCACGCCGGGGTTGCACCCAGTATTGCCAAGATGATTGGTAAGCCGATGCCATCCCGACCAACCTGCTACTGTCACCACGCCGGGGTAAGGTGGGAAAGACGATCGGCAGAAGTAAGGAAGCCAAGAGGTATATCTTGTGACTATAAAATAAGAGAGATGTCCTGCGAAGATTGCGGAAAACAGCTCAAAAGAAGTTCGGATATTTGGATGGTTATAACCCCAAAGGTTTATATTTGTAAAAAATGCGGGAAAAAGAAGGCGGCTGAGATGGACTTGTAATTGAAATATAGGAGAAAGGAAGATAATTCTCTGTGAAACACTGTGAAACATAAAATTTGCTTTATAAAAAAATATTATTTAGTATAGTGGGAACAAAAGTTCTACAAAGGAGAGATATTATGAGCACTACTAAGGCGCCAGGATTCCAATATGCGAGCGAGGTACAGAATGCTGCCAAAGAAATGGCCAAAGGCAGGCTTTACAGGTTCCAGACAGGAGAGCCTATTGATGAAACAGACTTATATTTATTATTGCTGGAGTTTGGTGGCCAAGTAACTGAATTAATGGACAAACTTACAAAGGGTGATTAGATGGCCAGGCCAAACAAGCAGGGCTTAGACTATTTTCCGCTTGATGTTCATTTATGTAAAAAGTTTAAATTTATTGAAATGAAATACGGTATAGCCGGCTTCAGTATCGTTGTTAAGCTGTATCAATATATTTATGCAAACGGATATTACGTTGACTGGGACGATGATACATGTCTTTTATTTTCCGATGATATTAAAGCTGACTATTCTATGGTTTTAGATGTTATAAAAGAGTGCTTGGCTCGAGGGATCTTTGATAAAACACTTTTTGACAAATACAGCATTCTTACATCATCGGGCATCCAAAAGAGGTATCAGGAGATAGTTAGGCGGCGGAAAGACGTCGAAGTGATATCGGAATACCTGCTTATTGACGGTTCCTTTGGGGTTATTGTTGACACTATGTCGGCAGAATGTAAGTATGATGAAAGCAAAAGTACACAAAGTAAAGTAAATAAAAGTAAAGTAAATAAAATAAAAGAATATACTCCCGAGTTTGAAGAATTTTGGAAATATTACCCCCGGAAAAATGAAAAGAAAGCAGCGTATGAAAAATGGAACGCCAGATTAAAGGAAGGACATACTCCAGAAGAACTCATCAAATCCGCAAAACATTACTTAAAGGCCTGTCAGGGAAAGGAAAAACAATTCATAAAGCACGGCAAAACATTCCTTGGGGATAAAAAACCATTTGAGGATTATATTGAGCCTCCTGAGATTGAAGAGGATCTTCCTTCATACTGGCAAATTAAACCCCGTTCAGACCCGGAGGAAAAATCCGAAGAAGACCTTCCTTACCCGGGACTGGAAGAAGGTTTTAAAAGGCTTTATGGCAAGTTTGGAGGACACTAATGGCACTATCAGAAAAATCTCTCATCGGTTCTGTCATTACAGAGCCCAACTGCATAGATTTAATTCGTCAGTATGTGCCCGATGGGAGTTATTTTAAAAATATTCTCCTGGGAAAAGTTTTTGATATGGCCGTTACCTTACAGGCTGATGGGCGCCAGGTAGATATATCCACCATAAATGATGCCCTCAACCTGAAGTCTGAAGCCTTAAAACAGATTATGAATGCCGTGAATGAAACTCCTACTTCCGCACATGCTGAAGATTATGCAAAAATGGTCAGGGATTATTATGCCAGGCGGTTACTCTCAGAGCTCCGGGCCGTAGACCCGTTAGACATAAAAAAATACCCTAATCCCCTGGATGTTGTAACAGCCATTGAACAAGGGACCGAAAAGGCACTCGGTATCATAAACAGCTCTCAAGAAACAAGTGTAAAAGACATCGTCCTGGTTGCTTATGATGAATACTGTAAGGAGCATGAGCAAGGGAAAAATCCTAATATGATATCTACCGGTTTTTATGACCTGGACGAGCTTATTGACGGGTTGGAAAGGGGGGAGAACATCATCATAGCCGCAAGACCGTCAATGGGCAAAACAGCCTTTGGCCTGTGTATTTGCCGTAATGTAGCAAAGAGAGGGAAAAAGGTAATTATCTTTTCTCTGGAGATGAGAAAGGAACGTCTTATTAACCGTATAGTTTGCACAGAAGGCAGTATTAATGCCACCCGTTTTAAGCGCAGAAAGCTGGAAAAAGAAGAGTTTAATAGGCTTATAACTGTTATGGGTAACGTAGGTCAAATGCCCTTAGTAATCCGAGACGATGTGAGGACTACTACGGAAATCAGAAGCATAATAGCCCGGGAAGCGGCAAAGGGTGATGTCGGACTAGTGATGATTGACTTCCTTACACTTCTTAGCGACCCTCAACCACGGGGCAGTAGTGTTCATAACCATATCGGGAACATAGCAAAAAATATACAGCAGATAGGACATGCATACAATGTGCCAATTATTACCCTGGCACAGCTGAACCGGAAAGTGGAGGACCGGAATAATAAAAGACCTGCCTTAAGTGACTTAAGGGAAAGCGGAAATATTGAGGAAGCGGCGGACAAGGTCCTATTTATCTACCGAGAGGATTATTATGAAAAGGATAAATCAAACCATACCGGTATTGCGGAAATAGGAGCTGCTAAAACTCGGGATGGAGCAACGGGGGCATGTAAGTTGTTGTGGACCCCGGAGTATACCCGGTTTGATAATTATTGCGAGGAGTGAGAGCCATGGAAGAAGCCACCGAATATTCAACAACTAACTTTGGCCTATTAAACGGTTGCCAGCTAGAAGAGATCCGCAAAAATCGCATGTGGGCCATGCTCGAAATGTATGGAGAAGGCCTGAAAAATCTTAATCCCCGAGAGATAGGCATAACGATAATGGACATAAAGTGCATGATTTTGTTAGTGGAAAACAGCAAGTTGGACCGCAGAGCTAAAAAAGAGTGCCGGCGCTTTATCACAGATGCACTGAAAAGTCTGGATGAAGCAGTGCTGGCAGTGCAGAGGTTGGATAACGCGATGAAGCAGAAAACAGGAACACAGAGAGGTGAGGACTTTTGAAAAAGTGGCTGTGTATCATAGCATGCTGGATTTTGGCCATACTGCTCATGTGGCAGGTCAACTGTAACAACCAGGTGGACTTTCCAGAACGGGATGCTGAGCTGGAGCAGGTGATTCGCCAGGCGGTCCGGGAGGAGATCCGTGAAGAACTGGAGCCTTACTCCGAGACCCAGGAGCTGATGAATGACTGGCTCCAGGAGTGGAACGTCCTCACCCAAGATGAGTGGGAAGGACATGAGGCTTTTAACTGGGAGAACGAATAAATTCGAAGTGATTCGGAGTATCAAAAAAGGCCGGGTGGTGTAAGGGCAGCGTATTCGCCGGGCATAGGCGAAGGGACCGGGTTCAATTCCCGGCCTGGCCTCCAAAAGGTGGTGAGAGTGTGGAAGAAAACACTATGCCAAACAGGAACTGGAGAATAGCCGCGGTTATTTTGGTCTGCATGTTATTAGCTTTTGTGTTGGGAACCAGGACAGCGGAGCGACGCACGGCACTTTCGGAGACAGAAGTTAGGGAAAGTGTGTTAGAGATGACCGAACAATTTTTAGAAGACCTGCAATTCCAACAGCGAGTTTTGGACCTTAACGAACAGCTCTACGGAGAGCTTGAGTTTAAGCAAGGGGCACTGGAGCTTTATGAGGATGTTTTAGAAGAAGTTAGACATATCCGAATAATCGCGGACAACCTGGAACTAGAGCACCGAGAAATCAGGCTGCAGATCGAGGAATATTTTGAAGCACAGAAACACCAAGAGCCGGAGGAAGACTATTAAAGAGGGGTGATTAAATTGGACACGGAACCTTTGGTTAACCCAAGTGGAGACACGAAAGAAGATAGTGATTTAGGTTGCACGGTAGTAAGGACCACCATGAGTTATGAGGATGCTGAAAAGCTGTTGGCAGAGAAAAGGATGAAGGGCAAAATCGCTGTGGAAAAGGTGATGGAATATTCCAGAGAGGAGCTTAAAGACCTTTTGGTGAGAGAAGGCCTTAAATCCAGTGAGGTGGCAAAGAGGCTTAACGCAAAGCCTTCATGCGTGCATATCCTTCGCAAGCTTTTTGACCTTCAGGAAAAAGACATTCAGGAAGAGAGAATAAGACTTAACTATCAAGCGCCCAAAACCGAGGAAAATGAATCCCATGATGATAGAGATGGGCTGGAGAAAATCAAAGAAACCCCGAAAATCAAAGAATCTAGTAAGCCCGACATCGAAAAATTCATCACTTCTTCCGGCAAAGTGGCCGCCGCTGAGCTCTTGGGCACAGCAAAGTCACTGGAAAGGCTTGAGAATGCAAAGGTAACCGTGGAAGTAAAGGTATGGACTTCTGCAGAACAATCCTGATTTCGGAAAAGGAGTGGCGGAAGGTGGCGCTAAAAGAGTCAGACATACGAAAGCAAGTAGTAGATTATCTCAGAATTACCGGCTGGTTTGTATACCATAACCTTCAGGGCTTGGGATGTTATGCGGGGCTTTCGGATATTGTAGCCGTGAAAAATGGGAATGTGGTTCACATCGAGCTGAAAGCCCCCGAGGGAAAGCAACGGAAGGAGCAGGTGACATTCCAAACAGATCTGGAAGCGGCCGGCGGACTCTATGTGCTTGCTGATTGTATCGAGGATGTGATGTTTTTAAACAAAGCTGGCTCCGGGCAGGTGAGGCGGATGTGAAGCGCAGAGAGCGGCGGCGGTATAAAATTATGCTGGAACCCCATGCAGTAAAACGTTTTCACCAGCGGCTCCCGAAAAGGAAAATTAATTCTTTTAAAGCACTGGCAGAACAGCGGCTCGAAACCGAAGTAATGAAGGGTGCCATACCTAACGAGCGGGGCGCATTAAAGGTAGAGGTGGAACCAGGGGTATGGATTATATGCTACGCAATGTTGGAAGGATATAGTTGGCTTGTAAAAACTATTATTCGTGAAGGCTGTAGTGACGACATAAAAGAGAAGGGGATGCACGGATTTATGGATGAAATACGGTGTGCAGGAATGGTAAAACTCGAGCTTGCGGAGCTGGAGTTGCATGGTCTGGATGCAACTGGCCAGGCTAATAAAGTGTTAGAGGAATGGTCTGAGTTTATCAGTGCCCAAATCGGTGAATTGAGGATTGACCAGGTGACAGAAGAGGCCTTCGATGTCATTCAGGCGTTGTATGGTTATCTGAAGAAACTGGGGGTTGACGTTGCCAGGGAGAACAAACGTCACATAAGGAAAATGAAAGAAAGGTATTAAAAGCAAAGGAGGAAAGCTCAATGGAAAAAGCCTTAGAAAAGCTAAAAACCGAGATGGATGGAGATAAAAACAATAAGTATGTCCAGGTGGTAGGTGAGTTTTTAATTGAATACCTGAATAACAACCCCCAGGCAGCAGAGCAGATCCTGGCGGAGGGGAAAACCATCAAGGGAAGCCTGGTAGAGATGAAAGAAGAGGCCCGAAAGCACCAGGTAGACGGCTGCGGGGTGCTGACGGACCAGGAAGGTTTTGAAGTGGCACTGAAATACTTCGAGATTGAGCAGGGAGCACCAGTTGTTTCAAAGTTGGTGACAAAAAATAGTAATGACTTTGATGTAAGCCTGGACGATTTCCTTTCGTAGGGGGTAATGACAAATGACAAAAATAGCAGCAGAAGTAATAATACCCCATATGTTTACCGCCTACGCGGAGGACCTTGGCCACCGCAACACTGGGCTGCATCATTTCCAATATTTCTGTGAGGGCTGTGGACAGATATTTTCCTCAGCCTGGGGCAGGCTCCCACAAAGTATGCACGGATATGAACGCGGCAATTATTTTACCTGCCCCTACTGCAGGGTAAAACATGACAAATATGTGGCCTATATAGAACGAGGGGCGCCGGCTCCTGATGGAGCGCGCTTAGTAGTCAAAGAGTATAAAACCGTGGTTACCCTGGAGGTCTACAGCAACACACTCGAATTCAACGACTATTTAGGCGTTTACGAAAGGCAATACAAGGAAACCTTTCGGTTTGATATTGCGAAGCAATCTGTTTCATTCACAAATTATCGCACCGGCATAAAACAGGAGTCGATTGAGATAGGGAATCCCTTCGAGCTGGATTTTTTTCTAAAAAGCATACTCCGGTTTTTTTGTTCAAACAGTCTGGCCAACGCAGAGCAAAAGTCAGAACTGAATGCACTGCTGAAGGTCCTTCGGGAAACCGTTAAAAGTAAGCTAGAAAAGCGCTTAAAACACAAGGTGCCCTCAATGTTTGTCAGTTCCGGTACCTATTGGGGGATACTGCTGATTCCAATCCTTAACATAGCATACCGTGTAGCGTGTCCGGATGCTCCCAACCTGCCGGCGGAATACAGAGGGGCTCCTCTTGATATCCGGGATTTTTGGAGAAACAAATTAATTAAAAAATACCGCTATATGGACCGCATTATGAGCAAAACCCGGCAGAAGAAAGACTTTTTAACCGCACTGATAGAAAATCATTCTTTGCCGGACAAGCCGTTGGTAAGGCGGATATTAACAGAGGATCCGTTTGCAATTAAGATGCTTTCAACGTCCTTTAGGCTGTGTAAAAACTATGACCATGCAATCAGCACGTTTTATGGAGTTCGGAAAATGATTGACACATGGAGACATCAAGATTATGACGGAATCCCAAAGTTTTTAAGAGCCATGAAAAAACTTTATGGTGAGGCTGGCGTTAATCGACTGGTTTGGGAAAGCTCAGAGTTAAACATGTTTGACTGTGCCAGGCTATACGGCCAGCTGAACGATGAAAACAAGAAATCTCTTAAAGAGGAACCAGTTAAATTAAGAGATCTTCACGATTGGATGTCATTGCAGCACAAACGGCAAACCCACGTGAATGTAAAATTTACCGTTCCGGACTACATTGTAAAAAGACTGTCCATGCAGCGGTCCCGGCTGAAGTTTTTTCTCCCTGAAGAGTCCATGCAGTTACTGGAGGCTGGCCATGAGCTTCATAACTGTGTGGCGGCATACGGTGATAATATGAAAGATAATAAGCTTTGGATTGTTTTGGTGGCTGATGATACAGGAAGACTGGCAGCTTGCTTGGGGATAAGAGGTAAGGAATTAATTGAGGCTAAACTAGATAGGAACATGCCGGTATCAAGTAATGTTAAATTAAATAGTGAAATATTAGACTGGGCAAAGTATGCCAACATCAAAATTAATACATCAGACGTGAAGGTGACAAGCAAAAAGGAATCCAAGGAAGCCGTGCCTGCATAGAAAAGGGCAAAACCACGGTATTTAACAACGGATTAACAGTCCGTTGGTCGTTATAACTTATAAAGAATTGCATCATGGGAAAGACAACCTTCAATAAAGAGGTTGCGGGGCATAACAAAAATTCAACGGTTTTAGTATACTGCCTGGTTGCTAATATTTTGCTAATGCGATTTGGCAAGAAAAATAAACGTGTAGGATTACTAAAAAGAATGGGACAAATTGGACAAGGAGGGAAAATTAGAATGCTTATCGACATTGGGAAAATAACAGTCAAAGACCGTATTCGTAAAGACTATGGGGACATAGATGAACTTGCTCAGGACATCAAGGAAAACGGCTTAATCAATCCGCCTGTTGTAACCCCTGAATATGAGCTGATTGCCGGGGAAAGAAGGTTAAGAGCAATAAATAAACTGGGTTACAGTCAGGTTGAGGTCCGGGTTATGTCTGTAAAAGACTACGAGCATCAGCTAAATTTGGAAATATCGGAAAATGAAAGCAGGAAAGAGTTTACCAGAAAAGAGCGGCTCGAATATGCTCAAAAACTCATTGAACTTAAGCGCTTACAAGGTCTAAATTTAGACCTTGATGAAGACCAAGTAACCCAGGAAGCATCGAAGGAGTCGGGCATCGGAAGCAGGGCGCAATTCTATAAAGAAAAGTTCATTTCAGAGAACGCCGATGAGGAAACATTGGAGAAGTGGGATAAAGGAGATATCTCTACTCATGCAGCTTATCAAAAAATTCTCAAGGAGCGGGATGAGCTGAAAGCTAAGCTTGAAAAAGCCCAAAACACAGTAGACCAGGTAGTTGAGGAGAGAAATAAGCTCAAAGAAGAAACCTCAAGCCTGCAATCTAATGTCAACACCACAAACCAGGTATTAAAAGACACTCAAGGCACTGTTAAAATGCTCCAGGATGAATTAAAAAAAGAGAGGGAAAGAGGTAAGACAGAAGTTGAAAGATTGGTGGGCCTGCTGGATGAGGCCAAAAAGACAGGTTCGTCAGATGAGAAAATAAAACAGTTGGAGAATGAACTTGCAGCGGCCAAAGGCCAGGTTGAGGAATTGACGAAAAAAATAAATGAGCCGGTCGAGAAGGTTCCGGAAGAAGTAGAAAAAGAGCTAAATGATCTGAGGGAAAAGACCAGGCAACTGGAGAATAAAGCTGGGCAACCTGAGCAAATCCTGAAATTTCGGGTGCAGTTTGATACAGTGGTGACTATAATTTTAAGACGTTACTGGATATATTGGATGAGATTAAAGAGGTGGCTCCGGAAGAGTGCCAGAGCTATAAGGGTGCTATAGCCGGTCTTGCCAGAAAAATGCTTGAGAGGTTATAAGGAGAGTGAATCCAATTGATAGAGCTGAGCGAATTCTGGCAGGGGATGCTGGTGGGCGGGATTCTGGGCATGGCTGTGACCTGGTTTTTGGTGGCGCTTATGGACATCGGCCAGTGTTCGGACCTGGAATCGGAGAATACTTACCTGAAGTTGAAACTAAAAGAGGTTATAGAGGGGAAAGAAATTACGCAGGAGTTAAAAGGATTTTTTAGGTCAAGTAGCTTGGGGGATTGAGGAGGCATGTTCCTATGGAGGTAACTTGCGATGTTTGCGGTAAAAGCTTCACCATAGATGTTCAAATCAGAGAGCGGGAATACAAGGGTGAGAAAGTAAGAGAGCATTACTTCACTCATTGGGAATGCGGGACCGAATATACCGGTTATTATGAGACAGCAGAAACTAAGCATCTCTCAGAAGAGCGGAAGAGGATCCGAGATGATGTTCAGCTGGCTTCTCGGCTGGGGAATGAAGAAGAGGTCCGGAAGCTTGTTAAAATGGATAAGAAGCTGAAGAAACAGCAGCTTGGGATTAAGAAGGAGCTGGAAAAATATTTTAAGGAGCGTGGCCAGAATGACCGCTGAACACCTGAGAGAAGAATGTTGATGGAAGAGACAATTGAAAGGATAGAAAAAGCCCTGCAAACTAAACTTTACCCATGGCAAAAAGAATTACTAGTAACGGTAATCGGGCAAAAGTTAAAGGGTGCTAAGCTCAAGGTTAGACCATTGCGGAGAAGAAGTAGATATTTGGATGGAGAATAGATAACGATGAGGGGGAATAGCTCTGGTGACCGAGGAAAAGCTTTGTGAGGCTGACTTCAGGTTTATAGAGAAACTTTTATACGAGTACAAAACCTACGACACGGCCATCGAGCAGATGGAAGCAGAATTGGCCGAAATGTATCCCAGTGGTCCGGGGTCTGTGTTGGACCTAACTAATATCCAGGGCCATTCCGATTCATCGGAGCCGGAGCGGTGGACCATAAAGCGGAACGAAAGCCTCAGGGCAAAATTCCTCCTGGGAAGAATACAGGAAAAGAAGCGGCACCGGAAAGCAATGGCCAGGGCCCGGGAAACACTAAGTGATGAGGAAAATAACCTAATCTGGTTAAAATATGATTTACGGAAGCAGAATCCCGAGGTTTGGCGGACTATGAATGTATCTGAAAGCACCTTCTATCGGCTCCGGAAACAGGTGGTTACGAGGGTAGCGGAATACTGCGGACTAACCTGACAGGATTTTGACAGTGAAAGGGTGGAAAAACGTGTTATAGTTTTATACTAAGAACAGTCAGCAAGAGCAGGACCTCAGGAATGCTTCAACAGATGTTTTTCCTCCTTTCTCCGGCGGGGGTAGGCGGCTACCGCCGGGGTAAATTAAGCCCGTTGCAATGAGCAGCGGGTTTTCTTATATTCGACAATACCTTACAATTTGCAACAGAGGGAATGCCTTCTTTTTGCCGAAATAGATAGGAAATGGTGAAGGAGGTGCTTTCATGTGATTGAGAGAATAACAAATATCGCTAATTTAAAAAGTTACGCTGTGAGCCAACAACATAGAGAAGGCGAAGAATCATGGATGTTGCTTTTGAAACTTTTGTATCAAGCTAAGCTATTTGTTGCTGATGAAGAAGTTGAAACAGTTTATCCTAAGAAGCTTTTAAGTAGTAGTGAAGAAGAAAAATGCAATGAGAATAACCTTGAGGTAGTTTTATTTACTAGGGATGGAAAAATATTTATTGCTAAGGTTATAGATGAGGGTTGTAAGTTTCAAGTTGAATTAAAGAAAATAGAAGACATTACAAGTTTAAATGTAAGTGGAAACTTGACTGAAGCTAGACATAAAATACAATATAAGGCAATAATAAAATTTAAAGATGAGAGTGAACTTATTCTTAGCAGCAAAGATGATGTAAATCAGCATTGGCAAGAAGATTATTGTAAACTAATAATATCGATTGTTCGTTCATTAATGTAAATCTGAATAAATGAAGAAATACCTTCCTTTTTGTCGAAAGGAGTTGGTGGGAGGGAGGTGAGCATGATTCCTAAGCTTGAAGGACAAACAGAATGCAAAAATTGCGGGGAAGAGATTAAATGGATTTATGTAATACCAAACAAATTAAGTGATAGAATTTATGACGTTCATACCGCAGAGCCTGATAAAGCGACAGCGAAGGCAATTAGTATAAAAGAAAATGATGAGCCAGAGGTATTAATTGCCAGATGTATGCAATGCGATTATACTAATACTTTTGATTACACAAAGTAACTTAGAGCCTACGGGCTCTTTTTCTTTATAAACTAAAAAAGACCTTTTTCGTAAGTTTCTTTTGTATTTTTTTGTAAAATAATTATATTATTAATCTTATTATGATTTTATGATTAATAGAAAATCAAGCAAGCAAGGGCCTTTGGGCTCTTTTTATATAGATAACCATAAGCTGATAATTCAAGAAGAAAAATATTTTCATATTATTGTTTTAAAGAAGTCCCGTGTTTGCTGTGTTTTTTGGCACTAAAAAAAGACTTCTGCAGTCTTTGTGTTTATATCATTTATCTTATTAATCTAAATGTAAAAAAAAATATGTTACTGCATTAATATTGCGATGAGCTTTTATCTTATCTATTTCTGCTCACAGTCTTTTTAATGCCTATCCAATGAGTAAAATCCAAACTGTGATTATTAAAGCTAAGCAAACCAACAGCGCTAAAAATGTTAATAAATTATTCACAGTGATTCCTCCCTTCATAAATTTCTTATATTTAGTATATGTTTAAATTATTAAAAAAACAAGCGGTATTTAATGTAAGAAAGAGCTAATTTAATTATATGTAAATTATAAATAATTATATTATCATTTTAATTATATTAAATTGAAACAGGTTAGTGCTAGGCTTGCGGAAAATCCCATCCTGAAGAACGGTAAGGAGTTAAAAGTAAAATAGCAAAATGAAAAAAGTAAATCCTTTCTACAAAACCACTGCCTGGCTAAAATTCCGGGCTTTTATTTTAGTCCGGGACAATTATTTATGCCAGCACTGTCTGAGAAAAAAAAGGTTGAGAACTGCCAATATAGTCCACCACAAAAAGCCCATTGAATTATTTCCAGAGCGAGCCCTGGAACCCGACAACTGCGAAAGTGTTTGTCCTTCTTGCCACAACAAGGAGCATCCGGAGAGGGGTGGGGGAAACCGTAAGAAGAAGAAGTCGGAGAAAAGACTGGGGAAAGTAAGGGTAATTAAGGCAGAGGCCAACCCCAACATAATACCCCCCCTACCCTAAGGCCTGGAAAGGGCTCTCCCCCAGGACCGGCGCCCTACTTCGTTCACACCCCGGGGTAATTTTTAATACGAGGGGGGGCCGCCCGGGAAAAATCTGAAATGCAAGGGGGTGTCACCCGTGAGAGTCAATCCCAAAAGAGACATAACAAACTATGATGCAAGGAGACTGTTTCGGATCCTGGCAGAGGAGCTAAAAGCCAGCAATCAGTTCAATGAAAAGACACTCCTGCTTATCGACAACATGATTCTCCTGGAACAGCTGAAGCAGGACCACTTTAAAGACGTTCAAGACCGTGGGGTAGTCGAGCTTTTCAAAAATGGCGCCCAGGAAATGTACCGTGAAAATAAGTCAGTGGGATCCATTCTCAAAATCGTAGAGCAGCAGCGCAAGCTCCAGGCCGAACTCAAGCTCACACCGGCTTCAGACAAGAAGGTGTCTAAGGCGGTGGCTCAGGGTGACAACTTCGAAGACTTCTAAACTACAAACAACTCAATACGCAAAAGACGTGGTGGCCGGTCGCCTCACAGCCTGCCGAAAAGTGCAGTTAGCCTGTAAACGGCACCTAAAAGACTTGGCACGGCAGGGGACAAAAGATTTTCCTTATGTTTTTGACGAAGAACGGGCTTACCGCCCCATTGAGTTTATAGAAAAATTTTGCAAGCCATCCCAGGGAGACTTCGAAAAGCTAGACCTTCAGCCCTGGCAGCACTTCATAATCGGATCCCTTTACGGCTGGATCCACAAAAAAACTAAGCTCCGGAGATTCAGAGAGGGGCTTATTTTTGTGGCCAGGAAGCAGGGCAAGACAGCGAAGGTTTCCGGGTTGTCCCTCTATGGTGCATCAAAAGACGGCGAAAGAGGTGCCAGGATATACCCGCTGGCCAACGCCATGAAACAGGCTCGGCTGACCTTCGATGAATGTAAGGCCATGGTCAAGGAATCGCCGGTTCTTAAAAAACACTTTCGGGCTCTACGGGACGCCATCTATTTTGACAAAACAAATTCAAAAATAGAACCCCAGGCATCAGATTCAGAAAAGCTTGACGGCCTGAACTGCCACCTGGGGATATTCGACGAAATACATGAGTATAAGAACTACAAGCTTATCAACGTTATTAAAAACAGTTCCGGCGCGAGGAGGCAACCGCTGTTTCTCTACATCACTACTGCCGGCTACCAGCTGGACGGTCCGCTTATGGACTACTACGAAAAGGGCGCAGATGTCCTGGAAGGAGTAATCCAGGATGAGCGGTCTTTTTATTACATGGCCGAGCTGGATGAAGACGATGAGGTAGATGACCCTAGCACATGGATTAAGTCCAACCCTAATCTGGGGGTAACGGTCCTGCTGGAAGACATGATCGAGGAATGGGAAAGCCGCAAGCATATCCCAGCTGAGAAAAACGACTTCATAACCAAAAGATTAAACATTTTTGTGCAGTCTGATGAACAGAGTTTTATCGACCTTGAGGTAATAAAACGCAACAGCGATTACATTGACCCTGAGACCCTGACCGGCGCTAACTGCATCGGCGGCTTTGACCTTTCGTCAACAGAGGACTTCACTAGTTCCTGCCTGGAGTTTCCGCTGGAGGACGGCAGGGTTAAAATTATATCCCATTCCTTTGTGCCGATGCGAAAGGTTCTGATGGACAATGAAAAACTCCCTTTCCGAGAATGGGAAGAGGCAGGCCTCTTAACCATCTGCCCGGGGGATTACGTTGATTACAGTTATGTATACGATTGGTTTATTAAGATGTCCAAAATATATTCCATCATGCTAATTACATACGACCCGGCCAATGCTTACCGCCTAGTCCAGGACCTGCAAGCTTACGGTGGGGAAGAATGGACAAAGGTGGTCAGGCAGGGAGCTACAACCTTAAGCCCGGCTCTCAAAGACATAAAAGAAATGCTTCTGGATGGAAAGGCGGTATTTAATCGGAACAAACTGTTCCGATGGTATTTAAACAATATCAGACTGGTAAAGGACCGTAACAACAACTGGCTTCCCACAAAGCAGAACCGCTACCGCAAAATAGACGGTTTCGCCGCCTGGTTGAACGCTCACACTGAAACCATGAAGCTAATGGCCGCTCCCAAAGAGACTGGCGGGGTGGGCTTTGTGTCGGTCAAAGACCTTCTAGGGAGGTGAAAACATTGTGAAATTATGGCGACGCATGAAAGAAAAGGTGGCTGGTTACCTCTTAGAAAAATTTTTGAGCCAGGACAAGGGGAGCGACAATCTTTTTGACAGGTTTCGGTCTTGGTTTGAGCCCTACAACATTTTTACCCGAAAAGCCAGCAATACTCTAGCCACAAATGAGACTATTTTTGCAGCAGTATCAAAGCTGTCAAATTCAATGGCCAGCCTGCCGCTGAAGCTTTATAAGGATTTTAACCCGGCCTACGGCAGGAATGCAGACCTTTTAATAAATTCTCCTAACCCAAACATGACTGGATTTGACTTTATCCGAACCATGGAAACCCACCGGAACACAAGCGGAAATGGTTACGCCCTGAAAGACTACGACAGCAAATACCAGGTGAGGGCACTTTGGATCCTTGACCCGGGTAAAGTAACCCCGGTAATCGAAAAAGATTCCCGGGAATTATGGTATGAGGTCGAAGGCGATAACGGCGCCTATTACGTCCATAACATGGAGATGCTTCACGTAAAGCATATCCATGCTACCGGGCATAAAGGCATCAGTCCGATTGACGTGTTGAAGAACACTATTGATTTCGACGCCAAAGTGAAGGAATTCAGCCTTGAACAGCTGGACAGTGCAGTCAAGGCATCTTTTATTCTCAAACTTGCCACACAGCTGAGTAAAGATAAAAAAGAGGAAACACTAGACAGTTTTAAAACCTTCTATCAAGAAAACGGTGGAGTGCTTATTCAGGAATTAGGGACTGAAATCACTCCAATTGACCGTAAGTTTCTTGATACTAATGTTTTTGAGGTTGAAAAAATTACCCGCACCCGGGTGGCAGTGGTCTACACTATGTCACCGCATATGCTAGGGGAAGCAGATGGGGTGAGCTTCTCCAGCATGGAACAGCTGCAGCTGGAGTATACGCAGGGGACATTGGTGCCTATATGCACCCAGTATGAGAAAGAATTCAACCGAAAACTCTTGACAGACCGGGAGCGGCAACAGGGATTATATTTTAAGTTTAACGTCAATGCCCTTCTTCGCGGCGATATGAAAACCCGCGGAGAGTTTTATTTCAAAGGGATCCGCTCCGGGCAACTAACCCCGAACGAAGCAAGGGCGCTGGAAGACAGGCCGCCGTTACCAGGCGGGGATAAGCTTTTCATGAGCAGAGACCTGTCACCGATTGATGAAAGGAAGGTGAATTAGCAGTGCAATCGATTCCAAAACAAAAGAAATTTTGGGAATTTAAAGCCTCCGCAGATGATGTCGGAGAGCTTTATATTTACGGCGATATTGTTTCGTGGAAATGGGATGACGAAGACACGACCGCAAACAGTTTCAAGGATGACCTGAAGGCTCTTGGGGAGATAAAAACCCTGAACCTATACATCAATTCCCTGGGCGGCTCAGTATTCCAGGCCCAGGCGATATATTCCATCTTAAAAAGGCACTCAGCACAAAAAAACGTGTATGTGGATGGTGTTGCTGCTTCAGCCGCTTCAATGATAGCCATGGCCGGGGATAAAGTCTCTATGCCTGCCAATGCCATGATGATGATTCATTGGCCATGGACCTTTGCTTATGGGAATGCCAAGGAATTTCGCAAGATGGCTGACGATCTGGACAAGATTGGCCAGAGCACCGTAGCAGCCTATATGGCCAAGCTGGATGGGAAAACCGCAGAAGAAAAATTATCGGAGCTACTGGATGATGAAACCTGGCTTACAGCCCAGGAATGCTTTGACTATGGTTTCTGTGATGAGCTGTTGGAAGAAAAAAAAATAGCGGCTTCCGTCAGCACAGAGCTGTTCGCACATTACAAAAATGTGCCAGAAGAGATTAAAGAGATTCTTGAAAAAGTTAACGACCACGATAAGGGGGAATGTCGATTAGACAAGGACCGGAGAGAAAAACTGGTTAAAGAATGCAGGCAAGATGATGAAACAATAAATCTTATATTAGGAGTGATTTAAGTGGCAACTCTATATGAACTGAAAATGAGTCTGGCTACTGTTGGGGCCGAGCTTAAAGAGGTAAACAACGAACTTATGAGGAAGGCCGGCGATCCTAATGCCAGCCTGGAAGATGTAGATGCCCTGGAGAAGAAAAAGGCGCAGCTGCAGAAACGCTTCGATATTATCAAGAGTGAGCATGACTTCATGGAAGAAGAGCAAAAGAAGCAGTTTCACGACAAGATAAGGAAAAACGGCATTGAGGGTGCCAAAAATGATGAAGAGCGACTGATTGCCGCCAAGGCTGAGTTTATCCGGGCAAAGGTGCTAGGGAAAGAGATTTCTCCCGAGGCGCAAGAAATCCTGGCCACCACAACTCCCCTACGGGCACTGCCTGCCGGTGGCGGTACCGGTGGAGAAAATTTCTTACCGACCACCCTGTCTAACGAAGTTATCCATGAGCCTTTTGTAAAGAATCCGCTTCGCGGAAAAATCGGAATGTCTGCAATTAAAGGCCTGGAGCTGCCTAAAATAGCTTTTGAGCTTGATGATTGCGACTTCATCACTGACGCAGGCACTGCGGAAGAAATCGAGACAACTGGTGACAAGGTTGAATTTGGTAAGTTCAAGTTCAAGGTGAAAGTTCGACTTTCCGACACAGTGCTTCACGGTTCCGATGTTGAGCTGGTGCAGTATGTCGAGAATGCTCTGCGCTCCGGCCTAGCCGCGAAAGAGCGGAAAGTATCCTTTGCTCATGGGGCTGTGACTGACCCCGTGACCTCGCCTCGCCCCGTAGTAGCAGCAGAAAAGCACATGACATTCTATGAAGTTGACGCACAAAGCGCCTCCGTTATCAAAGAGGTCACCGGCGAAGACATGTTTGAAGCCATCACCAACGCCATCGCTGCTCTGCATGAGGACTTCCGGGAGAATGCTCAGGTATGCATGCGTTACTCCGATTACGTGACCATGATAAAAGCCCTAAGTAATGGTGCCGTTGACCTGTACGGGAAGCAGCCCGAAGAAGTAATCGGCAAGCCCGTATTCTTCTCTGATGCCGCTGCCATCTACGATACTGACGGAATTTACGGCCGGCCCATTGTAGGCGATTTCAATTACATGCACTTAAACTACGATCCTTCCACCATCTACGATTCTGATAAGGACGTGGACAAGGGGGAATACATTTGGGTGCTGACCGCATGGCTGGATCAGAGGAAAAAACTCGCATCTGCCTTCCGCATTGCCAAAGTCGTAGAAAGCCTATAAGCCATGGCAGGATTTGATCTGGAGGAGTTTGTTAGAGAACTGTTAGGATATTCTGAAAGCGGGGGTGGCAACACCCTCGCTTTGGCTATCCTGGGAGCCAAGCAAGCCCTAAAAAACGCAGGGGTGGAACAGGTGGGCCAAACGGAAGAAAATGAAATGGCCCTGTATGCGCTGGCAGTAGCAATTAAAGTAAAAATATTTTACGACGGAGATCCGACGGGAGACCTTGCCAGGTCTGTAGAAGGCATGGTCCTACAAATGCGGAGCGACGGAGATGGAGGTGAGGCAGAGTGAAAGCAATAGTTACAAAGGAATTCCGGGATAAATACACTAAAGTGCTGTATATTCCCGGTGATATATACGAGCACCAGGATGAAAAGCGGATAAAATTTCTCCAGGAAGCGAAGGCGCTGGGAGATACTTTAGCCGAAGACCCTCCGCCATCACCTAAGGGGGACAGCGCCGAACCCATTAATTTGGGCGGCGGTTGGTATCAGCTCCCCGATGGGCGCAAAGTAAGGAAATCTGAAATTGATGGCGGTGAAGGATAATGGGCCTGCCAAAAAGTTGGAAGCAAATCAGGCAAGGAGCAGCGGCAGGGCTTATATCTGAAAAAATTGAGTGGGACGGAGAATCCACAGAGGCAGCCGTTAATGTCCCGCTAGGCTCTCTACGTCCCGTGAAAATAGCCGTGGATAATACTGATTGCGGCAAAGCCCTGACAATTACCCTGGAAGAGCATCTCAGGACAGATGATGCTCAGGCCACGGCTAAGATTGGGGAAGGCGACAACGGGGTTGTTACAGTTACGGTAGATGGGCCCGGCCCCGACGGAGAGGAATGCGGTATTGAGGTAGTGGTTCCGGAAGCTGAAGAGGTCACTGATCTTGAGGTTACCCTGGCAGACAAAATAATCATTGTTGCCCTGGCACTAAAAGAAGAAGGCGAAGAAATTATTCCGGATGATGCCAAAAATACAGCAGCACTAATTGCTGTAGCTGTTGGAGAATTGGAAAATTTCAGTGCTGAAGCTTCCGGAAACGGCTCTACTCCATTTACCGAAGCAATCGAGCCGGTAAACTTTACCGGGGGCAAGGTAAATATTTGGGCAGAAGTTATCAATGCTTTTTCACTGACTGCTGCCCCAGACAAAATAATAGTTCTTGGCCCCTTTGATGGCTGGCCCCGCTTCTTAGGTGGTCGGATTAAACTGGATGCAGCTGAGGCGCCTGATGATGGTGACGCTACACTAGTTATGGTCCAGGAAGTATAGGCGGTGATGAGACATGGCATTTTTTAGGGATGCTGTTTACCTGGTTAAAACTACCCATGACCACAATGAGGATGATGATCTTGTTATTACTCCCCAGGAGCGCCTTGTTCCGGCAAACCAAAAAAGCGTGCGCCAGACAGAGTTTTACCAAGCAGCCGCATCCGGATTGCGTCCCGAAATCGCGTTTGAAATACGTTCATCGGAATACGAGGGAGAGAAGACCGTCAAATACCCTGCTGCAGAAGAAGGCGAGGAATATACCGTCTACCGTTCCTATGATAGAGGGAACGGGTTCTTAGAACTAATTTGCACCGGCCCAGGCAACCGGCCTGGGACAAGGAGGGGGCCATAATGGGAGGCGGAAGGATAGAACTCCATGGAGTAGATGAACTACTGGCGGATATCCGGAAGCACTTAGGTGAAGGATCTGTAAGGCTTGAAAGAGAGGGATTGAAAAAGGGCAGTGAAATTATTGCTGATGAGATGAGGTCCCGGGCACCTCGAAGCAGGTCACCCAGGCAGCCTACATCGGGAAGCCAGAGCTGGCGGACCGGAAAGCACGCAGCTGACAACATTAAGCTGAGCCGTGTTATCCGGAAGGATGGGCAAAAATATATCTTAACGGGAATTCAGCCGGGAGATAGCTCTAAATACTTTTACTTAAAGTTTTTTGAATTCGGCTCATCAAAGATTGAAGCAAGGCCATGGTGTGAGCCGGCGTTCCATGCAAAAAAGGGACAGGCACTGACTGTCTTAATTGAGGAATTCCGGAAGGGGTTGGGTAGGTGAGGTGAGAGACACAAAAGAAGAAGTCCGCAAGCAGTTACTGCAGAACGCTGACCTCATTGACCTTCTCGGGGGCAAGCGGGTTTATAAGCGACCCGCTCCGGATGGGGATGAATTTCCCCGGGTAACCCTTTTTGAAATTGATAGAAATAACGGTGACTATGCAGACGATGAGCCTATGTCGGATGAGTCAGTTCTGCAGGTGGACGAATGGAACCAGGAAGACACTCAGGCGATATTTGAGGAAATTGACAAGACCATGAAGGAGAACGGTTGGCGCCGATCCGGAAAGCAGGAGTTCTATGAACAGGACACCGGGATTCACCACAAAGCCCTCAGATATCGTCAAAAATTTTAAGGAAGGTGATTAGATGAAGAGCATCCCAATAGGCTTAAAAGATTTTCATTATGCCGTGATGGATGATGTGGAAGCAGAATCGTATGAGGCTCCGGCCCATATTCCAGGCAGCATAACAGCAAATGTTTCCCCTACAACAAACAGCAGCACGCTATATGCGGACGATATAGCCTATGACATGGCTACATCGCTGGGAGACATAGCGCTTTCGCTTAACCTCGCTGACATTCCGACTGCGGACTTAGCTGCGTTGCTGGGGCATGCCATTGATGCGAACGGGGTGCTTATCCGAAGCAAAGAGGATGAGGCGCCCTATGTAGCGATAGGGTACAAACGAAAGATGGCAAACCACAAATATCGATATGTCTGGTTACTGAAAGGTAAATTTAGGCTGGAAGAGCAAAATGCAAACACAAAAACAGAGCAAGCATCATATCAGACCACGACAATTAACGCAACCTTTTTACCACGGGAAACAGATGGAGATTGGCAATCAGTAGTCAACGAAGGAGATCCCGGGGTGTCGCAAGCAGTTCTTGACGACTGGTTCGATGCGGTTTATTTGAAAGATGCTGATGAAGTGCCGCCGACTGTTGTAACTGTTGTTCCTGCGAATTTAGCCAATAATGTTGAAGTAGGCACCCAGGTAACCTGGACATTCAGTGAGCCTATCAGGACCAACACAATTAACTCTGGTAATTTTATGCTTCTGGATTCTAGCATGGAGCAAGTGGCCGGTGCACTGGACTATAATTCTGCCGCAACCGTTGTTACCCTTACCCCAGCAGGCGATCTCGGAAACGATGAAACCTATACCACCATTGTTACCACCGGCGTGAAGGACGTAGCCGGCAATTCCCTGGAAGCACCCAAGATTACCACATTTATTACTGAATTAGGAACTTAGAACTTGGACATAGATGCAGTTAAGGGAGAGGGGCTTCGGGCCCCTCTCTTTATTTTACATTTAGAGCAGCGGTGTGATGTCAAGTAGTTAACTGGAAATTATTTAAGAAATTCACTGTTGTTAAGGGGGTGCTTGCTCAAAAAAGGCATCACTTAACTAAGCCACCCAAATTAACAGTACTAAAATTACA
This sequence comes from Candidatus Contubernalis alkalaceticus, assembly GCF_022558445.1. Taxonomy (NCBI): domain Bacteria; kingdom Bacillati; phylum Bacillota; class Dethiobacteria; order Dethiobacterales; family Dethiobacteraceae; genus Candidatus Contubernalis; species Candidatus Contubernalis alkaliaceticus. The sequence goes on from NZ_CP054699.1 coordinate 1,246,943, forward strand.
TTAACGGTAAATTATGGGTGGATGGAATCGCAGCTAATCTTTATAATATTTCTTGTTGGTTTCCTCCTCTCGGTTGGTAGAGTTGGTTCGTCTTTAGCAGATGAAAGACCAACCGTACCAGTTTACGTGCTGTAAGAGCAAGGGCCCGTTTATGGGCGAACTGTTTCGGCTCTGCCTTTTTCTTGGCATAATACTCTGCAAAAACAGGGTCGTGCACCCGAACACTGTTAGCCGCCTCCATTAAGTAATATCGCAAATAGCGGTTACCAGAGTGAATTAGCCGTGTTTGGCTGGCCGTAAAGTTTCCCGATTGATTCTCAGTCCAGGCAATGCCAGCATGCTTAGCCAACTGCTTATGGCTGGCAAACTGGTGGATGTCACCAATTTCAGCCAAGATACCAGAAGAAAAGATAGGACCGATCCCCGGGACAGAATCTAGAGTTTGAGGAATCGTTTTTAAATGGTCTTCGATAGCCTTTTTTATAGACTTAATCTGTTCCTGAATTGTCCGAATGACCCGAATACTGGAGGCCATAGCCAGGTTAACAGAATCAGCCATAGCCTTAGATAATCGGTAAGAAGAACGAGCTGCTTTCTGTAATTCCTTAGCCACAGATTGAGGATCATCAAATCGATTTTTACCATGCTGGATTAAAAATTCCACCAGCTGGTCCACAGAGATTTCTGCTAAAGTTTCTGAGGATTCAAACTCCTCCATGACGGCCAAAGAAGTTGCCGACAGCTTGTTTTCAAAAACAAGCGTGTAATCGCTGCATTTTAAATACAGGTTGGTCATAAGGAAATTACTTTCTCTTACCAGTGCCTTCATGAGATGGTACCTGGTCCGGGTCAGCCGCTGCAGTGCCATCATCGGTTCACTCCAGGTGAAGGGATGAGGTAAGTGGCCGGACCGAACCTTGGCGGCAATATACCAGGCATCCACCCGGTCATTTTTAGGGGGGGAAAGGAAATGAGACTTTTTATACTCCTTAATTAGGCTCGGGTTAAACATATAGACTTTAACATTAGAGCACCCAAAATCTAAATGCCGATGTAAGTATATGGCGGCGTGAGTCGAGTAGCAGCCGGTATGTTCCAGTCCAAAACGAATTTCATCAAAACTATGCTTATCTACCAGCTGATTAATCCGTTTCTGCAGCTCCATGATACCGGGTCGGTTATTTAGAACAGTAAAGCGGCATAAAGCTCGTTTCTCTTCTTCATCGGTTAAACAGCATACTACATTTTCCTTGCTGCTTACATCAATACCGACAAACAAAGGTATAGTCATCGTTGTTTCACCTCCTTAAGAAAAAGGATGTGATGTCTACAGTCCTGGGATGTCCCTGGGAAACCCATGAACGACAGCCTTGCGAGCTATTGGAATACACCGGTTCCCCTCGGTGCACTGGTCTCCCTCTGCTGGCAGGAGAGAGGGGCAACCGGGAAACAGTCAGCGTGTTGGTCTATAACATGGGGCCAGGGGAACACTCTAAAAAAGGAAGACACCCGATAACGGGGCAACGGGAGGAGATTGAACATTCCCTTGGTAGACACCTATGGCTATATTTTCCCAAAGACATCCCAGGACTGTAAACCCTATTTTCAAATTATTTTGATATGATAAGCGGAAACGTATTGTTTGATAGGCTTGTGAATATGCCGCAGTTGTGGATTCTGATGGATAACTCTTCGAGTTACCCACAGACCCCACGAACTGCTTGGACAACACTTCGCGTTGACCACATATTCACAACCCCTACTACTAATTTTTTTAATCCTTTTTAAAAAGATCATAAGTACTTTAGATAACAATAAATTTGATTCTGTATAAAGTTTTCAAAGAACAAATGAGCACCATACGAACTGGAAATTTACGTCCAAATCGTCTGCTGCTCATAGTATACAAGGAGGATGACTTATGGAAATAACGCTACGTGTTGACAACGAAGAGAAAACCTTTATCCAGCCCTTTGTGTCCGCTCGGATCTTACGCAGGACATTTGAATACGATAAAAAATTTCAAGAACTACTGGAAGCCGGGGCAGAGAATTTTGAGAACTACGATCGCATCAAAGACCTTGAGCTTGCAGCGGAGTATGTCTCAGAAGTTTTTAATAATCAGTTTACGGCTGAACAATTTCTTGACGGTGTTGAATCTTATAAAGCTGTGCCGGAATATACCCGGATTAAAAGATTGGTTCAAACCGGCAGAGAAGAGGCTTTTGGAGTGACCAAAACTGACAATGAGGAAGGTAAGCCTGACCCAAACGTATAGAGGGGGACACTGCAGCCCCCATGGAATGGACTGACTGGATGGAAGAATTTTATCTATCACTTTTAAAGCAAGGATGGACATTGACTCAAATTGATGAAATGGACATCTTTTATTATTTTAAGCTGCTTAGACGGACAGAGAAAAAACAGAAAGATGATGATCTGGCCAAGTTTGACAGCCTTGGGCTGATGTAGGGGGGTGAGCACTTATGGACATTGAAGTTGCTGGTCTGGTTACAAAGCTGGCCATTGACGATTCAGATTTAGAAAAATCTATGGCCGGCCTCAGCCGGGAAATGAACCTAACCAAGACACAATTCGCCGCCGCTTCATCCGGGCTGAACGATTTTGGCAAAGGCACAGAAGGCCTAAAATTAAAATCTGATGCTCTCTCAAAGCAGATGCAGATCCAGGGCACCCGAGTGGCCAAGCTTCAGCAGGAACATGCAAGGGCTGTCCAAGAGAAGGGCCGGGATGCAGTAGAGACACAAAAGCTTGAGGTAAGGCTCAACAGGGCTGTGGCAGAATACAACAAGTTGGATGCTCAGTTGAGAGCTACAAACGCTGAGTTGGCCCGGCAGTCATCCGCATGGACAAAAGTGGGCAGCTCTCTTGATGCTGCAGGAACAAGGCTCCAAAATGTTAGCAGGCAAATGGATACAGCGGGCCGGTCCTTAAGCAGGAATGTTACCGCTCCCGTTATAGCCGGAACCGCTGCTATCGTAAAATTCGGAGCTGATTTTGAAAAATCTATGACCGGTTCTTTGGCCATCATGGGTAACGTGTCTGATGAAATGCGAAAAGACATGGAGACGGCCGCTCGGGATGTTGCCAAAACAACTCGTTTTAGCGCTACCGATGCGGCAGAAAGTTATTTTTACCTGGCATCTGCCGGGCTAGATGCCACCCAGGCGATAGAAGCAATGCCGAGAGTGGCTGCCTTTGCTCAGGCAGGCGCATTTGATATGGCCCGGGCTACCGACCTTTTAACAGACGCACAGAGCGCCCTGGGCCTTTCCGTAGATGATGTTACTCAGAACATGGAGAACATGACCAGGGTATCTGACGTGCTGGTTAAGGGAAATACCCTGGCAAACGCTGCAGTAGAAGAGTTTGCGCTTTCTCTCACTAATAAAGGTGCCCAGGCACTTACACTTATGAACAAAGAAATTGAAGAAGGCGTTGCAATCTTGGCAGTATTTGCTGACCAGGGCCTTAAAGGTTCTGAAGCTGGAACCATACTTGCCCGAACCATCGAAGGCATTGAGGAAAGGGCCCGGAAGAGCTCAAAAGAATTTAAAGCGCTGGGCATTGAAGTTTTTGACGGCCAGGGCGAAATGCGGAATATGGCCGACATTATCTTTGATATGGAGAAGGCCTTTGCAGGAATGACCACCGAGCAGAGAAGTGCTGAGCTGGCCCAGCTGGGATTCAACGAACGGGCACGGCGCGGGATTTTAACTCTGCTGGGTAGCAGTGATGCTCTTCGGGAATACGAGAAGGAGCTGAGAAATGCAGCCGGCACCACAGATGAGGTAGCCTCAAAGCAGATCCAAAATCTTTGGGACCAGCTGGGCCTACTGAAGGATAGATTAATTGATTCGGCGTTAACCATGTATGAAACCCTGGGGCCCACCATTACAAACGTGGTAATCCCGATGGTGGAGGAATTAGCAGGGAAGGTAGAAAGCCTGGCATCATGGTTCGCCAGCCTGGACAAAGAAACGCAGCAAAATATATTTAAGTTTGTTGCGTTGGCCGCAGCTGCTGGGCCTGTACTGATGGTCACCAGCAAGTTAACTGGATCAGTGGGGTCACTGGCTAAAATGGCCGGTACTGCTGCTAAATTCATCGGCACAAAAACTGCTGCAACTACGGCAATGGCTGCAGCTACCACTACGGCCACGGGCAGCGTAGGTCTTTTTGGTGGAGGGCTGCTGGGAGTACTAGGGCCCGCAGGCCTTGCAGTAGCCGCAATCGCCGGCATTGGATACGGCGCATACAAACTACATGAACATATGAAGCAGGATGCTATCCCAGCGATAAGGGAGTTTGGAGACGAGGTTTCCGAAACCACCGAGCTGGCAATAAACAGTTTTTTAGACTTATACGATGAAGCCGATAGAAGCTTAAAGATGCTTGCTTGGTCGGGGACAGAGGTATCTGCTGAAATGGCCGAAACCTTAGGCAAGAACTTCGATGATATGTCGGAACAAATAATTGCAGGGCTTGAAAAAAGCCGAGTTGAGGGCATTGCGGCTTTAAAGAAGTTTTTCGCAGAATCGTCTGACATAACAGAAGAAGAGCAAGAACAGATGCTCAATGCTCTGGAAGAGGGCTACGAAAACCGGAAGGGAATCATCGAAGAGCAAAGTGCACGTATCCTGGAGATATTGGAAAACGCATCGAACGAAAACCGCGGACTGACCCGTGAAGAGCAGAGGGAGATTGACCAAATCAGGCAGGATATGAAGGAAGTTGCAATCGGAGCACTTTCTGAGACCGAGCTGGAACAAAGAGCAATCCTGGAGCGCATGAGGGCAGAAGGTGAAATTCAGACCGCGAGGCAGGCTGCAGCGGTGGTGGCAAACAGCATTGAGCAGCGGGACAAGTCCGTTGCGGAAGCTGAAAGGCAATACCAGGAAACTGTAAAGCAGATTATATTCATGCGCGATGATTTAGGGGAAATCACAGACGAAACGGCTACCAGAATGATTCGTGGAGCTAAGACCCAGCGCGATGGAGTAGTAGCAGAAGTCGAGAGGATGCACGGCACAATAGTAACTGAAGCACAAAATAATTCCCGGGCACACCTAAATGAAGTGGACTGGCATACAGGCCAGGTTTTATCGAAATGGCAGGTATTGCGGAAACGACTGGAAGGGGTTTTAAGTAATATAAGTTTTGGGGGTATGCCTCAGTATTATCCAATGCCGTCCTTTGACACCGGCGGTACCGTCCCAGGCCCTATCGGTTCACCTCAGATAATTATGGCCCATGGTGGGGAGACGATACTTCCAACGCACAAGCCGGAATACCAACATCTCGCAACGCAAAAAACAGAAGCTACTATTCGGCATGAAATAGATTTATCCAATGTCCCGCCTCATGTTAGCGAAAAAAATCTGAAAGTATTTTTATTAAAAGTTTTGAAGGACCCGACTGTAGCGCGAATTATAGACCAGTCCTTTTCAGGGAGCATTTCTGACGGTGGCCGTCCAAAGGGGGTATTTGCGTGAGAACAGTAAGCTACAACGGAATATTGAATACGGATCCTGCCTTTGGCAGGACAGTACTGCAGAGCATTGACCGACCCGTTTCCCCGGGAGGGGAGGTTCGATTGCTTTATATTCATGGCCTTGATGGCGCATTGTTCCAGGGCTATGACGGTCACCCCGCTGTAGTCGGCTTTGAAATAGCAGTCAGGGGCAAAACCTATGAGGAGCGAGCAGGGTATGTACGCAACATCGCCTCATGGTTGGATACCAAGCAACCTGGACCGTTGATTTTTAGTGATGAGCCGGACAAAAGGTATATGGCTGTGCTGGTCTCAGAAATACGCATGGCAGAAATAGTAAAGCATGGTGTTATGCGGGTATTGATGATGGACCCATCCAGGCATGCGGTGGGGATTCAAGCAAAGACCACTCCCCGCACTGGTGTTAATTCCGGCACAGCTGATACCCCCTGTATTATCTCTGCCCAAGTATGGGACCACGCATATGACCTGGACGCCGAAGTGGATTTGGACCATGAAGTAGATTTGGACTACGAGTTTGACCTGGATGCCCCGGTCTGGGAGCTTTTTGATTATTTGCTGGGTGTAAGCAGTCAGGGCGTTTTAGACACTGCCAGCTTCACGGCAACCTCGCAGGCCGGAGGATTTGTTTCGATTATCCAAGACCTGGGGGCAGGAGATAGCATATACATTGATACCTCAAGGCGGTTAGTGCTGGTAAATGACGTAGATGCGCGACCCCATGTGACATTTACGTCTACGTTTTTTAAGCTCCCGCCTGGGGGTTTTTCGATTACTCCGGAGCCGGATATCGTTGATTTATCCGTTACCTTCCGGGAAAAATTTAAATAATAATTAGGAGTGATTTGCATGAGCTTAACTCCGCTTCTTAGACAAATTGTGACTGATGCGGTGGAGAATATCCGGCGTTTCAGGGTAGCAATAACCAAACCCGACGGGACGGAGATATTTACCGAAACCGACCCGGGGCATATGCAATTAATGGGGAATATTCCTGAGTATGGGCCTTGGCTACATTCTGACCCTGAACCGACACCCGATTTTGACAGGGCGTTAGGGATAAGAGTGAACGCAGACCATACATTGACAGTGTTGTATTGGAACGGAACTGCATGGGTGGAGGTGGTATAGGTGAATATTCTCGCGTATTTAGAATCCAAGAGAGCTCAAATAGTAGCTCAACTTGCTGACAGCAAAGCTACTATAGCAAAAAATAAATCAGAGGACGCTGAGTTTAAATCTAACCAAACTCAACAGCAGTTAGATGGGATTATTTTAGAAAGTGGAACTAGTGATGCGGAATTGGTTCAAGCTCGCGGTAGCGAACCCTTGTTATATAATAGGTTAGATAGAGTTGATAAAAAAGTTAAACAAAATACTGTGGATTTTGTGAATGAAGTTCGTAAACATAATCAAGTTAATGAACACATTTATGCTAAAATGTTGGGGGATAGAAGTTTACAAGTAGCGGTTCCATTAAGAGGAAAAAAAGCTGCAATCTACGACTTTGTAAAAGACCATAATGACGATTTTATCAAATTCGCCAATATACAGATGGGCGAAGTCGGTATTATGGAAGGAATATTGAGCAGGAAGAATTATGACTCGGATACTGAATTTGGTAATTTTACACATTCACACCTGCCTTTCGCTTGGACAGGTACTCCGGGTGCTCGGTTTGAGGGAGTTTTTACTGGAACCGGAGTTGAAGTTCAGCTCCCAAGAGACTACAGGGGCGGTATTTGGGATTTTTACTTAGACGCTAATATAACACAAGACCAACGTGATATGGACAGTCGAACTGGTAATTGGATACTTGCCCATGCACCAAACTCCCACACATCAGAAGTTGGGGCAACTATGACCATAACTTTCACAGGTACAGAAATAGGATTTAGACATTATGCCGATAATCGTGGTGGTGTGTGGGAATTTGTTATTGACTGCGATACAGAAAACAAAGTTCAAATAAGTACGTGGCGTTCATCTGGAACCCAGGACCAATATAAACAAATATTCTTGGATTTAGCCTATGAAGAGCATACTTTGGTAGGAACATTTATTGGTGATGACCCCGAAAATCCGCCTGAGGGAGGAACCAGTAGGGGGTGGGCTAATATTAACCCTGATGACGCAGAGAATAGATACACCTTCTTATTCTCTGGTGGAGATTATAGCAATCAAGTAACACTAAGTTGTTGGAGGGAGCAGTCAACACTTGCTATTTCCGCGTTTCCTTTATGGAGTGGGCTTGATTATGACACATATGTTGTAACAGGAGTTTATCGTGGGGCAGACCCGGAACATCCTCCCGGAGATGGGAGCACTCATGGTAGAGGTTGGATAGCTTTTCGGGACCCAGAGGGAACAACATACCGCGATGCTTGGACATTTTTAGTTCTTGATATGGGTATAAACACTACAGTGGCTTTTAACGCATCCGTAGGACATAGTAATAAAGAATTCGCTATACTCATTTCCCCTAAGGATAGTGGGTTCTCTAATAAATTTATACCTGACCACGGAGACGGAACTGTATTTGTAGGTACAGACGGCTATCAAAAGATATATTTTGATGATGCGTTGATAGATAGAACAACGCTGGATGATGAATATACTTCGGTTAAATCAGTAAAAGTTATACAAAAGATGGTAGGTATTCATCCCGATGATAATGGTGAAATAACTTGTGATATTTACTGTGTCCACACCATTACAACAAATGGTGTGCATTATAAAGTTAAGATTATATTTAGAAAGCCAACTTTTTCAAGTGCAGGTTATTTGTGCATGTTGCCTTGGCTCAACAGTTTCGGTGAGGAACTCGTTACTGGAATCGGAAATAAATATCCGTCAATAGCAACCGATGGTAGTGCCACTTATTTATCAGAAGAGTATGACCTCAACTCTACTTTCGCGGTTATTAATAAAACTGGGACAAGTGAAAAGGGCGATACTGTTTTGGCAATGACTCTGCATAATTTAGCGAAGACAATGCGTCAAGGGCAGGGTAATCGAGGGAGGGGTGGTCTTTCTACCCGTATAGTATGGCTCGAACATAGAGATACGACTATGCAAAAACTTTACCCACATCAAATCTACCACTTAGATTTAGACGTAGGTGACGAGCTTGAAGCTAGTTGTTCACTTTATTTAGGTGAGCTCCCTCTCGCTAGATATTTACTTTAGTACTTGCGAGAGTTGAGTAACGTTTTTAAAATAATAACCAATTGACTTTACAAAGCCCGGGGTTTATTGATATACTTTACACAAAGAGACGGGGCATGATGGACTGATATCAGTGCAATAGCTTCTCTTCAAACCTTCCGGACAAGGGGGTATTGAAGACTATTCTTAATGGCCAAACAATTCTTGTTTGCTTAAAGCAAGGCATTGGTATTTACGACAATTCCTAAGCCCGGAAAAAAGAAAGACCCAAGTAGCAGCTTGGGTCTTTCTTTTTCCACGTCGATGGTATCATCATTGCTCTCTGTAACATGATAAATTTTTAAAGGTCGTCAATCCTGCTCCATGAAGAGCAGGAGCGTAAATACCATTTTTGCTCTCACTATGTTTTTAAGTTTTCCAAAGGACCTAAAAAAAAGAAAATAGCAAGAGTGACGTAAAAAAGAGTTTGAAAATCAAAACTACTTGTTAAACTTACCACTTCAAGAGACAGGGTTAACCTCTGAACTGATATTTTGCACATAGTTGCTCCTCTCTACAGAGACTTCATCCGACCTTCAATTTAATTATAGCAGGAAAAAACTAAATAATCATACAAAATATAGTATATAAAAAGTATACAGTTGAGAAAAACAGAGAAATACGTCGTAAATGGACAATATTTATAAAAATTTTTTTAGAAAAATTTTTATGTAAATTATACTTTAAAGGCCATCCGGCCTTTTTTGTTTTTGAGGTGAACTGAGACAATGGACAGGATAATTTTGCTGGATAAAAACTTAAAACAACTGTGCCAGCTGCATCCGGAGTTGGTCATAGATCCTCAGACAATTGAGGATGCGAATACTCATGAACACCAGCTGTTTTTCTCATACCCCCTTTATGCTCATGAGAAGATATTTGAGCCAGGCAGCTATGAAAATTGGCCCGAGGATGGGCAGTGTATTGTAATTCCCGATGCAGACGGCGACCTGCAGCCTTACTTGGTTGATGACTCAGATGTGTCAGCAGCGGCGGAAGATATTCGAAGCGTTAAGTGTAACCATCTGTATTTCGAGTTAGGAGACGGCCCAATCCGTAATTACATTCTGGTTAATGCTGTTCCTTCAACGGTCATATCTGCAGCCCTTGTTGGTACACCCTGGCAGCTGGGATACATCAGTCCCTCGCTAACGGCCATTACCGAAAATTTTTATGATTATTACCTCAACCCACTGCAGTTTCTTCGGATAATTGAGCTAAAGTATAAGGCGCGGCTAAAGTTTAGGGTTGAATTTGACAGCCATGGCCACGTGACCCGGTACGTTGACTTATTGGAAATAGATGACGAGTTCAAGGGGCAGCGGTTTGAATTTGGCTGGAACCTGCATGGGATAAACATTAATGTTACCAGAAAGGGACTAAAAACTGCCCTGGTGGGCGTTGCAATAGGGGAGGAAATTGACCCGGCGACAGATGAGCCTCTCCCACTAACATTTAAAAATTTTGAGTGGTCAGTGGCCAACGGGGATCCTGTCAATAAGCCCCTTGGCCAGGACTGGGTTGGATGTGAGGATGCCAGGGAGTTATATGGCATTGCTGATAATGAAGAGGGGATGTTGCACCGGTATGGGCTGCACGAAAGCCAGGCAGAAACGGAAGAAGACCTGCTTTTAGACACGTGGCACGAGGTAGGGGACCAAAGCCGCCCCCGATTTACCGTGGATGCTTCCGTGACCGACCTGGAACAGATACAATTAGTTGACATTCTCACAGATGCGCCGGCACAGCTTAGCCACGAAAAAATTAGGCTCCACAATGTTTGTTACATCATTGCCCGAAAAAAAGACCTCATTGCTGCCCTGGATGCTAAAATAATTCGGATACATAGATATCTCAAGGACCCCGGTAGCACACAAGTAACGTTTGGGGATCATATCCCTCTTGGGAGTGACTACGTTAGGCGGTTAAAGAGAGACATAACTTATAAAGACAAGCGCCGGCGGGAGCTTGACCGGGGCAGAGGGCCGGCGACAGTAACTATCGCGTCAGAAGACACGTCCCGGGCACCCTGGTATGCCAATATAATAGTTCCGGCTGGAGCTCAGAATTTCCAGAGCTATTTTACTCAGGCTGTATCTCTTTTGCCCGATGAAGGCGGCCGAGTAGTTGTGTTAGAAGGAGAATATGTTTATGAAGGAAACATAAATATTCCTAAAAATAAAATTAAAGTAAGCGGCCAGGGAGAGGGAACTAAATTAAAGCTCAAAAACAACATCAATGCAAGTGTATCAGGCATTGTTGCGTTCCAAAAAACCGGGATTGAGATAACAGACATTTCTATGGACTCTAACAAGGGCAATCAGGTAAGTGGAGACACTTATTGTGTTGCATTAGTGGAATGCAGTGATTTTAGGGTTAATAACGTCAAGGCAGAAAATAGTACATTATCAGGAATCGCGTTGTTTGAGTCGGGAAACGGAGAGGTCCAGGATAACTATTGTGCCCATAATGAGCGTCACGGGATTTCTGTTCAAGGAAGCGCAGTCGATGTTTTGTTATCTGCAAACAGGTGCTTAAATAATGGACGAACGGGAATTTCTTTAGTAGCGCAAGTGGGGCAATCTATCATTTCTGCTATTATTTCAGATAACATCGTAAAGGGAAACAATAGATATGGTATTTACAGCGAAAGAATGATGGACAGCTCGGTATCAGGTAATACTTGTAAGCAGTCAGGAGTTGAAACGGGGTATGCAGGCATAGGGCTTTACCTGTCTCACGACAATACCATTGATGGCAATATAAGTAACAAAAACGGCTACCAGGGCATCATTTTAATAGATAGTGATGATAACATCGTAAACGGAAATACATGCAATGAGTCAGTATATGCGAGTGGTATAAATGTATTAAACAGCGACCATAACATCGTTACAGATAATATTTGTAAAGAAAACAACCTACGCGGGATAGCTGTTCAGGGAAATTATAACGAAATACAAACAAATAAGTGTCGCGATAACGGTGATTATGGAATAACTGTGTTTAGCGGCGCAACCCAAAACTTGGTTACCAACAATGATCTGTACGGAAATGCCGCGGGGGGCCTTCAAGATGTCGGTACAGATACTGTTACAGATGCCGGGAACAGGAGTTGATTAAATGGATATATGCACAATAGATGGCGTGGTTCACTTTGCTCGCTGGATGATTAGGGTTAGCCTAGAAAAAGAAATTGATTTACCTTTTCATAAAAATTGCGACGGTGTTATTTGTTTTACCGAAACGGAGTTAAACAAGGCAAAAAAGCTTCTTGATGCAAAAAAAATTAAGTATGCGGTTGAAGATTTGGTTGTGGCAGCTGAGACAAAAAGCAAGTGTCAGGATGTGAAATATGTATCCCGTTCAGAGGCCCTTAGGCACTTAGAAGAAGGCATTGTGCCTGAATCAAAAAGGATAGATCAGCTGGAGAAGGATATCGAAGAATTGAAGAATTTTAGGAGGGAAGTGGAGTCAGAACGAAAGGCAAGGTAGCAAGGCATTTTATTTCCAGGTGGTGATGGCTTTGGGTGGCACCGAAAGTAAAATAGTTGACCTGGCAATTAGCCAGGGGATCTGGGCAGTGCTATTTGTAGCGCTGTTTTTTTATGTATTGAAAACGGGAGGTGAAAGAGAGCGTAGGTTGATTGAAATCATTGATTGTCTCAGGAAGGATTTGAGTATCGTGAACGACATTAAAAAAGGCGTAAGTCGGATCGAGAAAAAAATAGGAAGCTGGAGTGATGGAAATGGTTAACGTGCTGCTTACTACTGACGTATATAAGCCATCAGACTTAGACGATGACATAGATTTGATGACATGCTACGGCCTTCACTGTGCGGGAGAAATTAATCTGCTGGCCGTTAACATAGACGTTCCCCACCGACCGATTACTCATCCGGGGAGCATTTTTGTTGAAAAACTCAACCAGGTTTGCAACTTAAATATTCCCCATGGTGAGGGGCCAGGACACATCCTAGAAACTCTTCAGGCTTCTCCCGGACAAGTAACGGTCATTGTGGTGGGATCTGTAACTGCACTATGGCAGGCATACTTGCAAAACCCAAATTTGTGCCGGTCAAGAATAGAGGCAGTTTGGATGTTTGCCGGCGATGCTCAGGAGAATCCAGCCCGTGGTCACCGGGATGGGAAAAGCTACTTTCCTGGTGGATTGGAGTACAATGTGGCCATCGATCCCCCTGCCTTCACCGGCATCATGGGATCTGATCTGCAAATCGTATGGGTGCCCTGCTTTGACGGAGGGTTACCCAGGCCGAACACCAGCGACGGAGAACAGATGAAGCATGCCGGTTTCCATTTCTCCCGGTACGACAAGTTATTCGAAAAAGCCAGTAACCAGGTAAGGGATTTTTACATCGGGGCACTCTCAACGGAGAGGCCTGAGGGCGGGCTTTATCCCTGGGAGCTTATCCGTGGCCATTTTAAAGATTTATTTGGTGCCGGAATATTTAGGGCTATTCCAAGACCGGATTTGAGTTATCCCTTTAGGTTTATATCAGTATCTATCCGGGCCAACACTAACGGCACCATCAGCCGGGATATGCCAGGGGGGAAGCAGGTTCTGTTGTTTGAACGTACCGACATGTCAAACTTTTACACCAGGATGACTGGAGTCACAGCTGATATCCTGGCCCATATCAGGCGGATGGAAGAAGCACCACCACAGGAGGAGGATGATATCATGATTGACTTTTCAGGATTTCCGTATCCGGTTAAGCCGGCAGATTTTCCGATGGATTTAAGCCGCATGACTGAGCGGGATCCTAAAAAAATGAAATACTGTATCTGGCACCATACCGGAGTGGCCACAGACAGTTCCGCTGCAAACACGAATACATATCACCGGAACAATAATGGTTGGCCAGGTATAGGGTATCATGCTCAAATCAGATTTTCTGGCCAGGTAGAGCTTGGGAGACCTCTAAATAAGCAGGGGGCTCATACGTTGCACCACAACCATGAGAGTATTGGGGTATGTCTTTCCGGGAATTTCAGTCAGGAAAACCTGCTTTCCAGGCCTGAACAATATTCCAGTGCTGTGGAGCTGGCCAAAAAGATCAGCCAGGCTGTTCCGGGGATAACGCACGTAAGGCACAAAGACCTTCGGCCCACTGAATGCCCGGGGAGCAACTTCCCATGGGAAAAGTTTATTGAAGATGTCTCCAGTGAGGCAGTGGGAACTTTGATTATCGGAGAACCGCGAGTATCTGTTGGACAAGCTAAGGAATGGGCACGAAACAGAGGAGCGCACCAGAGATTCATTGATATTGCACCGGTCTACTGGGCCTATGGTGAGCAGACTGGCATCAGGCCAGAGATTCTCTATGCCCAATCAGCAAAAGAGACTGCCTTCGGAAGGTATACCGGAGTGGTCCCAGCCAGCTACAACAACTGGGCCGGGATAAAAACCAGGGAAGCCACCGGGGACAAGCCGGAGGACCATCAGCAGTTTTCTACACCGGAGGAGGGCGTGAGGGCACACTTTAATCATATTTCAGCGTATGTAGGGTTGGAGCCTATAGGTGAGCCCCATGGAAGGTACTACCTGGTGCTCACTATTGCCTGGGCAGGGACGGTCAAAAACGTTGAGGAAATGTCCGGAAAGTGGGCCCCTGCAGCTGACTATGGGCCCAGCGTTGTCCGGGACTACTTGGTAGGCTTGATGGACACGGAAGAACCGCCGCATGGTGAACCTGGGAATCCAGAAGAAGAACATTGTTCCAAGTGTGCGGAGCTTGAAGATCATATTGGCCAGCTGGATGCACTGCTGGACCAGAAAGAAAAGAAAATTCATGCGCTTGAGGCATCAATGAGGTTGATTGCTGCCGAAAGCACAAAACTCATTTAAGGAGAGTGATGTAATTATGATGAATACAGTTTTAATTTTTGCTCAGCAGTGGTGGGGCTTACTTCTGTTGACCATGGTCCTGGTTGGGTATTTATTCTATGACTACGAAGCCGCAAAGAAAAAGATTGCGGTTTTAATTTTTGTGGCTGAAGAACAAGCCCGGGAGAAGTGCCTGAGGAGTGGGCAGGAGAAGTTTGAGTGGGTTGTTAAGAACGGGTACAATTATCTGCCGATTTGGCTAAAGTTAATTATAAGCGAAGAGGCTTTTAAAGTCTTGGTGCAGAGCATTTTTGATAATATGGTAAAGTGGGCTGAAAATCAGCGGTTGAGAGACTCATTTAAAAACCCTTATGCATAAACTGTATTGTCAATTTAATACCCCTTTATGGCCTCCCGCAAGGGAGGCTTTTTTATTTCTGCTGCAGCATTAAGAATAATTCACATTTTTATTGGTAAAAATAAAAAAGAGGCCTACCGCCTAGAGGCCTCTTAGTCTACTTATTTTTTCCGGCGCTTTCCCTTAATCTTGATAGGGAAAGCCTTAAGACCGTAATCTTTCGCGTAAATCTTTTTGCCGTTTGGCAATGTTCTCCATGGACGAAAGATGATCATTAACAGTACCTTCCTTCCTCCGGCGAAATTTTTATCTTGCCAGGAAGGACCAAAGCATGGTACAATGATGATAAGTTGAGTATCAATCATTGAGGCGGCTTACCATGTCGTCAACCTTTTTACCCTTCGCCGGTAGGGCTTCTGCAAGACTTGCCCCGGCGATTTTCTTTGTCCATAAACAAACCTCCCCTTTTTTTTAAATTTAAGCTGCGTCCTGCCTTAAAATCCTTTTTGCCCTAATTTCTAGTTTATGTATAAATTTGTCCATTGCTAGAGCCCATACAAGTTGTCCTCCAGATAAGATATCAACTAGTATATCCTTGCTTTCAGTAATTTCAAAAACATCTTTTCCGTCTGAGATTAAAATTGCGTTGGTAAGGGGTTGGTGAACAAGCTCATTTCTTATTTTAAGGTAATCTACTACTTTTCTTAATTTCTGAAGAGTAACGCCCTGATTTTTTAGTGCCATAGCTACTTTTATGGCAATAAGATCTTGAAATGAATATTGTCTCCTTGAACCTGTCCCATTCCCTTCAGCGCAGCTGGGCTTAATAAAGCCTGTACGATCCCAGTAGTCTAACGTGGAATACTCGATTCCGGTAATTTTACATACTTGTTTTGCCGTGAAATAGTCAAAGTTATTCATGTTCCCTCCCTCCCTAGTTCATTTAGCTAGTGAAGTGATTTAATTTAGCTTGCTCAATTATAATATATGGTGGAAAAATAATCAATAATTATTTTCGACATATAAGTAATTTTTAGGAAGATATTTATTTCGGCCGAAATAAAAAAGCCTGCTATAAGCAGGTCTTCTCTCTAAGCATTTCTAATAATTCGGATAAAGGTGGTGTCGGGGATGGGAATCGAACCCACATGGTGTTAACCACACGGCCCTCAACCGTGCGCGTCTGCCTGTTCCGCCACCCCGACATATAAAAGTGACTTTTCACAATGTATAGTATAGCTCAAACTGCTAAAAAGGTCAAGTAACTTGGGACAAGACAGGGAAGAGAAGTTTTGGTTAATTATTCTCTACTTCAGCCGTTCCTTCACTTCTTAAGGGATCCCCTGTTCCGCTAAGTTTTTCCTCCTTTTTGTCCAGATATAGGGCTGCGGTTCTGCCAAAATAATAGCTGGGGTTTTGTACGATTACCCGGTAGCCCTGTTTTCTAAAATAATCCAGTGTTTCCTGTGGCATCCCCTTTTCAAAACGGATTTCTTTACCTTCAGACCAGAAACGGGGGGAGTCTACGGCTTCTATTATGTCTGCTCCAAAATCTATATGCTGTACCAGGATTTGGGCCAAATAGGCGGGAATACGCCTGCCCCCTGGTGTCCCCAGGGCCATGATTGGCTCACCTCTTTTAAAAACTAAAGTGGGGCTGATGTGGCTGAAGGGCCTTTTACCCGGTTGAAAGTAGTTAGGTGAAGAGGCGTTAGAGCTAAAATTGTTTAGCTGGGTGTTCAAGAAAAACCCCTCCGCCTGCAGTCCGTAACCAAAGAAGTAGCTGATTGTATTGGTGACACTAACCCAGTTTCCCTCTGCGTCTACCGCAACTATGTGGGTGGTGTTATCGGAAGGCCGGTGGGGATCCATATACAATTCTTGAGAAACTGTTCCACTGTCTATTTCATTTATTTTTTCCTGAATATAGTTTTCGCTTAAGAGTTCGTCTATGGGAACATTGACAAAGTTAGGGTCCCCTACATAATTACGTCGATCACTGTAGGTTGCTTTCATTACCTGCTCTAAGAGATAGTATACTTCGCCCTCTGCTTCAGTATAAGTTGATAAGTCATAAGATTCCAGGATTTTTAACTGCTGCAGCAGGTTGAAACCTCCGGCAGGAGGGGGGACAGTAATTATATTGTAGTCTCGGTAAGTGCCTGTCAGAGCCTCCCGCACCATGGGATGGTAATTGGTTAAATCCTGTGTGGACATGTTCATCCCTTGCTGGGCCAGGGTTTCCATGATACTCTCACCTATATATCCCTCATAGAAGACTTCACTTCCTCCCTCCATAATACTCTTTAAGGTTACGGCTAACGTGGGCTGGGTGATGATTTCACCTATGGGAGCTGCCCAACCCCGGCGGAAAAAATTCTGCAGGGCGTCGGAACTTCGGGCCAGCTTGCCTGAGTTGTTTCGTACCATGGAGTTTAGCTCCGGGTACATGGGGAAGCCCTCCTTTGCCAGCAGGTAGGCAGGTTCAATTACGTCACTATAAGCCATGGTACCGTAGTCTGTTATAGCTTTCTCCAATCCCCGGACAAAACCGGGTATGCCTGTACTGGGCCAGTTCATTATCTTGCTAATTTCTCCTCTATCCAGGGTATAGGGGGCTGTTTCCCGGTAGTCTATAACCACCTGGCGGTCTTCTGCAGCTAAATGGATCAGCATAATGCCTCCACCCCCCAGGCCGGAGCAGTGAGGCTCAACAACCGCCAGGGCGTAGGAAGCGGCTATGGCAGCGTCTACGGCACTGCCGCCGGCCCTGAGGATTTTCATCCCTGCTTCCACAGCAAGAGGATGGCCGGCCGCTACTCCAAAGCTGCCGATTTCTGATATTTCAGTATCCCCTGCAGGTTTTAAGTCTGCTGCTTCCTCATTTTTTTCTTCCTCCTCCTGGGGTAAGAGGGAGGGAGAGGTGTATATGGCCTTTAAACCTACATAAGAAAATTCTTCCCCGGCAGCTTTCTCTAAAATATCTTTTCCCTTTAAATACTGCCAGGGCCTAGTTAAAGGTTTGGGTAGCCCTCTTTCCACCAGTAGAGGGTGGACTTCCACCTGGATCCCTTCCTCATAACTGCGAAAAAGGATAGAGGCACTTTCTTCGTTCTTATCCCCCAGAAAATAATCCAGGCTTTCCACGATTAAAGCATCCTGATAGATTTGCAGGGGTACAAGGCTTTTTCTA
This sequence comes from Candidatus Contubernalis alkalaceticus, assembly GCF_022558445.1. NCBI lineage: Bacteria > Bacillati > Bacillota > Dethiobacteria > Dethiobacterales > Dethiobacteraceae > Candidatus Contubernalis > Candidatus Contubernalis alkaliaceticus. Next base: position 1,265,086 of record NZ_CP054699.1, read on the forward strand.
TGATTTCCAATTACCAGGTGGGCCCCGTTTTCGATGGCCAATTTGGCTTTTGAAATAAAACTGTCCTCAGTATCGACATTATCTGAGGCATCTGTAAATTTAACTATAAGAAGGCCCTTATCCGTTACATCTTTATAAGGAGAAACCAGAGCTTTTACTTCCTCAGGGTTTATTTCTAAAGGTAGGGGTAAAAGGATTATAGCCGAATCTTTTTCACTATCCATCAGGCTGAGGGCTGCCAGGTCCCTCTGCAATTCATCATATTTTTCTGTGATATCTTCTTCTAATACATATTCCAGGTCTTCCAGGGGCAGAAAGGGAAGGGTAACGAAAGAAAGCCCTATCTCTTCTAAGGTTTGTTTTTCTTTGGCGGTGGGCAGAGAGTTGTTATAGTGACTGAGGACGGGAGGGCTATTAAGGCCTTCTAGAGTACGCTTGAAGGCAGTATAATCCTTGCTCCTGAGCCAGCGGGAAAGGGATACATTATTGCCGGCTATTTCCCCTATAACCATCAGCTCAGCCATAGGTTCATTCTTTAATTCTACTGCTCCTGCTCCCGCTCCCGGTAATAAAATATAAAACCAGAAAGCTACAGCCACCAGTGCACCAAGGGAAAATGTAATAAGTAGTTTTATGGCTGTTAATAATTTTTTCATGATTTCACCTGTTGATATATATGATGGATTACTGTAAAACACTCTCAGAGAAAAAATATTTTTTTGCTGTGTTACCCTAAAGAAGGAACAAATATAATAGGAGAATCAGGTAGGTGGCTCCCCCTAAAAAAAACATGCTCAACAAGGTGGGGGCAAAACCCTGCCTGTCGATGCTGTTAGCTATTAAACCAGGAATGACCACGCCCATCCCCTGTAGGGATAGGACATCCAAAGAAAAAAGTGGGAAAAGGAAATAGAGGAGGAGCTTTAAAAGCAGGGCCGTTAAAACCATAGCTCCGAACTTTCGTCTTCCATAGAGGATCATGAAGCGGCCTAGAAAGTTGACCAGAAAGTAGGCCAGCAGGGCTACCAACAGAATGCCTGCCAAAGCCATAGGACGGTCGAAAACTAAGGCCAGGTAAGGGGGCACTATGATTCCAGCTGGGATGATGCCAAAATAATCTGCAAAGATTATGCTCAATGTAATACCTGCTGCTAAAGCTACCATCAATTCACCACCGTACATATTCCCTCTCCTCTCATGAGTTCCCGGCAGAGTTCCCTGGCTACACCGCAGTAGTTGCCTGTACCAAAGAAAACATTCCCGCTGTATTTATTTCGAATCATTGCAGCAATATCTTTAGCCTTAAGCCCTTCTAAATCTAAAATTTCTTCAAAAGGCAGGTTTTTATACCGTGAAACAACCGGTTTGGTTAACTCCCCCATCACCAGCAGGCTTTTTCCCTTCATTTTTGGCAGAACATGTAAGGCAAAATTTTCACTTCTTTCCACTCGATCCCGACGGCAGTTCATTAAAATCACAGTATCTTCATCCAATAAACCTTTTTCCTGAAAATGCTCCCATATGTTTAGGGCAGAGGAAGGGTCATTTGCAGCGAAAGCTTTTACTAAAAGGCCCTTTGAACCATTATTTTGGTTTTTCACATCTTTAATTTCCTCCAGAAGCAGGTTCCCGGGATCCGGCCCGGCTTTTAACATTCCTTGGAAGGCTTTATCCCTGTCAACTCCCAGGGCCAAAGCTGCTGCCAGGCTTATAGCCAGAGTTTCTGGAAAAACCGGGTAGGGGAATTCTTCCCAGTATCCGGAGGGTAAGCATTTTACATCGGCAATAATCGTTTTCGTTCCCTTTTGATCTGCTGTTTCTTTAAAATAGGGAAGATGTTTTCCAGGAGAAGTAACCAAGAGCCCATTTTGGGGAATGCAGCAGGCAAAATCCTCTGCCGCCTCCTGTAAGGTGGGTCCCAGAGTCTCCAGATGGTCCTCCAGCACATTGACAATAATGGCTGTATTTACTTTTAAAAAATCATTGGAAAGAACCCTTTGATACTGGGGCTCAATGGCCATGCATTCTACCACAATGGCTTCTGTCTTATTTCGGTTTGCTTTTCTGAGAAAAGAACGTATCTCTTTTATATTAGCTCCTTCGGGGGGGCGTTTTTGTTCCTCTTCCACCAGGCATAAGCTGCCGTTCTCCTGCTGCCGGCAGCTGAGAATGCGGGCCTCACTGCCGGTAGTTTTACCCATGGTGACAAGGCCCTGTTCCAGCAGTGTTGACGTTAACAGGCGGGTAACAGTGGACTTGCCTCGGGTACCATTAACTATAATTCGGTGTTTGATTCCTGCCAGCTGTTTATTAATAACTTGTTTTTCTTTTACGGCCAGGGCTGCCCCCAACCCTAATATGGCAGTGCCCGGAAGAAGATGGAGCCACATAGTATCTTTTCCTCCTATAAGTTCCCTGGTAGGAGTTTTAGGTAGCCTTGATGCTGTTCCCAGGGAGTTTCCCCTTTAATTCTACTAAAGATTTTAAAATCAAGAATTTTTTTTCTAAGCTCAATAGGACAACTTGAGTTAACAGGCCGGTCTACCTGCAGGGGTAAAGCAAAGATCAGGTTTTCACCCTGGGGTGTTAAGATGAGGGTTATGAGAACTCCCTCTCTTTGATAGCTGTACATGGAGGGAGGAGCAGTGAAGTTTCCTAAATTATAAAAAATAATGCCTCCCTGGTAAAGCTCTGTCTCCTGAACTATATTAGCTCCTGTCCCTACAACTATATGTGTCCCCATATTTACCAACTGCCGGGCAAACTCTTTTTGTTCTGCCGATGCTTTAGAGGAGTGGCTGTCTTTAAAAGACACTAAAACCAGGGACAGTTGACTTTTCTGTTCCATTTCTTTTAAGATTGTTTTAATCATTTCCTCCTCCCCTCCAGTCACTCCCAGGCGGTTTGTACCAGCTGTCCAGCCCAGGGGAGGGGAGGCATTAAAGGCCAATATTCCCACAGTTAACCCTTCTTTTGTATAGTAATAGGGAGTAAAAGCCTCTTCAGAATTTAGACCTGCACCCAGAGCAGTTATATCTTGGCTTTTTAGCATAGTCAGAGTATTAATCAGCCCCGGGGCTCCGTAGTCTAAAATATGGTGGCCGGAAACCTGAATCAAATCAATACCTGCTTTTTTAAGCAGGGGTGCGGTTTCTGGTGTATCTCCCCAGGCATTGGCTTTATCCAGGGCCTCATAATCATCTTCAACAATAGGGGCCATCAAGTTGGCTATATTTAAATCTGAAAAAGATAATGTTTCAGAAACAGTGGGACAAAAAAAAGGCGGCTCCACATTGTCAGGAAGCCTGGAAACAGGCAGGGGATTAACATTGCCCCCTATGGATATGACCAAGCTATTTTCTAGGCCTGGCAGGGTTTCAAGGTAAACTAAATTGTCCAGGTTTTCCTCCTTAAAAACAGGTAATATAGAGTTTCCAGAGACCTGATATATCAAGTATAAAAGAAGGAAGGCTGTGGATAAAAGAGGAATCAGAGCCCCTTTCTTTTTGCTGGCCTTCATAAAGGCTAATGCTTTTTTCTTAGTTGCCTTCATAATATAGGAGAAGTTACCTTTCTTCAGAATAATGACGAAACCATGTTATAAGTTCTTTAACCTCCAGGTTTGCATCCATGGCCCTTTCCCCTAACCTCAGCAATTCTTCTTCGGGGGCTTTTAGAGATATGTTGTTCTTTTTTAGGTAAAGGGCGCCAATAACTATACCGGCAGAAGTGTTTAAGGAGTTAAATGGTCGGCTTTTTAAGATGAACTGGGTAAGGGCGGCTGCTTTTGCATAAACATCCGGATATAACTCTTCCCCTTGAAATTTAGAATTGGGCCTAAGGACCGCTGCTTTTAAAAGGCTGGTATCCCGGACCCCTGCTGCCTCCCCTTTTCGTTTAGCCAGGGTATAGTGAATATAAAGAATTTCTTTTTCCGTTAGCTCTTTCATTTCTCTAACTTGTCCAGTGCTTCTTTATAGTTATCCAAAAAGTCTTCCACCTGGTCAAAGAACTCATTTCCTCCGGAAAGCTTCTCCTGGAGTGGGCGAATAATCAGGCTTTTGTCCTTACCTTTCGTCTCCAGGGTTACGTGGTCTCCTTCTTCTAGGTTTAGTTCTTCCAGGATTTTGCTAGGAATAGTGACTACCTGGCTGTTTCCTGATCTAAAAATTTTTCTAATCTCCAAAGGTATCTACTCCCTTAAAAATTATTGTCTGTAGTTTTTATTCATGGTGAGGATTATTTTTAACTATCCTCAGGGCATTGGAAATAGCCGTGATAACATCCACCCGATTTTGTAATTCAAGAAAATCAGTCCGGGAAAAGGTTTTACCTCTATCTGTCACCACATACCGAGGGGAGAGATTATTTAAGGCCATAGCCAAAATGTCCAGCCTGCATTTTTCACAGCGGCACATATTTTCTTTTTTCCAGAGGTCTTCTAAAACCTCTGGAGCCACCTCTTCCATTAAATTTTTAAGCTCCATTTCAATTCCTCCTCTTAAACACTTTTTAGGGAATTTATTTCAAAGACATGAGACTGACACATTTCAACAATTTTTGTTATTTTTCACGAAATGTTCCTAAATTTCCTTCTTTAAAAAGGTTCACCAAATTATTATTTTCTCCTGCTTTCCTTCCTAAAAATACAGGCCTGTTTTCAAGAAGGGTTAACGTATTGGCCTAAATGGTATTTAATTATTTGTAATAGCAAAATAAACGTATTTTTTTTTATAGAAACCTAAAGTTTTCTCTCAATGGGGCGATAAAATATGTGAAAGGAAAAAAAGGTGGTGTAACGTTATGAAGATAAATAATTTGAATTCACAAATAGGAAAGTTTTTAGAAAAAAATAACAAGGTAGAACCGGAGAAGGTAAAACCAGCAGAGAAAGAGCATTCTGCATCGGCAGTGTCCAAGGACTCCGTTAACCTCTCCCCCCAGATGGAAAAGCTGGAAGAAATGATGGCTAATTACCAGGGGACAGAAAAGGAACAAGTAAAGGTTCAGCAGTTAAAGGAGAAAATAGCCAGAGGAGAGTATGATTTAGACAGCAAAAAACTGGCTGCAAAGATGCTCGCCCAAGATGAGAGCTAGGGGGTTGCAGGATGGATACAGGGGCATTGTTAGTTTTACTGAAGGAAGAAAAAGAGAAGCTTATTCAGTTCATAGATATAACCAGACGGGAAGGGGAGGCCATCGCAGGCCATAACTTGACTGCTTTACAACAATTCCTGGGGGAGAAGGCCAGGGTTAAAAAGGAACTGAAGGCTTTAGAAGAAGAACGCCTGGCCATAACCGGTGAAATGAAACTAGTGGAATTGATGGAGCTTTTTCCAGAAGGAAGAAGAGAAGAATTGGCAGTTCTGGGGAAGGAAATGAAGGAGAAGGCCTGGGAACTGCAGCAGTTAAGCGAAATGAATATCCTTCTTTTAAAAAGTGGATTGGCCTATATCAATAAGATGCAGGAAAGCTTAAGCCCTGAAAGAAAGGCTAAACAATACGGGAAGGACGCCCGTTTTAATAGGAAACAGCAGGGAACCAATTTCCTTGTAAGCAGTTATGCGTAACGTCGGTTCCATTAAAGAACTTATCAGTAAATAGCGGCAGGAGGATGAACCCATATGTCTACGTTTTTTGGATTAAATATAGCTCGTTCAGGGATGCAGGCCCAGCAGAAAGCCCTGGAAGTTACGTCTCACAATATTGCCAATGCCAATACTCCCGGATACAGCCGTCAGGTAGCTCGTATGGTTCCTAACGCACCTATATCTTATCCAGAAGGAAATGGGATGTTGGGGAGCGGGGTCTTAGTTAATGAAATAGCCCGGGTTAGGGATGGATTTTTGGACATGCAGATCCGTAAAGAGCTGCAGACATTGGGTCAATGGGAAAGTCGCCGCCACGTTTTAAATCAGGTTGAACAAATTTTTATGGAGCCTACCGATACGGGTTTCAGCACAGTCTTGGGCAAGTTTTTTGACAGCTGGCAGGAGTTGAGCCTAAACCCGGAAAGCTCTCCTGTCCGGGCTACCCTGGTGCAAAATTCCAGCACCATGATTAACACCGTAAAGCATATCAATGAGCAGCTTAAGACCGTTCGTTCTGATATAGATTTTAATATTGATTTGAAGGTGAAGGAAGTTAATACATTGGGGGAACAAATAAAAGATTTAAACCTGCAAATCATAAGGCTGGTAGCTATAAACGAGATGCCTTCAGATTTGATGGATCGTCGGGATCTGCTTATGGACCGTTTGGCAGAAATCATAGAGTTTAATGCCATAGAAACCGAGAGAGGGTCTGTGAACATTTATATTGGCGGCCGGGAACTGGTTAATGAAGGAGTTTCTTTCAAATTAAAAACCGAAAGCGGGGGCAGTAATGGTGATTGGCCCCTGGCTTCAAAAGTTGTCTGGGAACGAGACGGCCGGGAAGTAAATATGAACAATGGAGAAATAGCAGGCTTAATAGAAACCCGGGATGTATACTTAAGGTCATACATGGAAGATTTTGAAGCCCTGGTTTGGGGCATAATTAATATAGTAAATGATATGCATGTAGGCGGTATGGACTTAAATGGGGATAAAGGATTGTCATTTTTTAATGGGGAGTACCTGGAAGATTTACAGGTAAACCAGGACATAATGCGGGACTTAAAGCTTGTTGCAGCGTCAACTGCTGTTGATGTTTTCGAGGGTGAAGATGTTGAAGCTAATCCTGGGGACGGCAGCAATGCATTAGCCATTGCAAAGCTGCGTTACAGCCGTATAGAAACTACTCCCGACCCCAGTGATCCCAATAATTTAAAAGTGAGAATAAAATTAGACCCCATTGGAGGATCAACCTTTGAAAACTTTTACCGTGACAGTATAGCCCGCTTGGGGGTAGATGCCCAGGAAAGCCAGCACATGGCAGAAAATCAGGTGGCACTTTTAGATATGATGAACAGAAGAAGGGATTCCATTTCCGGAGTTTCTTTGGATGAAGAATTATCTAACATGATTCAATTTCAGCTGGCGTATCAGGCTTCAGCCCGGCTTATTACTACTCTTAATGAGATTTATGATACCATTATTAATAGAATGTAGATAGGGAGGACTATAGCCAATGCGGGTCACTCATCAACTGGTAAAAAATACGGTTATTAGTAATATTCAAAGGAATCTTTCACATATGGAGAGGTATCAAAATATGCTTTCTTCCGGCAAGGTTCTACGCAGGCCTTCTGATGACCCCATAAAGGTAGCCAGGGTCATGAGTTATAGAACAACCTTGTCTCAGAATGAGCAGTATCAAAAAAATATAAATGCTGCCAGATCATGGATGGAAACAGGAGATTATGCCCTGGAGGGAGTAACGGAGATTTTACATCGGGCAAAGGAGCTGGCCATAACCGGTGCAAATGGTTCCATGCCTCAGAGTGCCAGGGACGCTTTAGCTATGGAAGTAGTAGAGTTAGCAAATGTCCTGGTACAGTTTGGCAACAGCAGTTATGAAGGCCGCTACATATTTGGCGGTTACAAGACTACAGAAGTCCCCTTTGTCAGGGAGGCTGGGGAAGCTGTAGAATATAAAGGAAATAAAGCAGATATTAACTGGGAAGTAGCTCCCGGGGTAAATATTAAGGGAAACATCCATGGTCATGAACTCTTTTTCCTGGAAGATGGCACTGAAACCCAAAGTATCTTTGATATAATGGATAAATTGGAACAAGCTCTTAAGAGCAGCGATAATGAGGCCATAGACAAGGCCATTCTTGATCTTTCCAATGCTACAGACCATGTTTTAGATAAGCGGGCCAGCTTAGGGGCCACCGTCAATGGTTTAGAGCTGACTTTGGAGAACTATATGTCACAAAAAATAAACTTTACTGAACTGTGTTCCGGCTTAGAGGACATTGATTTCGCTGAGACCATAATGAACTTTACGGTTATGGAAAACATATATCGAGCCGCCATCGCCAGCGGAGCACAAATTATTCAACCCAGCTTGTTAGACTTTCTAAGATAAAATGAATCATTTTCCTTCTTAATAGAAGGTAATTTTAATGAAGCAGAATATAAATCATCGGTAGTTGGATTATTATTCCTTTTGGAGGGTGCATTATGGCTAACGAAATATCTGTAAAAATGGTCCAGGGTTTGTTGGGTTTTGAGGAGATTACTGACTATACGTTAAAACCTGTACCTAACAATTCATATTTTTTCTGGTTAGAAGCAGAAGATGGTCCCGGGTTTCTGGTTACGAAGCCGGGGTTTTTTTTCCCCCAGTATAAAATTGAATTGGAAAAAGAATGTATAGATGAGTTACATCCAAATGTTGGGCCAATAGAAGTTTACAATATTATTACCGTACCTGAGAGAACTGCTGATATGACAGCTAACCTGTTAGCTCCTGTGTTTATTAATGAGAAAGAGGGCCTGGCCCGGCAGGTGGTTCTTCATGATACGCATTATACCACCCGCCACTATTTGTTCTCTCCTGAAAGGCGGCGCAGCTGTGGATAAGGGGGGAGAAGCATGCTGATACTTTCCCGTCGAGTAGGAGAAAGTTTAGCCATTGGAGAAAAAATAAAGGTGAGAATACTGGAGGTTAAAGGGGATGTTGTAAAAGTTGGCATAGAAGCCCCCCGGGAAATCCCGGTACACCGTCAGGAAATCTATGAGGCCATTGAAAAGGAAAACCTGGCGGCGGCCCAGGTGAAAAAAGACGTATTCTCTTCTTTACATGAACAGTTTTCATTGTCCCCGCAGGAGGATGAAAGCTAAGCGGAACAAAGTAAAGGCCCTTGAAATTATTCAAGGGCTTTTACTTTTCATGAGACTTTTTAAGAAAGGGTATAAGGCATAAGCACCTCTTTTAGTTCAAAGCGCCAGTTTTTAAAAGCAGGCTCCAGTATAAACTGAAGGATTTCCCGGCCTTTCAGGCCGCTGTTACCTTCATATTCGCCGACCATTGCAGACAGGGCACTGCGGAGCTTGTCTGTTTTTTCCTGTATGTTGTTTTCAGGAATTTCTGATAAAATAGGCTGTACTGCTTTTTCGATGTGGGTAAAGGCATTAGTGGTGTCAAAGAGCAGCTGAATCGCTTTTTCCGGTGACCTTTGATCCAGTTGACCCTTAACATGTTCCAATCCTTCTTCCATGGTATCTGTCAGTTCTACAATCTGTTTCATAACCTCTATTTGATCATTCACTTAATCACCTTCTTTCTTTTTGATAATGCGGTGGTTTATCTTTGTGATTATTCTGCTGCCCAGCTGTCCAACTTTTCCATGATCATGTCATAAGTTCTCAAGGAAACCTCAGGGAGAGAGCCCAGCTGTTCCTCAACCAGTTTAAAAGCCTTGTCGATGGCACCCTTTAACTTGTCTAATTTGGATGTATCCCCGCCGGAGATGGCAATAGCAAAGTCAACAATGCGGCTGCTTACTGCTTCCGGCCCCAGGGGGCCGTCATCGGCAATCAGCTGGGCTGCTTCGGCCCTGGCGGTTTCATCCACCTCAAAAGATTCAATACTGTTACCTTTTAATTGCTCCAGGGTATACCCCTGCCGTTCCAGCAGCTGGGAAACAATCATTCTCAGAGTTTGATAAGTTTCTTCACTTTTTTTCTTTAACCTGGCAATGTCTTTTCCATAGGTATCAACTCTTTTATGGTTTCCAGGTACATATTCATCCTTTTTAAGTTCAGCTTTAGGTTCAATTGCTGCATTGGCCGTTTTGCTGCGCGGACTGCCGGTTACAGTTTTTAACGGATTTGCTGCTGTGTTAGCAGTATTGATATTCATTTTTTTACCTCCTGGAATTTTCTAAAAAAACAATTGCTTAACACCTTTTTGTTCAAATATATTCCCTTAAGCCTTTCAGTGCGGATGATTCTATCTATATCTATATCTTTAATCGACAAAAAAACTAAAAACTTTAGGCCCCAGCTTAAGGGGAGATTGTTTTTTGTGAAAGACACTTCTTTGGCATAGGAGAGGGGGAAGAAGGATAATCAGGTTTTTAGATACAAGAATGCCTCTACCATATTACAGCCGGTAGAGGCATTTAATGAAGTATATAGTTTCTGCTTAGTTCATCTAGCTGTTTAACCTCCTGCTCCAGCAGCTTGAACTTTTGATTCATATCTTCTATTTGTTGTTGGTTAAGGAGGCCTTCCTGCACCTGTACTGCTAATTGCCGCATCTGTTGGAGTTTGTTTTCTATTTCATCAAGGGCCTTTAGTCTATTGTTTACCCAGGCCAGCCACTGCTTGTATCGGTTAATATCTTCCACTGTAATCACTTCCCTATAACTTTTTCTTAATCTTACTGAATCAGCACTGGACCGGCTAACTCTTTTAGTGTATCTCCATGATATAGGGAAGATTACCGTTCCTTGGGAAGTACTAACACAAAAGGAGAACTTAATAGAAAAAGACCGGCAGCATATTATATTTATGCTTTTTTGTTCAAGTATATTCCCTTTAGCCTTTCAGTGCGGATGATTCTATCAACCTCTGCATCAGAAGGAACTTTCTTTACTGTCTCCCCTGATAAATTATCCACAATATGGGCAACATTTCTTCCCAGCTCCTTATTATGCTTGAAGCTGACCCGATGGTTTTTTTTATGCTCTTTAAAATTAACGTCATCAACGTTATTGGTTAGCTTTGGTGCCACTTTACGTACTTCTCCTTTAAGTAAATCATGGTGTTTTTTTATGTAGGTGTTAGTATTGGTATTATCATCAGGTATTTTTATCATAATCACCTCCACGGGTAGTGTGTAAGGCTAAAAAACAGTTAACAAACCAAGAATTATAAGCCTCTTATTTTTCTAGCCTGAAAATTTTTCATCTATTGATTTTATCGTCAAAAAAACCAAAACCTTTAGGCTTTAAATTAGGGAGAGATTGTGCTAATTCCTGCATCTGTTGAAGCTTGTATTATTTCATCTTTTTTGGGAGTTCCTGAAAGAACCTCCGAAGGAAAAATAACTGAATAAAATGGAAGGAATGGTAAAAGTTATGTAGAATAACTAAACTACTAAAAAATTCAAATGTAGGAGATTAAATGTTTTATGAAAATCTCAAGAGATATTGTTTAAGCAGTACATAAATCAACAGAAAGATTTTTAGTATAACTTAAGAAAAGAGGATTTTCAATAGAGGAAGGTGTTTTGTCTTATGAAGAAACTAGATATGTTGGCAAAACTTTCTAGATTTATTCAGGAAATAAATAGAGAATATCCCATTGAATTTGCTTATTTGTTTGGATCATTTTCTACAGAAAAAGCTAACAAAGAAAGTGATATTGATGTTGCTGTTATGTTTCAGAAAAAATATGAAAATAAAAGGGAAATGTTAATTAAAGGAAACATAATTGATATGGGGATGAAGTATTTTAAGAGAAAACTAGACATTGTCTCCCTTAACAATGCTGCACCATTGTTAAGATATGAGGTTGTAGTTAGAGGCATACCTGTAAAGGAAAGTAGTAAAAGAGCAGCTTTTGAATCTTTAGCTGTAAGAGAATATTTTGATTTTCGTTACTATGCAGAAATTTACAACGAAGCCATGATACAATTAATTCATAAACAAATTTAGGTTGAGGGGTGGTGGGATAAATGGCAATCAAAGATATATTAATGACCAGATTAGATAAACTAATGGAATATATTAATTTTTTGGAGGGCATAGAAAAATATACTGAGGAAGAATATGTGAGGAACCCCTTCATCTATGGAGCTAGCGAGAGGTTTTTACATTTAGCAATTGAGTGTGCCATCGACATTGGCAATCATATTGTTTCTGATAAGAGATATAGAAAGCCTGAAAGCAATGGAGATGTGTTTGAGGTATTATATGAAAATTATCCCTAAAAATTAAAGAAAATTTAGGAAATATGGCCTCTTTTCGAAATATATTGGTACATGACTATGTAAAAATAAATCGGTCAATGGTGTATCGCATTATTATAGATGACCTCTTCCGAGCAGATCCCCTTCCTTTGGGACGTTGTACTCACGTTATAAAAATGATAGAATTTAGTTAGAATAATGTTAGCCGAAAAGGAGGTTTACAAAATGCATATTAAGCCCTCTACAACTATTAGACAGGACTATAATGGGTTTTCAAAACTCTGCCACCAGCTTGACGAGCCGGTATTGCTTACGCGTAATGGGGAAGCAGACTTAGTTGTCATGAGTCATGAAGCTTTTCGACGCATGGAGGCTCGCATTAAATTGCAGTCTAAGTTACTAGTTGCAGAAAAGCAGGTTGCCGAAGGTGAACAATTGATTTAACACGATGAGGTCATAGCAAGAATGCGGATGAAGATCGATGCCGCAAAGGAATAGGATAAAATATACTCCGGCAGCAATTGATGATATGGATGAGATTTTCTCGTATATATCCCAGGATAATGTTGTAAGCACTGAAACTTTGCTTGGAAAAATAAACGGTGGAATTACTAGACTTGTAGATTTTCCAATATGGGTTCGATACTGTCAGAAGATGAATATACTCTTGTTAATCGTGGGTACCGCTTTATCATTTAAGCGAGAAGACCCCTTCCTCTAAGTAAAGCGAAGGTAGGGGATAAATCGCTTTTCTTTTTAAAAAAACACTAGACAAACATATGTTCAGCAATGTATAATATTACTATATAAGCTGCGTTCACGGAGGTGCATCTCAAGTGGAAAAATGCTTTTTTTCAAACAGGATCTATAAAAAAGACTTGCCCCAAAAAGACGTTTCTGTTATTCAAGATGCGCTCCTCATTTTTAATAAAGCAAAACACACTGCTTATAAGTTTTTCTTAGATGAATATAATCATAATCTTAAATACGACATCTCTATTCACCTCCAGATAAAAAATAGATACGGTTTAAACGATTACTTTGCCAACAGCGCTGTCCAGGCAGCTAAAGTAGTTCTTTCAAGTCAGAAGGAGTTAAATGGTCAGTATCAAAAAAACTTGAATCACCAGATTAAAACCCGACAAAAAAAGATTAAAGATATTTCTAAAAAAATAAACAAAAAAGAGAAGGTTTTAAATTCTTTAGTTAATGGTAATTTTAATATTTACCCCGGAGCCCGGGAGTTCAAAAAAGGCAGAATCTATGGAATTAGATACAAAAAGCATACCCGTATTTTCTTTAATGCTTACGACTTTGAGTACCAGTATCTTAGGCCCGAGATAAAAAACTAAAACACCGCATTAAAATGATTAAGATCTCTATCGAAAGAAAAGCTCTCAAACTTGAAAAACTGAAATCTCGTCTTACAGGAGCAACCTTTGGTACAAAAAAGCTATTTAAAGCTCAGTACACTAAGAAAGAATATATTAACGACCACTCTAAATGGCTGGATGATTTTAGGAAAGCCAGGTATTCTTCTATGCAGATAAGCGGCCGAAAAGATGCAAAGTTCGGAAACTTTGTCTTTAAGTATGATTGGCAAAATAAATTTTTGGAAATTGGATTGCCCAAAGGTAAGGTTGTTATCGAAAGCTTATCTTTTCCCTACGGCCAAGAGCTTGTCAATAATGTGGAGTTGTCAAATTTGGGTTAGCCCCAAAACTCGTAATTTTTGGATTCGTTAATAAATGGATTCCTTTTGGAAATACTATTTACGGCTCTTATCTACAGGCAGAATAGTGCTCTGCTGGAGAGCAACACGAGCGGCCTGTAGAGTTCTGCCAGGGATAGCCAGGGGAATCGTTTAATAAACCCTGGTTGTCTTCTTTTCTATCCCTGGGAGAACCAAAGCGAAAAAACTCCGGGGGTTCGGGGGCAGAGCCCCTGAATACTGTTTACCCTGCCTGGGATAAGTTTTCCTGATAATAGAGCGAACGCTTGACCAAGGGTGGGTAGCCTCCATTTGTAGTGTAAATTCTTTTTCGGTTGTAGTAGATTTCAATAAATCTAAATATGATGCTTTTGACGGTTTCCATTTTCATGGTTTCAGTTTTAAATTTGTAGATGCTTTCTTTTTTCAGTGTGGCAAAAAAAGACTCCATCCGTGCGTTGTCAAAGCATTTACCTGTGTTGCTCATGCTTTGTATTGCTCCATATCGGGCAAGGGTTTGACGGAAAAGTGTGCTAGTGTATTGACTCCCCCTGTCTGAATGGAAAATCATACCATATGCCTGATGTTTTTTGACACCGGCTGTAAAAGCTTCGACGCAAAGCTCAGCGCGCATGTGATTAGCCATTTTTAGTCCGACAATGCTTCCATCAAAACAGTCCATTACGGCGGCTACATAAAGCTTACCGTCAGCCGTTGGAATTTCTGTAATGTCACTCAGCCATTTTTCATTAGGTGATTCAGCTGTAAAGTCTTGCTGGATCAGGTTTTCACTAGCTTGTGCAGCAAGATCAGCCTTGGTTATCCCCTTGCTGTGACGTTTTTTCTTCAGCATTAGATGGTGTTTTTTACAGAGCGCGAGGATTAGATAATAACTGCCCTTATAGTCCTGAAAAAGTTGTAAATGCAGATATATCCTATACGCTCCATAGTCCGGGTTGTCTGCACGAATTTGAAGAATCTTTGCCAAAAGAGCATCATATTTGTAGGGCCTGGACTGTCTTTTTAACCACTTATAAAATCCGTTTTCACTAACCCCTAATACCTCGCACATGGTCTTTATGCTGTGCTTAGATTTTCCTTGGGTTTTTTCCAGGCATATCCACTTAAACAGTTCTCGTGCAGCTACTTCTTTTGGCTCATTGCGAAAAAAGCCAGGGCTCTTTTCAAAATATCATTGGTTGCTTCAAGTTCCTTGAGTTGTTTTTCTAATGCTCTGATTTCAGCGGTTTTTGGATCTACACGCTTATGACCACTGCCGACAATAGCCATATTTCCATAACGATTTGCATTGCTTCGCCATGTGTAAAGAGTAGTGACTGGAATTCCCAGCTTTTCAGCAGCTACTGTCGGACCTACTTCACCGGACAGCTTAATGGCTTCTTCTTTAAATTCTTTATCATATACTCGCATCTGGACACCTCTTTCTTTTTGGGTTATTATTTCCAGAATTACGAGTTTTGTTACTTAACTAAAATGATACCACTCCAATGTTCTAGTTAACCGAAGCAGCTTTAAAAAACCTGTGGCCTGGGAGATAGTCGATAAAGGAGACTATTATATCTTTAAGGCAGTAGTCCATATCCCCTCAAATAAAAATATCAATTACTCCAAAGAAGACGGCCTTATAGGGGTAGATATAAATTATGACCATCTGGCTGTAGTGGAAATAGACCGATTTGGAAATATCCTAAACAAGAAAGTTCTTAAATTTAACTTAGAAGAAAAAACTACCGGTCAGTCAGTCAAGATTATCGAAAATATAGCTATCCAGTTAATTGATATTGCTAATAAAAAAAATAAGCCTATCGTTTTAGAGGATCTAAATACAACGGATTCTAAATCAAAATTGGCTTATGGCAGCAAAAAGGCTAATCGCAAGATAACTCAATTTGCTTATAAAAAGATAATTGATGCCATCCAGTCCAGGGCTCATAAAGTTGGGATAGCTATATTTTTAGTAAACCCGGCTTACACTTCTCAAATGGGGAAGTTTAAATATATGAAACCTAAAGGCTTATCGGTCCATCTTGCAGCAGCTTATGTCATTGCCCGCCGCAAGATGGGTTTTAGCGAAAAAGTTCCACCGGTTTTGTCTGGTTTGCTACCGGAGAAGATAGCAGTCAGGCATCATTGGGCGCATTGGAGATACATAACTCGCATGCTTAAAGATGTAAAGCCCCAGGCTTTGTATCAAGAGTTAGGGAATATGGAAAACATAAGCTCTCTAAAAGAATTAAGAAATCGATTAGAGCTAAGAGGAGAGGGAGACTTAATACCCTTTTCTGCGTAGCGTGTTTACGTTACCATATTTGCCTACAAGCCCTTGTTGACGGGATGCTTGGTTCTGGTTTAAATAGCCGGAATCTCCCTCTTCAAACCTCGAAAGAGGTTAAGTGGGAGTAGTTCAATGTTGTACATCCATATCTGGTTCTGGTTTTTTACAGAATAATAGATAGTACCGTTGTCATACATCGTATATTACATAGTCGCCGGGACTATCTTCGTGAATTATTTGATACACAAGAATAGCTTATTCTTGTAGTTAATATAAAAAAAAGTTACTATGGGGGACCGACTTCTCCCGCACGTCCGCGAGATTCAGTGGACGCTGGCGGGTAAACCATCTTGACCTTATATCAATATTTAGATAGAATATGCATATACTATAGTTGGAGGTGCAAAATATGCCAACCATTAGACCAAGCTCTGATTTGAGAAATAAGTATAACGAGATTTCGGAGTTTTGCCACAAGTATTCCGAGCC